>JAIETI010000077.1 GCA_019745365.1 Gemmatimonadaceae bacterium | reverse complement strand
GGGCGCGGCCCCATCCGCTTTGGCGATCTGGGGATTCCCCCCGGCCAGTCGTTTGATCGGCGTCCGCTTCGCCTCGCGCACCGGCGCGGTCGTCGCTTCGATATTCCGGCGGATCGCAGCTTTCACAAGCGCGGTGAGCGCGCGCGCATTGATGCGGTCATTTTCGTGCATGTCGATCGCGCGTCGCGTTCCGCCGGTGAGACTCGCGTTGAAGAGCCCTTTCGGGTCCGGCAGACTGGCGCCGTACGCGAAGGTGAGCTTCACGACCGTTGCGTAGTGCTCGCCGGTGCAGATGATGCCGTGGTGCGACCAGACGGGAACACCGCGCCACTTCACTTCTTCCACGATCTCCTTGTTCGCCGCGAGGATGAGCGCACGCACACGGGCGAGCGTGGTGCCTCGCCAGTCGGTGAGGCCGCGAAGATGGGCGTCGATCTGACGTGAGGCGGAGGACGGGGCGGGCATCGGAGCGGATGAATCTGTCGCTGGCCGCCGACGAGGTCTAGGCCCTGGATTGCGATCCAACGGTTCGGCCGTCCGATCGTGGCGCATGGCACGCCCGAAGAACAGCTCGCCGTCATCCGAACCTCGCCGTGCCTTGCGTCCCTTCGCGTTCGCCCACCGCAGGAGTTGCTGACGAGCTCTCGTCGACGATCGCGTCGGATGGCCGGTGGATCGCGAAAAAGATGAATGTGAACCGAGGGCGCTACGGGCGGATCGTACGCCACGCGAACGCCAGCAGTCCCGCACCTGCGAGGAGCGGCAAGAGCGCCATATGCGGACTGCCTGCCGCGATCGCCCACCAGGCATTGCCGAGTGCGGCGAGTCCGAGGACACCTTCGACGTAGACCATCGGCGGAGCGCTGCTCGATGCGCGTGTGGCCTTCGGTGTGCGGCGGAACTCTCCGCCGTCGCTACGCAGCCCCGACAGACCTGCGCGCGCGACGAGCGGGGCCATCCCGATGCCGATGGCGGCGGCTTCGATCTCGAGCCAGCCGGCGCGAGGGCCTTCGTGAAAGAGCTGCCATCCAACCTGTGCGAAGAGGCCGATGAAGAACGCCACCGCTGGGATGTCCGCCGCGAAGAGCCCCAGCAACGGATGGAATCCGCGCGCCCACACCGCAGGGCCAGTGGTGAGCGCGAGCGCGAGGATCAGCACTGGGAAGACATACCCCGTGAGATGAAGCGATACCGTCACCCGATCGCGCCAGCGGGCGGCGCGAAGCCGTGGGATCGCTTTTCGCGAAACTTGGAAGGCCCCTCGCGACCATCGGGACTGTTGGATGCGGAGGGCCGCGACACTCGACGGGACTTCGGCGGGGACGATAGCGTCGTCGTCGAAGACGAATTTCCACCCACGCTGCCACGCACGGAAGGAGAGATCGAGGTCCTCAGCGAGCGTGTCTTCGCTCCATCCACCGGCGTCCTCGATTGCCGTGCGGCGCCACACCCCTCCGGAGCCGTTGAAGTGGAAGAACTGTCCCGAGCGACTGCGCGAGAGCTGATCGATCGCGAAGTGCCGATCGATCCAGAGGCCAGCGCTTCGCTCGATCATCGATCGCGGCGGAGTCAGCGGGGTCCAGCGACCCTGCGCCATCGCGACGGCAGGGTCGTTGAGCCAGGGGATGAGCTGCCGCAGGAGGTTGGGGGGGGGCACGAAGTCGGCGTCGAGAATTAAGATGAACTCGCCGTGGGCCTGACGGAGCCCATTGCGTAGCGCGCCCGCCTTGTAACCCTCGCGATCGGCTCGGCGGACGTGTGCGACGCGCAATCCCCGCGCGCGGAGTTGGGCGATCACCCTACCGGCGATCACCGGCGTGCCGTCCGTTGAGTCGTCGAGAAGCTGGATCTCCAGGCGATCGACGGGCCAGTCGAGTGCTCCTGACGCTTCGAGAAGGCGCGCGACGACGGTGGCCTCGTTGAACACCGGGAGCTGCACCGTGACCATCGGAAACACCGCTGGCAACGACGGGCGCGTGGGGCCCGATCGACGCAGCTTCCAGGCGAGATACCGCAGCCAGCTGTTGTAGTTCGTCCAGTAGGAGAGCAGCGCCCACATCAGGTACACGGCCCCGAGGACGAACAAAGCGATGAGCGGCGGGCGCAACGGCGGGCGGGGCTGGACCACCCGCGCTCTTGCGCGGGCGGCGTGCAGGGGAAGGCGACCGGAGGAAGAGCGGATGATAGGCCAAGGTCCGACCCCTGGCAATCGGGAAGCGCCGCGAGTGGCGCTGGTCGGCGACCAGGCCTATATGTATGCTATGCATCGACGACTCGTCATGGTTTCACCTCGAACGCGGCGGATGGCACTGGGCGCCGCGGCACTCTTGCTCAGCCGTGGCGTGGGTGCGCAGCAGCCGCTGGTTCCGGCGTCGCCCCTGTCTGACTACGTGCGTTTCTTGGAGCTACAGGGCAAAGCGCGGCAGACGCCGCTGGTCTACTGGGCATCGTCGACCGCCCCTAGCGCTGGCGGCCTCGTGGTCGATTCGGCGCATCTCTGGGCCGACCGCTACGCGCTGGCCACGCGCGCGGCGACGACACGGCGATTCGCGCTCCGCATTCTCGATTCCCAGTCGGACATCGTGTACAACTCTGGGTTCCCGCGCACCGTGAACGATGGCGCGGCGTGGGGTGGACGCGGGCTTTCTGCGACGGTGCGAGGGGGAGCGGACGTCACCTGGGGTCCATTCACCGGACGGCTCTATCCGACGGTGGTGTACGCGCAGAACCGAGCGTTTCCGCTGGGAACGGGGCCGGCGTCACCCGGATCGCCGTACGCGTACCCATGGAACGCGGATATCGATCTTCCGCAGCGTTTCGGTGAGAGTGCGATGCGTCGCTTCGACTGGGGACAGAGCGAGTTGCGGGTCGATCTCAAGGCGTTCACGGCGGCGCTCTCCACCGAGAATCTGTGGTGGGGGCCCGGCACGCGGAACGCGATCATCATGGGGAGCGCCGCGCCGGGGTTCGCTCACCTCGATATCGGAACGGGGCGGCCGCTGCGGAGCGCGATCGGCGACTTCGAGGTTCGCGGCACCTATGGTGAACTTCGCCGCTCGCCGTTCGCCGCCGCGCGAGACGCGAACGCGCGGCGCATCTTCACAGGACTCACCGTCGGCTATCGCCCGTCGTTCTTGCCAGGGCTCACAGTCGGTGCCGCTCGCGCGCTGTATCGCCGGTGGCCGGTCGGCGGGCCGGGTCTCGAGGACGTCAAGCGGCCGTTCGGCACACTCCTGAACTGGGGAACGAAGCGACTGGAGGATGGCAGTGTCGGCAACGATCTCGATGATCAGCTCGCCTCCGTCGTCGCACGATGGGTGCTCCCCGCAGCGAGGGTCGAGGTATACCTCGAGTACGCGCGAAACGACTTTGCGGGCGACCTGCGCGATCTCCTGACCGAACCGGATCATGCCCGCGGCTACACGGCCGGACTCCAGAAGGTCCTCGATGGCGACGCCGCGGCCGGCCGATGGGTACTCAGGGCAGAGAACACGAATCTGGGGCAAACGCGCACCGAGGTAGTTCGAGGTGGCGGCGCGTTCTACACCCACGGACTCGTGCGCGAGGGCTATACCCATCGCGGCCAGCTGCTCGGTGCGCCGATCGGCCCGGGATCGAATGCGCAGTTCCTCGGGCTCGATCGCTACGCGGCCGATGGGCGCTTCGGCGTGTTCGTCGAACGCATCCGCTACGACGATGATTACGCGTTTCCGGCGAATCGGGGCAAGGGCGCTGAGGGGGGGTTCTTGAATCACCAACTCGATCTGACCGCCGGCGCATCGTGGCTGCACTTCGGTACGGTGTTCGATGTCGGCGGGAATGTGGAGGTCACGCGTCAGTGGAATCGCTACTATCGCCTCCGCAATGATCTGACGAATCTCCGCCTTGGACTGACCCTGGGTTGGCACGAACGGACTTTGGGCGCCCACTCCACCGTTGTCCCACCACTCGGAGGAACAGCGCCACAGCGCGTGCCGACACACTAACTACGTTGAGGACGTAGAGGCCCGCGATGGCGCGCAGCGCGCGCCGATCACTACCGGCGAGCTGGCGGTCGAGATGCCACGCAGCGGCGCTAAATACCGCAAGCGCGCCCAGGGCCCCGAGCCGCGGTGCATTGGGGAGCAGTGGTGCGCTGAGGGCGAGCAGAAGGCCGACCATGGCGCCGACCGACGGACCATACGTGCTCCGATCCAATCCGCGCCGCCTGAGTTCGCGCTCCTCGAAGCCATGCCAGAGCTGCTGCCGCGCGAACGCGCGAAGCGTCCGCGGGCCTCCTTCGTGGCGGACACGGACGCGACCGTCGAAGTAGAGCGGGCCTAGCTGAGCCAAACGCGACGAGAACTCGACGTCTTCGGCACTGACGAGCGTCTCGTCGAAACCGCCGCACGCGAGAAAGGTTTCGCGCGCGAGGGCGAAGTTCCCCGACCAGAGCTCGGTCGTCCGCACGCGCCCCTCGACGGCTGTCCCCAGCCAGAGCGGCTCAATCCAGCCGACATCTGGCGCCGCATCATACTTGTTGCCGACAGCGATGCCACCTTCGGCGAGCGCAGCTCGAATGCCCGCTAGCCACGTGGGCGCCGCGACACAGTCGGCATCGATGAACGCGACCGTGTCGCCGCGCGCCGCGCGCACGCCGGCGTTGCGCACCGCGCCGACCGTGGGCGCATCGCAGCCGATCACCTGCGGCGTGAACTGGCGAGCGACCTCGGCCGTGCCGTCCCGCGAGCGATGATCCACGACGATGACTTCGAAGTCTGCCGCAGGAAGCGACTGCGCGCGGAGCGACGTGAGGCACTGTTCGAGGTGCGCCGCCTCGTTCCTCGCCGGGATGATGACCGAGATCACGCGCGCGACGGCGGAAGGCCCAACGCCGAGAGCCATCGGCGAAGGCACGACGGCGGACGGTCCCAGTCCTTGGTGTAGCGATACCACCGCGCCTTGAACGCCACGTAGTTCGCCTCGTACAGCTCGCGACGGCGGGCTGCACCGAGCAGGCGGAGGCCGGTGGAGCCCCACTCGTGATACACGAACACGCGGTGCTGCACGTACACATCCCGGTCCGCCTCGTACAACTTGAAGCAGATGTCGAGATCCTCGCCGCCCGCGATCGCGAACGCGTCCGTAAAACCGCCCACTCGAACGAGGGCGTCGCGCGAGAACAGCATGAACGCGCCCCAGATGAATTGCCGGAATCGCGCAAGGGCCACGGGGCCTGCGGTATCGACGTGCGAGATGTCCACGCGCGGGCGCTGCTCCGGCACGGCATGATTCATCAGCGGCACGACGAGCCCCGCGGTCCGATGCGTCACGAACACGTCGCGCATCTCCTCGAACCACCGCCGCGGCACCACCACATCATCATTCGTGATCAGCACGTACCGCCCTGCCGCGAGGCCAAGGCCACGATTCCACGCCGCCGCGACACTCACGCGTTCCTCGATCCGCAGATATCGGTCCGCTTCGCTCGCGAGGCGAGCGGATACGCCGGCGTCGGTCCCCCCGTTGTCGATCAGGATCAGTTCGTACTCGACCGTCGTGTACTGGCGCAGACTCGACAAGAAGCGATCGAGGATCGGCGCGTCGGGGTCGATGCAGATCGCGATGACGCTCAGGTCGATGATCCTTCCGTCGCTGCGGATCTCTCCCTCGGCGCGAGCGTGATCGTCGTTGGCGCCTTCCAAGGCACTGATCGGGTCGGTCATCGCCAGAAATATGCGAGGCGGGACGAATGGCCGCGTCAGGCTCCGCGTGCGGTGGGCACCATCGCCGCGCGCCGCAGCCGCGCGGTGAGCCGCACCGGGATCACGTGACAGCGGTCGTTCCCGATGACCACGTTGCGCTGCTCCCAGTCGGCGAAGCCGGGCTTTCGCACCGTGACGCTGTAGGTGCCGGGACGCTCGGGAGCGGCCCACAGTGGCATCGTATCCATCCACCGATTCGCAGCGGGGATCGCTAGCGAGTCGACGTACGCACCGTCGCGTGCGATCAACGTCGCGCCGGCGCCTTCGCCGTTCCCGCTGATGGAGTCCCGGACGGTGACGAGCAGCCCGTGCCTGAGCTCTGTCGTGCACACCGTGTCATCGGTTCCGAGGATGGCGGCGCAACCCGATAGCGACGCGATGAGCGATACTGCGGCTGCCGCACGCGCGCGGCGGAACGCGATGGCCGCGACGATCGCACAGAGCGGAAGTACGACGCCGATCGTGAGGCGCACGAGCGCCTGGATCGCCTCCGGCGGCGCGGTCATCGGATCGTGCGTGACGCCGGGTAGGTACGGCGGCGGCGCGAGGCGATTCATCGCGACCCAGGTTGCGACCCACGCGGCGACTGAGATTGCTGCGACGATGTGGGGCGCTCGTCCACTCCGGTGGCGCGCACGCAGCCCCGCCGCGCGCCCGATCAGGAGCGGCGGGACCCATACGATGAGCTGGAGAAGGAGACTTGGGAGGCGGTCGGGCATGGGCCGTACCCGGAATGTGGTTGGGTTTACGGAGTCGGTACGTCGGAACGCCGAGCCTGCCCACGGTACGCCGCGAGCGTCCGTTCGAGTCCGACCTCGAGCGGCGTGCGCGCGGTGAAGCCGAACCACTGCTCCGCGCGCGTGACGTCGAGTCGGCGCCGGGGCTGGCCGTTCGGGCGACTACGATCCCAGCGAATCTCCCCGTCAAAGCCGGTGTGCCGAGCGATGAGTCGCGCGAGGTCACGGATCGCGATCTCCGCGCCCGAGCCGATGTTCACCGGATCCGCACCGTCGTAGCGCTCGGCGGCGAGGAGCAACGCCTCCGCTGCGTCCTCGACGAACAAGAACTCGCGCGTCGGCGAGCCGTCCCCCCACAACACGATCTCGCGTGTACCCGCCGCGCGGGCCTCCTCACACCGGCGAATGAGCGCGGGGATCACGTGCGAGGACGCGGAGTCGAAGTTGTCCCCAGGACCGTACAGGTTGACTGGAAGCAAGTGGATCGCGTTGAACCCGTACTGTTGTCGATACGCCTGCCCCTGAACGAGCAGCGCCTTCT
>JAIETI010000118.1 GCA_019745365.1 Gemmatimonadaceae bacterium | reverse complement strand
CCGGTGTATGTGTATGACGAAGGGCCGGAACTACAGGAACGACCGGAAGGACAGGAAGCAACGTGAGGCGAACCTTTGGGTGGCTCCTCGCCCTTGCCGCAATCGCGCTTGCGGGGTGGCGGGGCGTGCGCGCGGTGGACGCGCGCGAGCGGCGTGCGCTGGCGGCTGCGGCGTTCGCCGCTGACTCCGAACTCCTCGCCACGGTCTCGCGACAGGTGGGGTCAGCGACCGACTCGCTCGCGTCGCTCCTGAACGCGGCACGCGAGGATTCCTCCTCGGGGCGCCCCTACCTCGTCGTCTCCATCGCGGACAACCGATTGTGGTACAAGCAGGGTGACGAGGTGCTCTTCACCACGCGCGTGGCTACCGGAACAGGCAAGCACCTCGAAGGGGCGGGCAAGGCCAAATGGAAGTTTGAGACGCCGCGCGGCCGACTCACGGTGCAACGCAAGGACATCGAGCCCGCGTGGGTGCCGCCCGATTGGCACTACGTCGAGGCGGCGCAGGCGCGACGCAAGAAGCTCTACGCGTTGCAGCGCGGCCGCCCACTTCCGATGCCGGGCGGGAGCACGATGCTCGTGAGCGGGAATGACGTCGTCGTGCGCACGGACGACGGTCGCGAGACGCCCATAGAAGTCCGCGAGGGAACCGAGATCATCGTCGGCGATCGCCTCGTCATGCCCCCCATCGGCACCAATCAGCGCAAATACCTCGGCGTCCTCGGTGTGAATCGCCTCTACCTCGGCGATGGCTACGGCATCCACGGCACCGATGCACCGACCTCCATCGGACGCGCGGCCTCGCATGGCTGCATCCGGGTGCGCAATGAGGACATCGAGTACCTGTGGCGGGTGGTGGGGGTGGGGACGCCCGTGTACGTGTACTGAGAGGAGAGACAGGAAGGACAGGAACGACAGGAACTACAAAGGTTCGGGGGGTGTTCGGTGTAAACGGGCGACCGAATGGTCGAGCTTTCAATGTTCCCTTCCAACCGGTGGTTCCGTTGACCCTGCCGCGACTCCTTCGCTCGTTCCTGCTTCTCGGGGCGCTTTGCGTGCCGGGGCGAGGGGCGTGGGCCCAGGATTCGATCGCGACGGATACCCTCGCGGGGCGGAGTGGGAAGCTTCTCGCTCGGTTCCTTGCCCCCCGACACTCGATGGCGCTCGAACCTCTCAAGCGGCTCTTCGGCGACTCGGCGAAGCCCTTCACCTTCTTCTCCATGCGCCCCTTCGCCGAGAAGGAGAAGGGGAAGGTCGGGAGCTACCGCCTCGGGCGATGGCCGGAGGAGAAGGGACGGCTTCGCGCCGCGACCTACGCGAACCCGGAGGGGTTCATCGAGGTCACGCGTGAGAACGCCGACACCAAGGTCTCGGAGCACTTCCGGTTGCGCGACTTCATCACGCACGACCAGCAGAACGTCTGGCCGAAGTACCTCGTGCTGCGCGAGCCGTTGCTCGACAAGCTCGAGCTCATCATCGACGAGCTGAACGCGCGCGGTGTGCCGGCCACGCGATTGCGCGTGATGAGCGGGTTCCGCTCACCACAGTACAACGAACGCGGCGTGGGTCGGCGTGGCGGTCGGGCGCGCGACAGTCGCCACCAGTACGGCGACGCGGCCGATGTCTTCCTCGACGAGGACGGCGACGGCAAGATGAGCACGCGCGACCTGCTGAAGCTCGCGGCCGCGGCCGAGGCGGTGGAGAGGAAGTATCCCGAACTCGTGGGCGGGATCGGGAAGTACCGCGCGACGCGCACGCGCAGCGCGTGGGTCCACGTCGACGTGCGCGGGCAACGGGCACGGTGGTAGTCGTCGCGCGGTGATGCCACCGCACGGCCCTCCCGGAGATGAGTCTCGCGCCGCCGCCCGTTGGGGCGCGGTCTTCGGCGCACTCGTCGTCCTTCTCATCTTCGTGCTCGTCCAGAATCCGCCAGATCGATTCCTCGGCGGCCCATCGGAGGACGCCCCGTCTGACGTGGCGCCCGAGGTGAGCGCGTCGCCCGAGGCCTTCGGCGAGAGCCGCGCCGTCCGGTTACAGCTCGCGCTGCCGAACGAGGAGTTCCTCTTCCCGCTCCAGGTCGCGGGTGACCCCGCCGCGCTCGCCTATCGCTGGGTGCGGGCCGACGACTCTGCGGCGGTCGCCCCCCCGGCACCACTCGCCAGCGCGCGCGTGCGAGCGCCGAGTGTGCCCGGCTTCTTCCGGCTCGAGATCGCCGAGGCCGATGCAGGGCGCACCATTCTCGACTCGCTCCTGGTCGGCGTGATGGTGCCGTATGGCGCGAAGATCGGCTCATCCCTCAACGGTTATCGGATCGGCAACTACCGGTGGGAGCGCAACGCCGTCGACGCGCCGCCACCGCCGCGCGGCTTCGTCGAAGTCACGGAGAGTTCACGGACGCTCGCGGTCAGTCAGCATCTGCAACTCGAGGACTTCCTCACCCACGACGACCAAGCGCGCTGGCCGCGCTACGTCGCGCTCGACCCACGCATCCTCGACAAGGTCGAGCTGGTCATCGCGTTGGTCGCGCTCTGGCGCGGCAAGCAGGACCGCGACGTGCAGGTCGATGTCCATTCGGGTTTTCGCACCCCGCTGCATAACCGCCGCGTCCCGCGCGCCGCGCTCGATTCCCGCCATCAGTTCGGTGATGCTGCCGACGTCGCCGTGGATGCCGACGGCGATGGTCGGATCACCTATCGCGACGCCGTCACGGTCGGCCTTGCCGCCGAGCAGATCGAACGCGACCACCCCGACCTCGTCGGCGGGATCGGCGTCTACGGTAACTTCGGGGGTGCGCCCTACGTACATCTTGATGTGCGCGGCACGCGCGCACGCTGGAAGCGCTGACCTGCGTCCGCCTCACTTCGGAGCACGTATGAATCCCGCCCTCAAAGACCGCATCCTCCGCCGACTCGAGACGCTCAGTGACGAGCGGGCGTATCAGGTGCTGGACTACGTCGAGTTCCTCGAGTCGAAGTACGCGGAACGCGCCGCCCCCGCGCCGAACGTGTTCCAACGCATGATGGAAGGCGTCGAGGACACGCTCCGCGCCGGCAACGTGTCGGCCACCGCCGTCGCCGACGCCATGGGCTTCATGGGCAAGGCGATGGGCGTCCTCAACGGCGTCGCCGCCGCGGGGAAGTCGGTCGCCGAAGACCTCGTCTCCGGCCGGTCGCCCGGCGCGGGCGCCGCGCCCTCTTCGCCGACGCCGGCCGCACCTCCGGCACCGCCGCCGAACCCGACCCCCTGACCGCCCCCGCTTGAGGGGGCGCAGGGGGAGGACTATCTTCCGCTATGGCGACCATCTCTGCCCCGACACGACCCGCTCCGGCTTCGACCGGCAGCGGGTCGTCGCGCGTTCCGGCCCCGGCGGCCCCGCGCCTCCGCGTCACCGACGCGCTCACCTTCGACGACGTCCTCCTCGCACCGCGACACTCGACGGTGCTGCCGCATGAGGTCTCCACCGCGTCGCGCTTCACCCGCGGCATCACCCTCAACATCCCGCTCGTCTCCGCGGCGATGGACACCGTGACCGAGAGCGAGATGGCGATCGCGATGGCGCGCGCGGGGGGCATCGGCGTCCTGCACAAGAACATGTCGATCGATCGGCAGGCGGCCGAGGTCGATCGTGTGAAGCGCTCGGAGAGCGGGATGATCCGCAACCCGATCACGCTGCAGCCGAGCGCGATGCTCCGCGAAGCGGTGCAGCTCATGGGGCGCTTCCGCATCAGTGGCGTGCCGGTCGTCGATGCCGACGGCGTGCTCGTCGGGATCATCACCAACCGCGACCTCCAGTTCGAACGCTCGCTCGACCGTCCGCTCCAGGAGGCGATGACGAGTCAGGGGCTCATCACCGCCCCCGCGGGCACCACGCTCGACGAAGCGGAGCGGATCATGGGTGAGCACCGCATCGAGAAGCTCCCCGTCGTCGATGCGAAGGGGCAGCTCATCGGTCTCATCACCGTCAAGGACATCCATAAGCGCCGCCAGTTCCCCAACGCGGCCAAGGACCAGCACGGTCGATTGATGGTCGCGGCCGCCGTCGGCGCCTCGGGCAACTACCTCGATCGGGCGCGCGCCCTCGTCGACGCTGGCGTCGATGCCCTCGTGGTCGACACCGCGCACGGCCACAGCGAAGGCGTGCTCGTGGCCGCCGCGAAGGTCCGCGAGGCGTTCCCCGAGGTCCAACTCGTCGCTGGGAACATCGCGACGCGTGATGCCGCGGCCGCGCTCGTCGCGCGCGGCGTCGATGCGATCAAGGTCGGTGTCGGTCCTGGCTCCATCTGCACCACCCGCGTCGTGGCTGGCGTCGGCGTGCCGCAGCTCACGGCGGTGATGGATGCCGTCGAAGGCGCGGGCGACGTCCCCGTCATCGCCGATGGCGGTGTGAAGTACTCGGGTGACGTCGTCAAAGCGCTCGCGGCTGGGGGCAGCACCGTCATGATGGGGTCGATGCTCGCCGGCACCGAAGAGAGCCCGGGCGAGTCGCTCCTCCTCGAAGGGCGTCGCTTCAAGGTCATCCGCGGCATGGGGTCGCTCTCCGCGATGCAGGACGGCAGTGCCGATCGCTACTTCCAAGACGGCGAGCTCGCCAATCGCAAGTTCGTCCCTGAGGGGATCGAGGGGCGCGTACCCTACAAGGGCCCCGTCGCGGATGTGCTCTACCAACTCGTCGGCGGCCTGAAGAGCGGGATGGGCTACGTCGGCTGCGGCACGATCGACGCGCTCCGCACCGAGCCCGAGTTCGTGCGCATCACCGCCGCCGGCCTGCGCGAATCGCATCCACACGACGTGACGATCACGCGCGAAGCGCCGAATTACAGCGTCTAGGGCTGGCGCGACGTAACGTCCCGAGGGCTAGATTGGACGGGTTACGGCCGGGGGGACCCCCCGGCCGTGTCATGAGATAGCAGCAGACATACTGTCAGGTCCCTCTCGATCCTTTGGCGCATCCCCCCCCCGCGCCGCCACCCCCCAAGGGAGACTCGCAATGGGAGTCTGGTCCAAGAAGAGCATCCTGAAGTTGCAGGCCGAGGCGGGTGCGTCGAACGGTGAGCTCAAGCGCACCCTCGGCGCCCTGAACCTCACGATGCTCGGTATCGGCGCCATCATCGGCGCGGGCATCTTCGTCCTCACTGGCACCGCCGCGGCGAACTTCGCGGGTCCCGGTGTGTCGCTCTCCTTTGTGCTGGCGGGGCTCGCCTGCCTCTTCGCCGGACTCTGCTACGCCGAGTTCGCGTCGATGATCCCCATCGCCGGTTCGGCGTACACGTACAGCTACGCTACGATGGGGGAAGGGGTCGCGTGGTTCATCGGGTGGAACCTCGTCCTCGAGTACCTCTTCGCGGCGTCGACGGTCAGCGTCGGCTGGTCGGGGTACTTCAGCGCGATGCTCGCGGAGGCCGGGATCCACATCCCAGCGGCGTTCGCCTCCGCCCCGCTCACGGTGATCAACGGACATCAAGTCGTCCGCGCCTTCACCTGCGTCGATCCGGCGACCGGTGCGACGATCGTCGATGCGGTCTCGCACATGGCGTATACGACGCGTGACGCCTGCTCGGCGGCGGGCGGTTCGGTCGTCAACGGGATCATCAATCTTCCTGCGGTGTTGTTGATCGTGACGCTCACGCTCCTCTTGGTACGTGGCGTGCAGGAATCGGCGACGGTCAACAACGTCGTCGTCGCGATCAAGATGACGATCGTGCTCTTGGTGATCGGCGTCGGCTTCTTCTATATCAACAAGGACAACTGGACACCGTTCATCCCGGAGATGGTGACCAATCCGGACGGGAGCACGAAATACGGGATGGCGGGGGTGCTCCGCGCCGCCCCGGTCGTCTTCTTCGCGTACATCGGGTTCGACGCGGTCTCGACCGCCGCGCAGGAAGCGAAGAACCCGCAACGCGACCTTCCGATCGGTATGATCGCGTCGCTCCTGATCTGCACGGTGCTCTACATCCTGATGTCGCTCGTGATGACCGGCCTCGCGCCCTTCGCCAAGCTCGGCGTCGCGCATCCGGTGTCGGCCGCGATCGCCGAGGTCCCGCAGCTCAAGTGGCTCGAGAACTTGGTGAACATCGGTGCGGTGGCCGGCCTCTCGTCGGTGGTGCTCGTGATGCTCATGGGCCAGCCACGCATCTTCTACACGATGGCGAAGGACGGCTTGCTCCCGCCGATCTTCGGGCGCGTGCATCCGAAGTACAAGACGCCGTCGGCGTCGAGTTGGATCGTCGGCCTCATCGCGCTCACCATCGCGGGTTTCTTCCCGCTGGGGCTGCTCGGTGAGTTGGTCTCGGGCGGTACGCTCGCGGCCTTCGCGACGGTCTGCATCGGCGTCTGGGTGCTCCGCGTGCGCTCGCCGGAGCTTCCGCGGCCGTTCCGCACCCCGATGGTCCCGCTCGTGCCGATCATCGGCGCGTTCGCGACCCTCTACATGATGTGGCAGCTCCCGGCGCTGACCTGGAAGCTGCTCATCGGGTGGACGGTGATCGGGATGTCGTTCTACTTCATCTACGGCAAATCGCACTCCGTGATCGGCCGGTCCGAATCTTGATCAGGGCCTAACTGAAGCATGCGGGATCTCCTCGAGGTCCCGGCGGGTCGGCGAGCGGCCATCGAACGGCTGCTCGCCGATCTTGTTCCGGGGGAACGACTCGCGCTCTCGACCCACATCAACGCCGACGGCGATGGGTGTGGGTCCGAGGTGGCGCTCGCACGACTGCTCAGGGCGCGCGGCTTTACGGTGTGGATCGTCAATCCCACTCCGTGGCCGGCGATGTTCCGCTTCCTCCTCGGCGACGATGTGCAGGACCGGAGCGCCGAGGGCGCGTCCGCGTTGCGTGCGGCCGATCGCCTGGTCGTGCTCGACATTTCTGATGTGAAGCGACTCGGTGTGCTCGCCGACACCGTGCGCAAGCTCCCGCGGCCACCGTTGGTGATCGACCATCATCTGCCGGGTGAGGAACCGCCGGGCACGTTGCACGTCACCGATATCGACGCGTGTGCGACGGGAGAGCTGGTGTTCGATCTGGCGCAGGTCGCGAGGTGGGAGATCACCGCGCCCATCGCGACCGCGCCGATCGAAACCGCGATGCCTCGCTCGTGACCGGAATAGCCGACGAAGCGATGAATCTCCCTCAAGGTTTCCATGAAACGCAGATGAATATTGTGAAG
>JAIETI010000002.1 GCA_019745365.1 Gemmatimonadaceae bacterium | reverse complement strand
AGCAGCCTGGTAGCTCGTCGGGCTCATAACCCGGAGGTCGTAGGTTCAAATCCTACCCCCGCTATTGCCCGGGTCGTCCAGAAACTGGGCGACCCACCCGTTAGAAGTGAACGCCCCGACCGCAAGGCCGGGGCGTTTGCGTTTCCGGGCCGCGTTTTGCCGAGTCTCTCGACATGCCCCACCGCGGGAAGTCTCACTCACTTGCGCCGTGAGACTTACGGGGCGCGGCATCTGGCCTGCGGGGACGCGTCCAAACCCAAAAAGTCTCAGAGTCTCTGCGTCTCACCCGGCACGCCGTTATAGCCGTGACCCGACAGCTCGTGGGTCGGCAACACATGGCGAGTTCGGCAGGGGCGACGGCGATTTCGAACGCAAACTCGGTTGGTGTGATGCCGACGCATCGGCTCGCTTGCGTGGGCGTTGCAGCGCGCGTGCTGGCGAAGGTGCCACACGAATCGAAACCAGTTGTCCGTTCACATGCCCAGTGCGGACAGCCCGCGTCCGCGTGGCGTATGTAGCCGGGGAGAAGACATGCCTTGCCTTCTCGCCCCCACGCCACCTCAATCGTCCGACGACGAGCCGGGAGCACCGCCGATGGTTGCCAATGACGATGACGCCAATCTTTCCGCCGACCAGCGCCGCCGCGAGGTAATCGCCATCCTCGCGACCGGCGCGATGCGATGGCACCGGCGTGCCAAGGCGACGGGCCTTGTTGTTGGCACGGTTGAAGCTGCCACACACGCCCCGACACCGCAGCATCAAGAAGAAGCGGACATCGAACTTGAACTGGGCGAGGAAGCCGGCCTCAGTGTGTCTGACCGTACCGCGCGTTAGCGGTGCGGGCATCTGGAGACTTGCCCATGACGACAACCGTTTCGAAGGACCTCGCGGCGCTGGAAAAGATGACGATCGGCGAACTGCACGATCGCTACGCCGAGCTCTTCGGCGAGCGGATTCAGAGCCGCCATCGCATCTACCTCGTCCGCCGCATCGCGTGGCGCATCCAGGCCAACGCCGAAGGTGGCTTGTCCGAACGAGCCCGTGTCCGAGCGGCCCAACTCGCCAACCCGACCGACGTGCGGCGTACGCCGCCCAAGTGGGCCACGCTCGGGGAGGCCCCCAAGGACGCCAAGAAAGTCGCCCTCGCCGCCACGGCGGACCCACGGCTACCACCCGCGGGAGCGGCGATCGTCCGGGACTACCGGGGCCGGACGGTGCGGGTCGTGGTGCTGGCGGACGGGTTCGAGTTCGAGGGTGAGCGCTACCGCTCCCTGTCGGCGATCGCCAAGGCGGTCACTGGCTCGCACGTCAACGGATTCCGGTTCTTCAACCTGGAGGGCCGTCGATGAGCAGAGGCACCCAGAACGGAAAGCACGCCGCCACTCCGCCTCCGCAATGTCGCTGCGCGATCTACACCCGAAAGTCGAGCGAGGAGGGGCTCAAGCAGGAGTTCAACTCCCTCGACGCCCAGCGTGAGGCGGCGGAGGCGTACGTCGCCAGCCAGCGGAACGAGGGATGGTCAGCGCTTCCCGATCGATACGACGACGGCGGATTCTCCGGCGGCAACGTCGATCGGCCTGGCCTCAAGAGCCTGATGGCCGACATCGAGGCGGGCAAAATCGACTGCGTGGTGGTCTACAAGGTGGACCGTCTGTCCCGGTCGCTGATGGACTTCGCGCGCCTCATGGAGGTCTTTGATCGCCACAAGGTTTCGTTCGTCTCGGTTACCCAGCACTTCAACACGACCCATTCGATGGGCCGGCTCACGCTCAACATCCTCCTGTCGTTCGCCCAGTTCGAACGTGAGATCATCGGCGAGCGCATCCGGGACAAGATCGCGGCGGCGAAGAAGCGGGGCAAATGGGGCGGCGGTCCGCCGCCGTTCGGGTACGACGTCGACCGCTCGAACGGAAGCCCACGCCTCGTCGTCAACCCGGCTGAGGCGTCGCGGGTTCGCCACATCTTTGAGCGGTACCTCGAACTCGGGTCGTTGCTGTCGGTCGGTGAAGATCTCTGCAAACGCGGCTGGAAGACCAAATCGTGGCGAACGAAGGCGGGCGTGGTTCGCGGAGGCGTGGAATGGGACCGGCACTCGGTGTACTGCACGCTGACGAATCCGATCTACATGGGCAAGGTGGTCCACAAGGGCGAGACGTACCAGGGGCAGCACGAGGCCATAGTTGAGGAGGAGACGTTCCGGCGTGCTCACGTGCTGATGCAGAAGAATTCACGGACCCGCGGCAACGAACTGCGGAACCAGTTCGGGGCGCTCCTGCGCAAGCTGCTGTACTGCAAGGGGTGCGGCAGCGCGATGGTCCACACCTTTACCCGGCGTGGGAACAAGGCGTATCGGTACTACGTCTGCTGCAACGCCATCAAGAAGGGCCGCGCTCGT
Source organism: Gemmatimonadaceae bacterium (assembly GCA_019745365.1). Taxonomy (GTDB): domain Bacteria; phylum Gemmatimonadota; class Gemmatimonadetes; order Gemmatimonadales; family Gemmatimonadaceae; genus JAIETI01. The sequence goes on along the minus strand of JAIETI010000002.1, from coordinate 4,975 downwards.
TGCCAGAGTGGTTCGCTGCCCGCCCTTGAGATCGAAAAGGCGGTCGTCGAACAGATCCGTTGCGTCGGCCAGGACCAGAGCGTTCTGGAGGAGACGCTCTCGGCATCGCGGGCGCAAGCAGACGCGGCCATCGAGCAGTTGGACGCCGAGCTGCGCATCGTCAACCGTGGTCTGGGGCGCAATCACGCCGAGATCCGCCGCCTGGCAACCACCGAGCCAGCGTCCTCCGCGTCCGCGGGCCGCATCACCGACCTCAACGACCAGATCCGCGAGGCGGAGCGGCGGGCCAGCGACATTGGGGCCGCCGTAGAACGCCACCGAGCGGAAGTGCTCTCAGCCGAAGACCTCCACGCGGCGTTTGCCGACTTCGACAACGTCTGGACCGCGCTCGCGCCCCGAGAACAGGTCCGGATGCTCCAGTTGCTGATCAACAAGGTCGTCTTCGACGCCCTCGACAGCAGCATCGAGGTGTCGTTCTACCCGTCGGGCGTGAAGGCGCTCGCGGGCGGGGCCGTGGAAGGACCGGAGGCCCAGGCATGATCACCGTCAAGACGAAGGTCTTCTTCAACCGCGCCGCACACGGGCGCAAGACGATCGACACGAAGCCCGCGGCGCGCGTGGCCGTGGACCCCGGCCGCGTGCCGCGGATCTCCCGGCTGATGGCGCTGGCCATCCACTTCGACGAGATGATCCGCGCCGGCAAGGTCGCCAACATCTCCGAGATCGCCCGGCTGACGCACGTCACCCAGCCTCGGATCACGCAGCTGATGAATCTCTGCCACCTCGCGCCGGATATTCAGGAGGAGATCCTGTTCCTGCCGCTGGTGATGAGTGGGCGCGATCCCATCCACGAGCACATGCTGCGCGACGTGGCCTGCGTGATGGACTGGATGGAGCAACGGCGGCGGTGGGGATCGCTGCCGCGCCGCTGACAACTACTTCTTCTTGTTGTCGTAGCGCCCCGTGTCCCCGTTCCCCTTCTTGGGCATGACCTCGACTGACGACCCTCGGGGGTTGGCCTTGGCCTGATCGACAGACTTCAGGCGGCCCGTCTCATTGTCCCGACCGATCTTGAATCCCTTGGACTTCGACATGGCGTCTACTCCATTTTGACGCGGGCTGTCGGATCTACCCTGATCCGCTGGCTTTGACCCGCTGGTTATGATACCCTGTCCACGTTCACTGAACATGGACGGAGTACAAAATGGCCAAGCGGACCGCGAAGAAGCCGAAGGACGAAGCCCCGCAGAACGGGACGGCACAGCTCATGAAGGAGCTGTGGCAGGCCGCCGTCAACCTGCGCGGCTCGATTGAGCCCGCCGACTATAAGCGGTACGTCTTGCCCATCATCTTTCTCCGGTTCCTCTCGCTCCGCTACGAGCGCCGCCGCGAGGACCTCGATGGGTTGCTCGCGGACCCGAAGAGCGATTACTTCACCAAGGACGCGAAGGCCCGCGCCCGCATCCTGGCCGACGCGGACGAGTACCGCGCTGCGGGTGCTTTCATCGTCCCCGAGAAGTCGCGCTGGTCGTACATCCTCCAGCACGCCCAGGCGGACACGATCAAGAGCATCCTCGACGACGCCCTGGAACTGCTAGAGAAGACCTATCCCGACAAACTCCGCGGCCTTCTGCCCCGCATCTACGCCGGCTCGAACCTCGACCGCGAGGGCGTCACCGGGCTCATCAATCTGTTCTCGAAGGACATCTTCAAGCAGGACCACGGCGGCGAGGATCTGGTCGGCCGCGTCTACGAGTACTTCATCGGCGAGTTCGCCAACAGCGAGGGCAAGCGCGGCGGCGAGTACTTCACGCCCGTCTCGATTGTCCGCACGCTCGTCGCCATGCTCGAACCCACCGACGGCGTCGTGTACGACCCCTGCTGTGGCGCTGGCGGCATGTTCGTGCAGTCGGATGTGTTCACGAAGCACTCGGGCCGCCTGTCGTTCATCGGCCAGGAAAGCAAGGACTTCACGTACCGGCTGTGCCGGATGAACCTCTTCATCCACGGCATCGACGGCAACATCCAACTCGGCAGTTCGTACTTCAATGATCTGCACGCCGATACGAAGGCCGACTACGTCATCGCCAATCCCCCCTTCAACGACGGCGCGAAGGGCGAGGACGGCTGGGGCGCTCACCGCATCACGAGCAAGGACCCACGGCTGGACTTCGCCAAGCGTGCGGGCGCGAACGGCCAGGGCCAGCCCATGCCTCTCTCGCCGCGCAACGCCAACACCATGTGGATGATGCACTTCCTGCATCACCTCCGTGACCCGGACGGAAAGAAGTACGCGGGCGGCTCCGCTGGATTCGTCATGGCCACGGGCGAACTCTCCAACAGCGAGCTGCACCGGCTCGAAGTCCGCAAGGCGCTGGTTGACCTCGGGTTCGTGGACTGCATCGTGCAGCTCACGGGCCAACTCTTCGCCAACACGCAGATCCCGTGCTGCCTCTGGTTCCTGTCGAAGAACCGTGGCGGCGGCAACGGCTTCCGCGCGCGGAAGAACGAGACCCTCTTCATCGACGGCCGCAAACTCGGCGTGCTCATCCCCGGCTCGCGCAAGCAGAAGCAACTGTCGGCGGAAGAGGTCGAGAAGATCGCATCCGTCTACCGCGAGTTCAAGCGAAAGGGCACGCCCGACGAGGTTGCGGGCTTCTGCAAGGCCGCGACGCTCGACGAGATCCGAGAGCACAACTACGCCCTGACGCCGGGCCGCTACGTCGGCGCGGCCGAGAGCGACGACCCCGACGAGCCGTTCGAGGACCGCTTCCCGCACCTGGCGGCGACGCTTGATGAACAGTTCAAGCAGTCGGCCGCGCTGGAGAAGCAGATCCGGCTGAGCCTGGCCGAGGTGGCGGCGGCGATGGGAGCCACGGCCAAATGAACTCGTTAGGGATACTTACAGGTTGGGCCGGCGGGCAACGCTTCGGGATTTCCGAACAGTTCGCGCGGGCCGGAATCGAACTCTCCGGAAATACCGGATGGTTCGCGCTGGCCCCCGCCGCGCAGATTCTGCTTCGCGGGGACCGTCCCCGCGACGCGACAGGTCACTTGGCGGACGCGACAGGTCGCTTGTCGCGTCGTCCGGACCACCCGGCGGAGCCGCCAAGTCAGTCGGCGGGCCTGACGGCTGAGTCGGCGGGTCGTCCGGGCGGGCTGGCGGGGCTGACAGGTGACCCGGCGGGTCGTCCGAATGAGTCGTCGCGTCGTCCGGGTGAGTCGGACGGTTGTCCGATTGAGCCGGATGGTCCCGGGGCGGCGCGCCGGAGGGGAATGGCCGCGCCACGGGAGGGAATGGATGCGCCCGGGAGGGGAATGCACGGCCCACGGAGGCCCGGCGTTCGCGCACTGGCCCGCGCGGTCTTCGTCCCGGAGGGACGACGGGGTGTAGCCACGGGTGGAGCATCGCGCAGCGATGCGGAACCCGTGGAAGGGATCGCCCCCGCGCGAGTCTGCCCCGGAGGGGCAGAGGGATCTTCGCCCGCGCGGGACGGGCGCGATCATGTGAACGGACGATTCCTCCGCCCCTGCCGGGGCGGCCCCCACACACACGACGCTTTCCACGGGTTGCGCGACGGTCAGAGCACCGTCGCTCCACCCGTGGCTACACCCCTTGACCCCTCCGGGGTCGAAGGCGGGAGGAGCGGCCGCGCGGGTGATCGTTTCTTCTTGGCCGGGGAGGTGCCGGAGGCCCCCCCAGCGGCCCGCCCCTCTGTCATCAGCGCGCTGTGCCGCGCGGGTGATGGTCGCGTCCGAGCCGGGGAGGTGCCGAAGGGGCGGCGCGCCCCTCTGGCATCAGCGGACCTGCACGCGGGCGGATTGGGGGTGCGGCGTGGGTGATACTTGGACAGAAACAACGATTGGTGCGCTCATTGCCGACCACGGCGGCAGCATCAAGACTGGGCCGTTCGGTACGACGCTCAAGGCCGCCGAGTATTCGGCGGAGGGTGTGCCGCTCATCTCGGTCGGCGAGATTGGTTACGGCAGGATCACGATACATGAGCGCACGCCGCGCGTATCACCCGCAGTCACCTCGCGGCTCTCGGTCTACTTGCTGGAGGAAGCCGACATTGTGTTCGGTCGAAAGGGTGCGGTGGACAGATCCGCGATTGTGACGAAGGAACAATCGGGCTGGTTCCTCGGCTCCGATGGCATTCGACTGCGATTGCCCAAGGATGGCACGGTCTGCGAGCCTCGCTACATCGCCTACTGCCTTCAGAATCAGGAACACCGAGACTGGATTTTGTCGCACGCGACCGGCACCACCATGCCCTCGCTGAATCAAGGAGTAGTCGAGCGGATTCCGATTCCCCTCCCCCCTCTCCCCGAGCAGCGGGCCATCGCGCGGGTGCTGGGGGGGCTGGATGACAAGATCGAGCTCAATCGGCGGATGAACCGGACGCTGGAGGACCTGGCGCGCGGGGTGTTCCGGTCGTGGTTCGTGGACTTTGACCCCGTGCTGCGGCCCGCCCCAGGCCCACCTTCGCGTCCACCTTCACCACCACCTGTACCCCCCGCCCGCCGCGGCGGCCCCGCCTCCCCCGCGCCCCGCTCGGCCCCCGCGGCCCCCGCCCTATCACACGCCCCCTGGCCCACACGCCTCACCGATTCCCCCCTCGGCCCCATCCCCGAGGGGTGGAGGGTGGGGACGGTGGGCGAAGAGTTCAAGCTCACGATGGGGCAGTCGCCGCCCGGATCGACGTACAACGAGGACGGGCTGGGCGTGCCGTTCTATCAGGGCCGCACCGACTTCGGGTTCCGATTCCCGACGCGCCGCGTGCATTGCACCGCGCCGACGCGGTTCGCTGAGGCGGGCGACACGTTGGTAAGCGTGCGCGCCCCGGTCGGCGACATCAACATGGCAGACGAGCGGTGCGCAGCCGGGCGCGGCGTGGCCGCAGTCCGGCACAAGAGCGGCGCGACCTCCTACACCTCCGCCATGATGGGAGCCTTGCGGGAGGCGTTCGATGTG
>JAIETI010000191.1 GCA_019745365.1 Gemmatimonadaceae bacterium | reverse complement strand
ACCCACTCGCGGCGAAGGTGAGTGTGTAGTTCCCGGCCTTGTCGAAGCTGACCCCACCGAATGTGGCCACACCGGAGAGCGCGTTCACCGAGCTTGGCCCGATGATCGTTGCCCCACCCGGCCCGCTGGCGATCGTCATGAGGACCGTGCCGTTGAAGGCCGTCGCGAGATTGCCCGACCCATCGCGCGCATGCACGATGATCGGCGTGCCGCTTGTGCCCGCCGTCTGCACACTCTGCGGTGCCGCATTCAGCACGAGCAGGCTCGCGCTCGCGGCCGCGCTCGTTGCGTTGAAAGTGACGGGCGAGCCCGTGAGTCCGCCCGAGGTCGCAGTCACGGTGTTCAGGCCAGCGGTCGCGCCCAACGTCAACGTGGTCCGCGCGCGTCCGAACCCGTTCGTCGTCATCGCGGTGCCGCCGAGCGAGCCACCGCCGGCCGTGACCGCCCATCCGATCGTCGTGCCGGTGACCGGATTGCCGTACGTGTCAGTCACGCGCACGACGAAGGGCTGCGGTAGCGCGATGCCGACGGTGCCGTTCTGCCCGAGTCCGGAATCCGCGACGATGTTCGCGGCCGCGCCGGCGTTCACCGTGAAGCTCGTCGAGGTCACACTCGTCACGCCCGACGACGCGAAGGTGAGCGTGTAGTTCCCGGCCTTGTCGAAGCTCACGCCGCTGAACGTGGCAACACCCGCGACCGCGTTGATCGCGGTCGGTCCGATGACCGTGGCTCCGCTCGGGCCGCTCGCGATCGTCATCACCACTGGGCTGGTGAAGCCCGGGACGGTGTTACCGGTCGCGTCGCGCGCGGCGACAACGATCGGCGTGCCGCCGATCCCGGCGATCTGCGCCGCCTGCGGCGCCGTCGTGATCGCCAGTTGCGTCGCGGTGCCGATCGCTGCGTTCGCGGTGATCGTCAGCGTGGTACCGGACACCGCGGGGCTGGTCGCGGTGATACTCTGCGGACCCGCGACCGGACCGAGCGTCCAGTTCACGCGCGCGAGACCGGCCGCATCGGTCGCGGCACTCGCTGGCGTCAACGACCCGCCTCCGGAGGCGATCGCGAAGTTCACCGTCGCACCCGGGACACCGTTGCCCGCCGGATCGCGCACTTGGACGTCGATCGGGTTCAGCGTGGTCCCCGCGGGGCGTGACTGCGCGTTGCCGGCGAAGATGAGCATCGACGCCGGGGGGCCGACGGTGACGTCGAACGCACCGCTCGTCCCACTCGACATGCCCGGCGACGAGGCGAGCAACGTGTATCCGTTGCCGGGCCGGTTCAGGGTGAATGCGGGGAAGGTCGCGACCCCGTTGACCGCATTCACGGCCGCGCCCGTCGCGGTGGCGTTCCCCGGATTCGATCCGACGCTGAGGGTCACGAGCCCCGTGAAGGAGGTGACGGCGTTACCCAATGCGTCTTGGGCGGCGACGGTGATCGCCGGAGCGACGAGGATCCCCGCCGCCTGGGGCGACGTGATCGTACTGGTGAACACCAGCCGCTGCGTGGTGCCGGCGGCGATGTCAAAGGGGACCGATGTGGTGTTCGGGAGCCCGGCGGCGCTGGCCACCAGCGTGTACGCGGAGCCCACACGGTTGAGTGTCAGTCCCGTGAAGGTCGCCACGCCATTGACCGGCGTCGCCGTCACGGTGCCCCCAAGCGTCGCGCCGCCCGGATTCGCGCCGAGCGCGAGGGTGATGGCGTTCGAGAAGGTCGGAACGGTGTTGCCGTTCACATCACGTGCGGTCACGGCGATCGTGCCCAGCGGCGCGCCCGCGTTGCCATTGCTCGGCGGGGTGGTGAATGCGAGCTGAGTAGCGACCAAGATCGTCGCCGTCGCGTTCACGGTGAGCGGCGAGCCGGTGAGTCCCGCCGCGGTCGCCGTCATCGACTGCGACGTCGCGGACGGGCCCAGCGTCCATCGCGTTTGCGCGAGCCCGCTCGCGTCGGAGACGGCCGTCGTCGGCGAGACGGAGCCACCGTTCGCTGCGGCGAAGGTCACCGTCGTGCCGGCGATCCCTTGTCCGTCGCTCGCGAGCACACGCACCGCGATCTGCTGCGCGAGCGTCGCGCCGCCGGTACCGCTCTGGTTGCCGCCGCTCGCGAGCTGCAGGCTCGCCGCGCGCGGATTAATCGTGATGGTCGCGTCGTCGGTCGGCCCGGTGAGGAGGCGTGCCGAGATGCGTACCGTGCCACGTGGTGCCGCCGCGGGGATGGTCACCTGACCGTTCGCGGCGACCGACGCGCGCGTCGCATCCGAACTCACGAAGGTGATCGGTGTGCCCGGGATCGGGCCGTTCGCCCCGATCGCTTGTGCGCCGAAGTTGATCACATCACCCGGCGTCGCGTTGGCGGTCCGTGGCGAGATGACCACTGAGGTCGCCTCCGAGCCGACGCCCTTGTACACGACGGGGATGGAGACCGGCGTCGGTGCGGGTGCGCCCGGCGTGGACGCGGGGACGACGATGTTGCTGCTCCCCTGGAAGACCGTTTGGCCAGCGGTGTTGAGATACTCGAGCGACGCGACCATCGGCTCGCCTGCCGCGGGTGCGTCGCCGGCGAGCGTGACGCTGAGCGAGAGCGAGAGCTCGGATGATCCCGAGGGGAAATCCACGATGCGTTCGAGCGCGATCGACCCATCGGCACGCCGCAGTACGATGCGCACCTTCTCGAACTCGACGGTGGTCCCCGCGATCTGACTCGCGAACTCCGGGAAGATCGTGTTGAACGCGATGCGACCGACCCGCGTGAGCCCCGCTGCCTTCCCGTCCGGCCCGGTGACCTCGCGGCCGCAAGCGAAGAGCACCGCGGAGAAGAGCGATGCGAGCAGGATGAAGCGACGAGTGGGGGACGGGCGCATATGATTTCGAAGAGCGAAGGGAGTCCCGCCGCAGCGCGGGGCTGTCGTTCCTGTCCTTCCTGTCGTTCCTGTCGTTCCTGTCGTTCCTGTTGTTCCTGTTGTTCCTGTTGTTCCTGTTGTTCCCAGCCGACACACCCCGACGGCCGAGCGGCCGTCGGGGTGTGTCGGCTCCAATGTATGACCACCACCCGCCGAGGGGAAACGATGCACATCGCCCCGGCTCTGTGACCTGCGTCACAGAACCGGGGCGACAGGAGTGCTTCGGACTACGGCTTCTTGATCGAGTCCTTCGGGATCACCTGACTCGGCGGCGGTGGTGGCGGCGCGATCGCACCCTCCGGTCGCGGGAGCGGCGCGGGCGGAGCTCTCCGTATCACGAAACGCATGAGGATCCCACCGCGGGCGTTGCAGTAATCGTCTCCGGCACCCGCGGGAGCGTACGCGCCATTGCCGCAGATGAAAGGAGAGTTCACCGGGCGCGCGGCGGCCGTGTCGACCGGTGGTGCCGGCGGCAGCGGGCGCGGCGTGCTCGGCGGCGTCGCTTGTGCTCGGAGCGTGACGAGCGGCGCGCCGAGCAGCGCGATGGCGATCGTGGAGCGACGGAGGAGTGCGTGCATCATGGACTCGCGGGAAGGACGGACATCGTGCGACTCACCGAGGCGTAACCGGGCGCCGAGATGGTATAGGTCGCCAATCCGGGGCTGTTCCCCCGGAGCGCGACGCTGACGTAGTTGCTCCCGGCCGGGATCGTGATCGACGAGACGACCGCCGCCGTGGCCGGGTTGACCCAACTGCAACCGCTCGTGCAGGTGAGCGTGATCGGCAACGCATTCACTTGGTCATCGTACGACGTGTACCCGGAGGGCGAGCCGGCGGAGAGGTAGAAGGATGTCTCGGCACCGCTCGTGAGCGTGTTCGGGATGTAGCCGAGGTAGAAGGTTCCCGTGCCGGTGCGTACGACGAGCGTGTCTGGCGTCCAGTTCGGCGCGGTGAAGATGATCGTATCCGCACCGATCGTGGCGGTGGAGCGGATCGTGAGCGGGGTGTGGTACGATACGTTCGCGGCGAGCACGAACGAGCCGGCACTCGCGAGCGTGGTCGCGCCGGCGCCGCTCTTCGCCCAGTTCACCGTCAACGGTGCGGTGCGATTGTCCGCGTAGAGATTCAGCTCCGTCTCGATGTTCGGTCCGAGCGTCAGGATACTCGTCACCGAGAGCGCGCTCGGATTCACGCGGAGCGTGGAACTCGCGTCGAGATAGCGGGCGAAGGTCGATCGGCTGTCGGTCGCGGAGAGCGTGGTGGTCCCCTGACCGATGAGCGCGAGGTCGATCTCGCCCTCCTGTTCGCCCACCGGGATCGTGACCGTGCTCGTCACCGGCATGGCCGCGCTCGGCGACGAACTGCTGATCGAGAAAGTGAGTGGGACGGATGAGGCGTGTTCATACCCGCCCGTGGTCCCGAGGTAGAGCGTCTGGCTTATCGCGCCGCGGCCCAGCGCGGCACTCGTGCTGCAGCAGATGATCGCGGCCGGCTTGGTGACGTACACGTCGAGCTGGTCGCTGTTGAATCCCGGCGCGTTCGCGGTGAGGCGCAAGCCGCCCACGGTGTCGAGCGCGGCGATGGTGAAGTAGGCGTAGCTGTCGCCGGTGTCGAACCGCACGGAGTCCGGAACGGAGATGAGCCCGGGCGCGGACCTCGTCAGACGGACCCAGATCGGCTGCAAGACGGGATACGAGCTGTACACATACCCTTCATACGAATGGGTCTGCTGGCGCATGCCAAGCGTGATCGACGAGTAGCTCAAGGTGAGCTGCTGCGCGGCGACGGTGATCGTGGGCGACACATAGGTCGCGTAGCCGGAGGCGGTCGAGACGGTGATCGTCGCCGTGCCGGGGCCGCGATACTGGAGCGGGATGCTGGCGAGGTAGTCGTCGGTCTCGATCGTGTCAGCCGCCTGCACCGGCTTCACGACGTTCGTGTCGCTCGACGAGATGAAGACGATCGTGCGATTCGACGCGGAGTTCGTGGTGAAGGTCGAGTCCGCGAGGGCGATGTTTGCACTCGCGTACGGGTACCCCACGACGCTCGATGTCGGGAACCCACTCACGGCGAACCGCGGTGACGAGATACGCACCACCACGGTGTCGGGGATCAGCCCTGGCGCGGTCGCGATGATGGTGTCGACGCCGTTGGCCACGGCATCGATTCGGAAGTTCGCGGTGTAGTAGCTGTTGGCCGCGAAGGCGAGTGTCGTGGTGCTCAGCGTTGTCGCGCTGCCGAGTTTCGTCAGCGTGACCGTGCGCGCGAGGTTGTCCGGTCCCGAGCGATAGAGGTAGGCGTTCGGGATGCGCTGCGCGCGGCCGACGCGCGCCGTCGGGCCGAGGGCGAACTCGATCTTGGAGGTCGCGACCCCCGCTGGGACGGTGACGCTGATGGACTCCGGGGCGTATCCCGGCGCCGAGACGCGCAGACGGACCGTGCCGGCGGCTCGCGGTGCCGCGGAGACGAAGCCGTCGAGGTTCCCCTCATAGATCGTGGTCGTCGCGCTATTGACCTGCAGCTTGGTGGTGTCGGACACCGAGAACGAGAGCGCGAGGTTTCCCACGACACCCCGCGCGACACCCAGCGAGTCTCGGACCTGCACGCGCCAGCTGCCACTTGAACCTCCCGTCGCCGGCGAGCAATTCGACCAACAGCTGATGACGAGTTTGGTCGGTGAGACCCGGAGCAGGCCGCTGGTGGCGCTTCCCACGCCAGGGATGCTGGCGGTGATCGTCGCTGTCCCTGGCGTGCGACCGATCAATCGGATCCCCCCGACCGAGCTTGATCCTGCGGAGAGCGTCACCACCGGCGGGACATCGACAACGGCCGGATTGCTCGAGGTGAGTGTGACAGTGGTCGCATCCGGCGCGGGACGGACCCCGTCCACGATGAACGTCCGGAGCTGCCCGACGCCGACGTCGCCGACGCCGCTGAGTTGGACGATCGGCCCCGCGATGCTCCCCTGCGACGTGTCGCTTCGAACCCCCGGCGCACTCGCGAAGAGCCAGGGTGTGCCCATCGCAAGCGCGCGGACCCCGAAGGTCGCCTGATTCTGCCCCGCGCCGATCGTGACCGTGCTCACCGTCGGGATCGCGCTGGTCGCGTCCGTCGATACCAACGTGACGGTGACCGGCGTCTCGGCCGTCACCGACTGCGCGACGCTGTCGACGAGGAGCAGGCGTCCTTCGCGTTCCTCACCAGCGTACATCGAGAAGTTGCGCGGGGTGTAGCACGAGTAGGTGATGCAGAACATCTGGAACCGGAGCTTCGGCTGCGCCACCACGACCGTTAACGTGTCGACGCCGCCACCCGGGGACGACACGATCACGCGTCCCACGCCCGGCGCGATGCCGCGCACCGACGCGTAGAAGTAATGGTCGCGTACCACCGACGCCGGTCCCGTGATCGCGACGATCCCGGGGTCGAGGGAGGTGTACGTCACGGTCCTCGTGCGCGCAGAACTGGAGCTGAAGTACCACTCGCGCTGCGTGCTCGCCCCGACCGCAGCGACCATCGTATCCCCGTACGTCGTCAGTCCCATCGCGCTGACATTCACGTTCCCGGTCGCGGAGATGAAGTCGGTGGCGCTGAGTGTGATCGCGGTCGCGCCGGCGCTCAGGCCGACCACCTTGAAGTACCCGCGCGTCTCGCCGGCCTTCACGGTGATCGTCGCCGGCGCGAACATCGTGTTCGCGCGAATGTCGTAGCCGGAGTACGGATCACCCGCCCCGTAGCCGTCGCCGGCGGATGGGAGGAAGAGCACGCGCCCGGCGACGGTCGCGTCGGGTGTGATGATCAATCCGCCCGCCGGCGCCGGTGCCGAGAGGGTGACGACGTTCTCGATCGTGTCGCCGACGGCGAACGACATGTAGCCGGTCATCAGCCACATATTCTCGGTAGCGATCGACGCGGTGATCGTGTCGCCGTTGAGTCCGGGTGCGGTGACGGTCCCGCTCGTGGTCCCGCTCCCCGTCCCGCGCCACGATGCGATCGCGCTCGACGCGCCCGCGAGGAAGGTGAGCGAGACACTGCTCCACTGCGACCGCGCGTCGAGCAGGCCGAGCGTGACGGTCGTGGGCGCGACCGCCGGCGCGTTCAAGAACACCGTGATCGCGCTGAAGGCACTGCGGCCGATCGCGGTGTTGTCCAACGCGAAGAACACGCGGGTCGGTCCGCCGCTCACGACCCCCACCGCGGTGGCGGTCGCCGTCACGGGCGCGCCCGGCCCGGTGATGGTCATCGACTTCGCGCCGGCGGCACCCGCGAGGGTCCAGCGCGTCTTCGCGATCCCTTGCGCGTTGGTCGGGGTCACCGAGGGTGAGGCCGTCCCGTGCCCACTCGCGGGGGTGAAGGTCACCGGCACGTTGGCGATCGGGTTCCCCAGTTCGTCCGACACGAACACGCCGACCTCATCCGCGAGCGCGCTCCCGGACGGTCCACTCTGACCGTCGCCGCTCGACAGCACGGTGCGCGACGCCGCTCCGGCCGTCACGTCAAACGTCGTCGATCCACCGTTCGTGAGCCCCGTCGATGATGCGCCGAGCGCGTAGTTCACACCGGCGCGGTTGATCGAGAGACCCGGGAAGGTG
>JAIETI010000011.1 GCA_019745365.1 Gemmatimonadaceae bacterium | reverse complement strand
GCGCCGATCTCGTGCACATCGATCGCGGGGTCGCGCTCCACCGCCTCAAGGAGTGCGGCGCCGGCGCTCGGCGAGAGTCGGCACGACACCAAGGCATGCGTTTCGGCGAGCACGAGCTCGCTCGTGTGCAGACGCACCCCATCGGCCATCGCGGCGCGCCAACACTCCACCGCGAGCGCGTGCCACTCCTCGCGCGGGTCGAGCGCGGCGTACCAGACCGCCGTGTCGAGCCAGAGACGACTCACTCGCGGTCGAGGTAGAGCGCGTCGAGGGCCGCGTCAGGGTCCGCGGCCACGCTGGATCGGCCACGAGGCGTACTCGCCTCAAGTTCGCGCACGAGATCGAGCATCGGCGTGCGGGTGCCGAGGGCGCCCGCGGCATAGGAGCGCAGTCCACGTCGGAGCACCTCGGCGCGCGAGATCCCCTCGGCCCCGGCGACTTGGTCGAGGAGCTGGCGCTCGTCGTTGGTGATGTAGACCTGCATCGGCTCGCGGATCATCGCCGGCTTCTTTCGTTTCGTCATGGCATTCGGAATTGATGATATCACTACATTAGTTACATTTACACTATTAATCAACTATTTTGTATCGAGGCCGGATCGCAAGGCCTCCGCTAGTATTCAAGGATGACGCCGACACCGCTGACCACCCTCACCGCGGACGAGATCGCCTTCCGCGACGCCGTTCGGGAGTTCGCTGCTGGGGAGATCCGCCCCATCGTCGGCGAGATGGAACGTGCCGGCCGGATCCACCCCGACCTCATCCCGAAGTACTTCGAGCTGGGACTCATGGGGATCCAGGTCCCCGAGTCCTATGGTGGCGCGGGCGGGTCGGTGATGATGGTGACGATCGCAGTGGAGGAGATCAGCCGCGTCGATGCTGCGGCCGCGATCATGGTCGATGTGCAGAACACCCTCGTCGCGTACCCGCTCCTGACCTACGCGACCGAGGCACAGAAGGCCGCGTACCTCCCGCGACTCTGCAGTGCGAGCGTCGGCGCGTATGCGCTCAGTGAGGCAGGCTCGGGGTCGGATGCGTTCGGACTCACCACGCGCGCCACGAAGGTCGACGGCGGCTGGCAATTGAGCGGCCGGAAGCTCTGGATCACGAACGGCGCGGAGGCCGAGGTGTTCGTGCTGTTCGCGACGATGGACCCCGCGAAGGGGTACAAGGGGATCACGGCGTTCATCGTCGAGCGTTCGATGCCCGGCTTCGCGGTCGGCAAGAAAGAGGACAAGCTCGGCATCCGTGCGTCGAGCACCTGTGAGCTCTTGCTCGATGGCGTGTTCGTCCCCGATGCGAATGTGTTGGGTGAGGTCGGCCAGGGGTACAAGGTCGCGATCGAGACGCTTAACGAGGGGCGTATCGGGATCGGCGCACAGATGATCGGGAACGCGCAGGGCGCGTTGGACGCCGCGGTGGCGTACCTCAAGGAGCGGCGCCAGTTCGGGAAGGCACTCGCGGAGTTCCAGGGGATCCAGTTCCAGATCGCGCAGGCGGCGACGGAGCTCGAGGCGGCGCGCTTGATGGTGTACAACGCGAGTCGTCAGAAGGATGCCGGCGAGGACATCGCGACCACGGGCGCGATGGCGAAGCTCTTCGCCTCCCAGGTGTGCGAGCGGGTCACCTCGCTCTGCGTGGAGCTCTTCGGCGGCTACGGCTACACGACCGACTACCCGGTGGAGAAGTTCTATCGCGACGCGAAGATCGGCGCGATCTACGAGGGGACGTCGAACATGCAGTTGCAGACGATCGCGAAGGCCGTGCTGCGCTAGCGGCCCGGATCGTGCTCCCCCGGTCGGCACGGCTCGGCGTTCTCACGTGGATCAGCGCGCACGCGCTGCTGGCGCAGACGCCGTCGACGAGCGTCACGGTGTTCGGACGCGTACAGGACGCCGTCGCGAAGGCGCCGCTCCCCTTTCTCACGGTCCAGCTGCTGCGCGAGCGCGATAGTAGCTTCGTGGCCGGACGGCTGACCGACAGCACGGGCGCGTTCACCTTCGCCGGCCTCCGCAAGGGGACGTACCTGCTCGATGCGCGGCGCATCGGCTTCGCCCCGCTGCGCCAGCGGGTGCTCGTCGGGGAGCTGAGTCCGTTCCTCGATCTGGGCGTGCTCGCGATGGCCCCACTCAGTCGCGCGCTCGATCAGGTAGTCGTGACCGCGACCGCCGATGAGGTCGCGGCGACGATGGACCGCAAGAGCTACACCGTGGCCGACAACATCGCGCAGTCCGGCGGGTCGGTGTTGCAGGCGATGGCCGCGCTCCCCGGCGTGACCGTCGGACAGGATGGGAAGGTGCAACTCCGAGGGAGCGACAAGGTCGCGATCCTGATCGACGGTAAACAGACCGCGCTCACCGGCGTCGGCGCGCAGGTCGGCCTCGACAATCTGCCGGCCTCGGCTGTGCAACGGATCGAGGTGATCAACAATCCGGGCGCGAAGTATGACGCGAACGCGAGTGCGGGGATCATCAATCTCGTCACCAAGGAAGAACAGGAAGGACAGCAAAGACAGGAACGACTGACGGGGAAGATCGGTGTGACCGCGGGCGCGGGGGCGCTCTGGCAGAAGCGGGCGAGTCTGCCATCCGTGCGACCACAGTTCACCGCCACTCCCAAGTTCAATCCCTCGCTCGCGCTCAACTACCGCACGCGGCGCACCAACAGCTTCGTGCAGGCCGACTGGCTGCACGCGCCGACGCTCAACAAGAACGAGTTCTCGACGCGCCGCTACGACGACGGCACCGTCATCGTGCAGCAGCTCCAGCGGAACCGCCGGACCGACTACGCGACCGTGAACGGTGGCGTGGACCACGCGATCACGCCGCGCAGCTCCCTCAGTCTTTCCGGGCTCTTCAACCGAGAGAAGATCCTCGACGACGGCGACAATCCGTTCTTCGCAGGGAGCGTGGCCAACCGCTATCGCCTCTGGCAGTTCCTCGAGGACGAGGTGAAGTACACCGCGTTCGCGTCGGCTGTGCTCACGCATCGGTACCAGCAGCCGGGGCGTTCGCTCGTGGTCACCACGAACTACTCGTTCCATCGCGAGGACGAGCGGTACTTCTTCACGAACACGCTCCCCACCTTCACGGGGCGCGATGCATTCGCGCTGCTCTCGGACGAGCACGTCGTCGACCTCAACGTGGACTACGTGAAGCCGCTACGGCAGGGGCGCGTGGAGACGGGGTTCAAGGGACGTCACCGCTCGATCCCGGTCGACATGCGCTTCTTTCCGGGAGAGCGGTCGCCGATCGACAGCGGCGCGGGCGGGTGGGCCACGTACCGGGAGTTGATCCCTGCGCTCTATGCCACCTACGTGTTCGAGAGCGAGCGGATCGAACTCGAAGGTGGCCTGCGCGTCGAGGACGTGCACGTCGACTACGACGTCAACCCGGACCATAACACGTACCGGAGCGACGGCTATCGCTACACCCAGCCGTTCCCGAACGTGCGATTGGCGTACAAGCTGGATGACGGCAACAAGCTGACGCTCTTCGTGAACCGGCGCGTGGACCGCCCCAACGAAGTGGACATCCGGATCTTCCCCAAGTACGACGAGCCCGAGCTGATCAAGGTCGGGAACCCCGCGTTGCGCCCACAGTTCACCACTGCCGTGGACCTCGGCTACAAGTGGAGCGGTGCGACGGGGAGCTTCTACGCGGCGGGCTTCCGCCGCATCATCGACGCGAGCATCACACGGATCGCGACGCAGGCGCCGGGGAGCGTGCTCCTCTACAACGTGTTCCAGAACGCCGGGCGGAGCTGGCTCACCGGGGCCGAGGCGGTCTGGCAACGCACCGTCTCTCCGCGGCTCTCGCTCAGCACCAACGCCACCGTGTATCGCAACACCGTGGGCGCGTTCACCGTGGTGAATCGCTATCCCGTGCCGGTGACCTACACCGCCGCGCAGCAGCGGTTGGTCTCAGGCAACGTCAAGGTGAACGCTACCTTCACGCTACGTGGCGGCTGGGACGCCCGGGCGACGAGTGTGTACCTTGCGCCGGATCTGCTGCCGCAGGGGCGGATCGACCAGCGCTACTCGCTGGACCTCGGCGTGCGGAAGAGCGTGCAACGCGGCGCCGGCGAATGGCTCCTCAACGCCACCGACCTCCTGAACACGATGCAGCTCCGGCGGACGATCCGCGGGAACGGCTTCGAGACGGTGAGTACGGACTACCTCGAGACGCAGGTCGTCCGCGTGGGGTACGCGAGGAAGTTCTAGGTTCTCGGCGTACTGCGCGACGGTTCCGGGGCCACTCCATCCGCGACCTCGGCACGGGCTCGCGCGGTGAGCTCATCGCCGTAGAGTCGCTCCAAGAGCTTGACGCGCTCGTCGCGCGGCGAGAGGGTTGGCCACTCCGCACGGATGCCCGCGAGCATCAGCTCCTTCGCAACGCCGAACATGGATGTCGCCATGCGCAGGCGCGCCTCGGGGCTCGCCGCCCGATAGAGCTGCGCGAGGACGGCGCTGGCCTCCGGATGCGTGTCGTTCATCACGCGTCCGTGGCGCGCAGCTGCTCGGCGACGCCGAGGATAGGTGCCCAGCGAGCGAGGTAGGCCTCGTCGAGGCCGACGGCACTACGTCGCAACGTGCGCACGTCCTCCATCTGTCGCGCCGATCCCGTCGGCGCGGCCCATTGGAGCTTCG
The DNA here is from genome assembly GCA_019745365.1 of Gemmatimonadaceae bacterium. Classification (GTDB taxonomy): domain Bacteria; phylum Gemmatimonadota; class Gemmatimonadetes; order Gemmatimonadales; family Gemmatimonadaceae; genus JAIETI01. Next base: position 2,911 of record JAIETI010000011.1, on the reverse strand, counting down.
AGAGGATCAGGTCCTCAGCGGTGATGACGTCAACCGAGACACCGCCGAAGGTCATCGATACACGGCGACCGAACTTCTCGCGTTCGAACGGCTCATCACGCCGCATGATGAAATCCAGCTTCAGGATCGTCGGCTTGTGGATCACGTTGAAGAACGTCCCCCGCGCCACCGCATCGGCGGCGGCTTCGGGGTCGGCGTAGCAATCCGCTGCACACGCGTCTAGGAACCTCGCCACGCCGCTCTGATCCGCCTCGATCACGAAATCGATGTCGCGGGTCATCCGCGGGTGCCCCCACACGGCGAGCGCGTGCGACCCGGTGAGCATGCACGGCACTCCCGCGGACGCGAGCCGACCGACGACGTCGCGTAACACGGTCAGCTGTTCGTCCATCATCGACGGCGATGTGGCGTCCATGCTCGGAATGTACTACCGATCGTGCACCGCCGACCTTCGGGTCAGCTCATCATCCCCGGCGCCGGCGGTCGCACCGGCAGCGCGTCGTGCAACGCCGGCACCCCCGGACGCGCGATCGCGAAGCCCTGCGCGTAGTGCGCGCCGTGCTCCCGCACCCAGGCGAGCTCCCCCTCCGTCTCCACCCCCTCAGCGATCGTCTCCACGCCGAGGTCGGTCGCGATCTCGAGAATCTTCGACGCGATGATCCCCTTGTACGGATCGGCGTGCACCCCGCGAATGAGCCCCATGTCGAGCTTCACGAAGTCGGGGCGGAGTTGGTGCAGGAGGTTGAGTGAGGAGTATCCCGCGCCGACGTCGTCGAGCGCGACGCGGAACCCCGCGCGGCGGTACGAATCGAGGAGCCCGCGCAGGTTCGGGACATCGCCCGCGTGTTCCGACTCCACCACCTCGAAGACGATGCGGTCATGCGCGATCCCGGCATCATCGATCATCCGCACGGTGTGTTCGAGCGTCGCGAGCGGGTCGTCGATCGCACTCGGCGTGAGATTGATGAAGAGCTTCTCGCGCATACCGTCGAGCACCATGCGGTCGATCGCGGCCTTCCGCGAGGCGAGGTCGATCTGCATCAGCATCCCGCAGCCGCGCGCGGCGTCGAAGATGTAGTTGGGATACACCACCGCGTCGTCGCGCCCAACCCCGCGGAGCAGCGCCTCGCGTGCGAAGACGCGCGTCGGATCGGCCGCGAACACGATCGGCTGGAGCACGCTCGTGAGACGCGACTGGTCGATCATCTCGTGCAACCAGGACGACTGGCTCACCCGGGAGAACTGCGTGTACGTCTGGACGCGGGCGAAGTCGTTCGTGGAAAGCGCGCCACCGGCGGGCTTGTAGAGCACCTTGGTGTCTTCCGCCTCGGCGTGGGTGAGCACGCGCCGCAACGGCACGACGAGGTCGCGAAGCACTTCCCACTCCACATCGACCTGCAGGCCATCACCCTCGAGGATGTGCACGTCGAGCGACACACGTCGGAGTTGGCTCACCACCTTGGCCAACGCCTGTGGCGACGGGAGCCAGAGGAACACGCTCCCGAGCGGGGCGACGAGTGCCCCGCCCGAGTCGCGGCGCGCAGAGTGGAAGAGCGGCGAGTTGGTCATGGAGGGATGGGTATCCTACGAGCGCGGCGCTGCCCGAGGAAGTGCCCGAGGTCACAGGCCGCGCTCAGCAACTTCGCGCCGATGTCGCGAATTGCGACGGCCCGAGACGGCATCGGGGCGGGATCCCCTTGGACCCCGCCCCGACACTCCCACATCGACAATGCTTACTTGGCGCCGGTCAGTGCGTTGAAGAAGAGCCGAAACGTCGCGTGCGGCTGCCCGCGGAAGAGCACCTCTGGCCCGAACAGGTAGAGCGTCCCCTGCCCGACAGCCGCCTCCGCGATCGCGGTCCCACCCTCGAGATATTGCTCGCCCCATGCCCAACCCGAGCGCAGCGGCGCCTTCTCGAACCAGGCCACCCGCTTCACGCCCTTCGCCGCGGCGTCAGAGCCGAGCTTGAAGACCGGAGAATTGTCGAACACCACGATCCCGGTCTCCCCCGCACCGCGCGCGAGCGCGGACGATGCATCGTACCGCACCTCGAGGAGCGAGCCCGGGACGTAGTACTTCTCCTGCGGCAAGCGCTTCCCGCCCTCCATCAGGTAGTTGTCGATCGGCAGGCCGAGGTGGTCGGCGAGCGCGGTGGACGACCCGATGGTGATGACGCGGCCGCCCGCTTCCATAAAGGCCTTCAGCTGCGGTACCGTCTTCTCGGCCGTCACCCGCGCGACCGTCTTGCGCCACTCGGGCGGTAGCGTCGCCGTGTCGGGGCCCGCGCCGCCGAAGCCTTCACCCGCGCCGGCCGCGACGCGTCCTGGGATCGCCCCATCGACGAAGACCAACACGTCGTACTTCGCTCGGAGATTCCCCGCGTCGAGATCCGACGCATATACGAGCGTGTAGTCGTACCCGAACTTCTCGAGGAGCCAGCGCGTGTGCCCGCTCGGCATCGAGCCGCCGTAGCGATCCCAGAGGCCGATGCGCGGGAGCGTGACCTTGGTGCCCGCGCTGCTGCCGGTGGCCGCCGCAAAGGTGACACCGAGTTCGGTCGCGGCCTTCGTCACGATCGGACGGCTCTTCCCGTTCGCCGGCACCGAGAAGTCACCATTGGCGAGCCGCGTGACGTCGACCCCGCCCTTGAGCAGTCGCGCCACCGCGGTGAAGGCGTCGTTCTGCGCCGGGGAGATGACCCAACGGCCGCCGTTCGCGACTGTACCGGCCGCGGGCTTCACGAGTGCCGACGGCTCGATCCGCTCGCAAGGGCAGCCGAAGCCGTCGAGGATCCGATCGAACTTCACCCCCATCTGCAGTGCGAGCGTGTAGCCCGCGTTGTCGTACGGCGGCGTCGGCGGCGCGCCAGGGAACCGGAAGTCGTTCGGATGGTCCTGTGGCTCGAACATGT
>JAIETI010000114.1 GCA_019745365.1 Gemmatimonadaceae bacterium | reverse complement strand
TCCGGGTGGCCGCGTAACCGCCCGCCGAACTACATAGCGCACGCCGTTTCGCTGTCCGAAAAAGCGAAGCCACTTCTCTGAACTGATTATTCATCGGGGCCGGTTCAGGATGATCACGCGAAGGGTGATGCCTATCACACCGCTGAAGCGAGGTGTCAAAGTAGCTCGCACAGTTCTGCTCTGGTCAGGGCCAGCAACAGACTCCACAGTTCGGGTCAGAGAGCACCGCTGGCGCAAGCAATTCGCCTCGTCGGGGCGCCAGTCGCATGCCGATAGCGGGCATTCTCGTGATTGCTAGGTGATTACTGAAACAACAAAGGCCGGAGCATCTCGCTCCGGCCTTTGCCGTATCTTGCTTACTATCAACCAGTTACACAATCGGGACGGCGGGATTCGAACCCGCGACCCCCTGAACCCCATTCAGGTGCGCTACCGGGCTGCGCTACGTCCCGTCCGCCGCATTTCGCGGACAGTCTGTAAACATAAACCCGCCGACCCAGCCCGAACAACTACTACTCGTACGCCAGAGCCCGCGCGATCGTGAGCCGCACCGCCCGCACCGCCGGCCACGCGCACGCCACCACCGACACGACCACCACCACCACGAGCCATCGCCACACGCTCTCGGCATCCGGGAGCAACCGCAGCGGCACCCGGAACATGATCCGGCTGAACGCCTCCCCCAGCACCACGCTAAACGGAAGCGAGAGCGGGATCGCGATCACCCAGCCGAGCAGCGCGATGGTCAGCCCCTCGGACTGAAAAAGGGTGAACACGGTGCGATGCGACGCTCCGATCGCGCGCATCACCGCGATCTCCCGTGTCCGCTCCAACACCGCGAGCCCCATGGTCGAGGCGAGCCCCATCCCCCCCACCACGATCATCACCCAACTCATCAGCGAGAGGAACTGTACGACCATCAGCAGGTGATCCTCCGTCACGCGCCGCGACTCCGCGAGCAGCCCGCTGCTCGCCACACCGATCCCCTCCGCCGTAAGCGCCGCGCGCACGCGTTGGATCAGGTCGGCGATCGACCCATCGCCTGTCATGTCGGTGACCACCACCACCGCGCCGCGACGCGCATCGCCACGCACCGTCGCGATCGCCTCCACGCTCGTGTACGCCTGCGGAGTTGGGCCGCCCTCGAACACCCCCACCACGCGCCAGCGAGACCGGCGACCGAGGATCTCCAACTCGAGCTCGGCGCCCGGCGCGAGTCCTGGGATGGCCATCCGCATCGCGCGATTCACGAGGAGCGTTTGCCCACCTTCCGTCACCACGGAACCCGCGGCAAGCGTCGGCGCGAGCATCGCACTCCCGATGGGCGTCGCGGTGATCGGGAAGGGCTCCCCGCGCACCCCGCCCTGCACCAACGACGCACGCACCCCCGACCACGACTCGGCCCCGCGCACGCCCTCCACCGCTCGCACGATCCGCTCCACGCGCGCCGCGTCCTGCGGACTCTCCAGTCGCACCGTGAACGTGAATCGCTGGCTTCCATAGATGAGATCGAGCGATCCGATCACCGCCTGTCGGAGATTCCCCGCCCCGATGTACACCGCCCCACCCGTCGCGAGCGTGAGCATCGTGAGCACGAGTCGCTGCCGGCGCCGAAACGCGTTCCGCACCGAGAGCGCGAACACGCGGCTCCATCCGCCCCGCCGCGCGAGCCACGATTCCGTCGCATCGCCCTGATCATCGTGCAGCCCAAGGTCGCGCAGCGCCTCGGCCACGGTCACGCGCGTGCCACGTCGCACCGGGAACCACGCCGCGAGCACCGGGAGTGACACGCCGACCGCGATCAGCAACGCCACCGTCCACCAGGGCACCGCGACGGCACTCACGTCGAAGTTCAACAACTCTGCACGGAACTCCGCGTATCGTCGGCCCAGCCAGAGCGATGGCGCCAACGCCACAAGCGTGACCACTACACCCTGCACTGCCGCACCCGCGAGATACATCCGTCGCAACTGGCGATCGTCGGCACCGAAGCTTTTCATCACCCCGATCTCGCGGAGCTGCCCCGCCATCGTCGCGTTGACGAGGTTCACCATCAGAAAGGCCGCCGTGAGCAACGCGAGCAGCCCGAATCCACCCTGCGTGAAGAGGAGTGAGTCCATCTGCGGTGCATGGATGTGTTCCCCTGGTTCGGGCACATCGACATTCGACACCGTGCCCCCCGCCGACTCGACCGCGCGCTGCACCGCGGCCGCGACCGCACGCACCGCCTCGCGCGACCGCACCGAACGATCAACCGTGAAGCGGAGTTCGTTCGCGTCGGCGGGAAGGCCGAGTGCGGTGAGCGTCGCCGTGCTCCCCCAGAGATAGACGACATGCTCCATCCACCCCGGGGCGAGCCCCACATCGCGTACGGAGCTCGCGAGCGGGAGCGCCACGCCCTCACCGCCGCGCATCAGGAGCGCGGTGTCGCCCACCACCGCACGCGCAAAGTCCATGGACGAGCGTTCCACCGCCACGCTTCCCGGCGGTGGTGCCCACTGACCATCGACTGACCGCAGCGTGCCGATCTGCACACGCGTCGGGTCGTCCGCGGTGAAGAGGATCGCGTTCTGCCCCTGCCCAGCGATCTGCACCGCCAGCTGCGACACGCGCCGACGCTCGACCTCGCGCACGTTGGGCACGGCCCGCGCCGCCGCCAGAACGGCGTCGCTGAATCCGCTTCCATGCAAGGTCGCTGCGGCCGGATTTGACGCCTCGAACCCTTCCTGTGTCGCGCGCCGCACCAGCGCCCACGCCACCAGCACCACCCCCGACCCCGCCAACGCAACCGCCATCGCGAGCGCGACGAGCAGCGTGCGCGGCCAGTGCGCGGTCGCGTCGCGCCGGACCTTCGTCCATCGTGGTGCGCGACTAGACATCGATCGGCTTCGTATCGGCCACCACGCGACCGTCCTCGAGGGTGATCGCGCGATCTGCGCGTGACATCGCCCGCGCGTCGTGCGTGACCATAACGATCGAGCGGCCGGCGCGCGAGAGGCCCGCCAGCAGCTCCAGCATGGTGCTCGACGTGCGCGAGTCGAGGTTCCCCGTCGGCTCGTCGGCGAGCAAGAGCGGTGGATCGTTCGCCAGCGCCCGTGCCACGGCGGCACGCTGCTGTTGCCCACCAGAAAGCCGCGAGGGGAGCTTATCGGCTTGGTCGGCGATCCCCAGCTGCTCGAGCAGCGTCAGCGCCCGCGCCCGTCGTTCTCGCGCGGGATACGACCCGCAGAAATCCATCGGGAGCATGACGTTCTCGCAGACGGAGAGCGTCGGCAGCAGCTGGAAGAATTGGAACACCAAACCGAGCGCGCGCCCGCGCCACCGCGAGAGCTCGCGTTCGGAGAGTCCGGTCAGATCAGTCGCGCCCACCTGCACCCGCCCCGCGCTCGGCCGATCGATCCCCGCCAGCAGGCCGAGGAGCGTGGACTTGCCGCTCCCGGACTCGCCGATGACGACCGTGAATTGGCCCCCACCGATGGCGAGGGTCACGTCGGAGAGCGCATCGAATGCGCCGCTCCCGGTCTCGTAGCGGCGGGTGACGCCGCGGAGGGTCGCGATCGGTGCAGCAGCCATCACAGAGCACCTCGAAGTCGAAGGATCGAGCGCGGCGGTTCTGCCGCTGCACGCAGAGTACCGGTCGGCGGAGCACCCTCGCTATCGCCGGTTGCACCGTTCATCGACCCCGAACGACCGTCCGTCGAATGGCGCCCCATACCGTCTGTGCGCCGCACTATCCTCGTCGCATCACCTCAGCGTGGAGTCCTCCTCGATGCGTCCGTCCCTCTCGCTCGCGCTCTCATTCACTCTGCTTGCCCCACCGACGCTCCCGGCCCAGCACACCGGCGGCACCACGGGGCGCGCTCCGGCGAACGCCCCCGCGGCGCAGGTCAAACAGTTTGATTTCCTCATCGGGCAGTGGGAACTTGCCGTGACGCCAAAGGTCTCCGGCCTCGCGGCGAAGATCCATGGCGCGCCCAAAGTGCTCGGTGTGTGGAAGGCGTGGCGTATGCTCGATGGCTTCGGCATCGAGGACGAACTCCGCATCACCGACGCGAGCGGCAACCCGAGTTCTCTCACCAAGGCGCTTCGTCTCTGGAGTCCCACCGAATCGCAATGGCTCATCACCTCGGCAGACGCGTATCGCGGCCGGATCACCACCTCAAGCGCATCCCTGCGGGGCGCCGACCTGATCGCGACCACGCGCACGGTCGACGCGGAAGGAAAGCCGATCATCACGCGGTCGCGCTTCAGCGCGATCACCCCACGCAGCTTCACCTGGACGCAGGATCGCTCCACTGATGATGGCAAGAACTGGGACGAAGCGGTGCTCGTCATCAAGGCCACGCGCGTGTCCGCGACCGCACCGCGCAGCTAGGCACGGATGAGCTCTGAGCGCGCCTCGAGCGGGTGGGTCTGGTTCCAGCTCGCGATCGGGTGGCTCCCGATCTGGGGGCTACTCGTCGCGTTGCTCGAGAGCGCGCACCCAGAGGTCTCACTCGGCGACGCGGTGCAGATCGCGACCCGGATGGTGTTCGCCGGCGCGGTGCTTGGCCCGCTCGTGCTCTACGTCGTGCGCCGGGTGCCATGGCCCTCGCCGGTGCGCCCCTCATTTGTCGCACTCCACCTCGGTGCGGCCGTCCTCTACGGCGGCGCCTGGTTCATCGTCAACTCGATCGTTGCGAGCATCCTGCACCGCATGGCGGTCGTCGTCATCGGCAATGGCTTGGGCCCCTTCATCATCCTCGGCGTCTGGCTCTATGTGATGATGGCGGGAGTGCTCTACGCGACCGAAGCGACCTCACGCGCGGCGCGTGCGGAGTTGGCGGCCACGCAGTCGCAGCTCGCCACGCTTCGTGGCCAGCTCCATCCGCACTTTCTGTTCAATGCGTTGCACACCGTGGGGCAACTCGCGCGCGCAACCCCGGCCGCGGCCGGTGACGCGGCCGAGTCGGTCGCGGGGCTGCTGCGCACCTCGCTCTCGGAGACACGTGATCTTGTACCGCTCGAGGACGATTGGCGGTTCGCGGAGCGGTATCTCGCGCTGGAACAGCTTCGGTTCGGTGAGCGGCTCGTCGTCCGCACCGCGATCGCCCCTGACGTCATGGACGTTCTCGTCCCGTCGTTCACGGTACAGACCTTGGTCGAGAACGCGATCCGTCACGGTGCGGCGCCGAAGGTGGCGGCGACCACGCTCACGCTTGAAGCGCGCATCGACGGCGCGTCGCTCCGGTTGACCGTAGGCGATGACGGCGTCGGCGCAGACGCGGCGGCGCTCAGCACGCTCCGGCAAGACGGCGGACTCGCGCGCCTCCGCGAGCGCCTTCGCGTGCTGTTCGGCGCCCGAGGCACCCTCGACCTTCACGGCACTGCGCACGGTGTGATCGCAGAGGTGCGCGTCCCCGTCGAAGCGTCATGAGCACCGTCACCTGCGCGATCGTCGACGACGAACCCATCGCGCGACTCGGACTCCGTCACGCGCTGGCCGGACACGCTTGGCTCCAGTGCGTCGGTGAAGCCGCGCACGTGGATGCGGCAGTCGCGATGGTGGACTCGCTCACGCCGGAGCTCCTCTTCCTCGACATCGCGATGCCCGGCGGGAGCGGACTCGATGTCCTGCGTCGCATCACCCATCGGCCGCGGGTGATCTTCACCACCGCGTTTGCCGAGCACGCGGTCGAGGCGTTCGAGCTCGGCGCGATCGACTATCTGTTGAAGCCCTTCGGCGAGGAGCGCCTCACCATCGCACTCGACCGGGTGCGGGCGAGCATAGGCGGGCCGAACGATCTTCCCACGGCGCGGTGGGACGAGGTCACTCGCGACGGGCCGATGCGGCGGCTGTTCGTGCGTTCCGGCAGTGCGGTGATCCCGGTCCCGATCGAGTCGATCGTGCACCTGCAGGCATGGGGCGATTACGTACTCGCGTTCACCGCGGGCGCGAAGTACGTGCTGCATGTGCCGCTACATCGACTCGAAGCGCGGCTCGACCCCACGCACTTTCTGCGCGTACATCGCGCGCACATCGTGAGCGTGGCGCACGTGGCGAAGTTCCGCCCCCAGCGCGGCGGAGGACTCGTGGCGCTCCTCACCACGGGCACCGAGGTCCCGGTGAGTCGCGCGCACGCGAAGGCCGTGCGCGCACTCGGGGTGTAGCGCTACGCGGCCTGGGTGCGGCCGTCCGCGGCGATCTGTTCCGCGAGTCCGAGCAGCTCCTGCATGGTGAAGGGCTTCTCGAGGATCGGACAGGGGACGACCACGTCGGTCGCATCCCCGGTGGAGAGGACGAAGCGTCCCGCGAGCACCGGTGCTTCGCTCGCGATCCGCTGATAGAGCGTCAACCCGGACGACCCATCGAGATTCAGGTCGCAGAGGATCAGATCGTACGACGGTCCCTCGTGGGCGACGAAGATCCGCGCCTCGGCCTCCGCGAACGTGGCGGCGTGCACCACGTGCCACCCACGGCGCTCGAACATCCGCCCCAACACCGATCGGATCGACTCTTCATCGTCCACGACGAGGACCGTTCGTGCCATCGCATTCGGATCTGCCAGCATCGCGTCCCTCCTGGTCGCAGGTGCCCCACTCATCCTGCGAGTATCGACGGGGTCACTCCGGAAGTTGAGGGTCCACCGGGAGCTCACGGCTCCGCCGCCGGCGCATCCGATCCACGAGTTGCGAGAGCGCGGCAAGCTCGAAGGGCTTCTCGAGAACGGGGCGCGAGGTACGGGCCACGAACTCCGCGACGCCCACCGAGGTCACGTCACCGCTCGCGAAGATCAGGCGGTCGCGCGCGGCGGGGAATGCGGCGTCGAGGCGATCGTAGAGCTCGGGGCCGGTCATCCGTGGCATCTTGAGATCGCAGAGGATCACGTCGTAGGGCACCTCGCGAGCGGCGATCCGCTCCAGCCCGTCCTGCCCGTCCACCGCCACGTCCACTTCCCAGCCGCGACGGGAGAAGAAGCGCCGCATCGCCGTGCGGATGGCCGGCTCGTCGTCGATCACGAGGAGCGACGCCGGATGCTCGGCGATGGTGTCGATCGCGGCCTGCCCCTTCGGCCCCGAGTCGGGCTCCAGTGCCTCGGTCGCGACGGGCAGTCGGACGATGAAGCGAGCCCCCTTCGTGTCGCGACGGTTCTCTGCCATCAGCGTTCCGCGAAGCTGCCGCACGATGCCGAGCGAGACCGAGAGTCCGAGTCCCACCCCTTGTCCGGTCGGCTTCGTCGTGAAGAACGGCTCGAAGAGACGCGGGAGATGGTCGGCGTCGATCCCGGGGCCATTGTCTTCGACGATCACCTCGTACCATTCATCGCGGCGCTGACAGCGGAGATCGACCGCGCCTCCCGTGCCGGCCGCCTGCAACGCGTTCGTGAGCAGATTCGTGATCACCTGCTCGAAGCCGCTGCGATCCAGATCGAGCGGTGTGGACGAGTCCTCGCACCCCACACGCAACCGCACATGCCCCGTCTCGAACGCGGGGCGCATCGCGCGCACCAGCGTCTCGAGGATCGTCCCCGGCGACTGCCGCGTGAGCTGTCGCGGCTCGCCGCGGCGCACGAAGGTGAGGAGGTCGCGCACGATGGTCCGAGAGCGGAGCGCCTGCGCCTGCACCACCTCGAGCGCCTC
>JAIETI010000055.1 GCA_019745365.1 Gemmatimonadaceae bacterium | reverse complement strand
GTCCTCGACGACGCGAAGAGCTATTTCGCGGCGGCGAACCGCCGCTACGACTTCATCCTCAGCGAACCGTCGAATCCGTGGGTGAGTGGCGTCAGCGGCCTCTTCACCGATGAGTTCTACGCGCGCATCCGCGGCTACCTCACGCCGCGCGGCGTGTTCGGCCAGTGGTTGCACCTGTACGAGATCGACGATGGACTCGTGCTCAGCGTGATCAAGGCGGTGCATCGCAACTTCCCGAGCTATCGCATCTATCTCACCATGGATGTCGATATCCTGATCGTCGCGTCGAACCAGCCGGAGCTCCCCGAGCCGGACTGGTCAGTGTTCCAGCTCCCCGCCGTGGCGAAGGACCTCTCGCGCTTCAAGCCGATCACCCCCGAGGCGCTCGAAGGAACGCTCCTCGCGGACCGTGCCCTCCTCGCCCCGATCATCGGCGACGCGAGTGGTGCGAACTCGGACTTCTTCCCGGCGCTCGACCTCGCGACTGAACGAACGCGATATCTGAAGACGGTCGCGACGGGTTTCTACACCACGACCAGCGACCGCTACGATCTCTCGGCCGCGCTCACGCAACGCCGGATCGGATGGGGAACGGAGACGGTGCCCGCGCTCTCGATGCCGCGCACGCAGGCGCGCGCGCTCGGGGCGCGCATCCGGAGTCGCGAGGCGCTCTCGCCGATCGACACCGCTCAGGGCGACGCGCCGTACCGCGGCGCGCTGATGCGCCGTCAAGAACTCGAGAACGGACTCGCCCGCGATGTACCGCCGAGCGATTGGTTCCTCTGGTTCCACGCGCTGACAGATGTGGAGCGCGATGTACACGCTGGCACGATGGGGGTGGTCGACAGCGCCCTCTATCGACGCGCGGAGCTCTTCATGGCGAAGCACGGCGCCCCCGAGGCGGCGCAGACGTCGTGGCGCTTCCTGCGCGCGGCGGCCTCGTACGATTGGCGGACGGCGAGCGATGAGGCGGCCGGCGTGATCGCGGGGCGACGCACCGGTCGCGCCTGGCTCGCGAGCGATCTTGTGCGCGATGCGGCGGTCACCGCGCGCATCCATCTGGGAGAGATCAGCCAGGCACGGGCGGCGTTCGGGGAACTCACCCCATATGTTACCCGGAAGCCGTATGATCTCCGCACGCGCCTACTGGAGGCGTGGTTAGAGCATGCGGAAATGAAACAGCGGAGGGGCTCATGACCCGTGCTCGCGTGACCTTTACTCTCGCTCTCGCGTGCCTGATCGGTGCGTGCGCCAAGACGGAGGCGACCACGGCGCCGGCGGACACGCTCGAGACCACGCTCACCTACGGCGAGCAGCGCGCGGCCGCGGGGATCTCGCTCGTCCTCGCGTCAGTGGAAGAGGACAGTCGCTGTCCAACCGGCGTGACCTGCGTCTGGGCCGGCAACGTGCGGATGAAGGTCAACGTGCGTGACGGCAAAGGCACCGTGCTCACGCTCAACACGAACGTCGAACCGAAGACCGCCGACGTCAGCGGCTACCGCGTGAGCATCGTCCGCGTGCTCCCACCGGCGCAGGCCGGTGTGGTCATTCGTCCCTCGAGCTACTCCGCCACCTTCCGTCTCGACCGGATCCGCTGAACGCGAGAACGGGCGACGCGTGACGCGTCGCCCGTTCGGCCTTCGACAGCCTGCTGCGCGTTACTGCACCAGCGCGGCGCCCTTCTTCGGCGTCCACTGCCCGGCGTACTTCACATAGAGATCGAGCCACGACACCCAGCGCGCTTGCTGGTCGAGGATCGTCTCCCTCGTCGCCGGCCCATGATCCTCGTACGGATACATGAAGAGCGACGCTGTCTTTCCGAGTGCACGGAGCGCCTGCATCATCCGGATCGACGACACGGGATCCGTGCCGACGTTCTGATCCTCGATGGAGTGATACATGAGCAACGCGCCCTGCATCTTGTCGGCCTCGAGCATCGGCGACATGTCGAGATAGGTCCGCTGCCCGCTCCAGAGATCGCGACGCTCGCTCTGGAACCCGTTCGGCGTGAGCGTGCGGTTGTACATCCCATCACCGGCGATCCCGGCCTTGAAGAACGGGGTGTGCACCATCGCGTTCACGGTCGAGAACGCACCATACGAGTGCCCGCCGAGGCCGAGTCGGCCGCGGTCGATGAAGCCCTGCTTGTCGAGCTCCTCGATGACGGCGTAGAGGTTCATGCGGAGATCCGACACATAGTTGTCGTTCATCCGCCCCTGCTCACCGATGATCGGCGGATCGAAGTTCGCGACCGCGTACCCCTGCGTGGCGAGGAACTCGATCGACCGCGGGCCAGCCAGACGGAAGCGCTGCGTGTTCTCCGTGCGGAGCGTGCGGTCGTAGCCGGCCTGATCCGTGTACTCGTACGGATAGAACCAGAGCATCCCCGGGAGGCGTGTGCCGTCCTTGTAGTCTGCCGGCAAGGTGACGTTCACGATGAACTTGATCCCGTCGGCGCGAGTCACGGTCACACGGCGGCGCTGGAGCGCCGTGTACTCCGGGTGCGGATCGGCGTTGCTCGTGAGCTTGGTCGTGCTCCCGGCCTTGAGGTCGCGGAGGAACGCGTCGGGCACCGCTGTCGGCGACTCGCGCGTGACGACGATCTTGGTGGCATCGGCATCCAACAGCTGCCCGAGCGATTCGCCGCCCGTGGCCGCAGTCTCGACCACCCGCGACTTCGCGCCGGTCGCGACGACCACCTTGTCGAGGAACTCCCGCGGCGGATTTTTGAGGTAGTCGCGCGAGTACTGCGTCCCACGGAAGTACACCGCGCCGTCGGACGAGAGCATCGCCACATCGACGCCATTCTTGCCGCGCATCGCGAGCATCTGCCCGGGGTTGCTATAGAACGCGAGCGTGTCGTCCGCACCACCACGTCCGCCGCCGCCACCGCCGAAGCCGAACGCGGGGCGCGAACCGAGGAAGCCCGGCGTCCAGTTCCGCTGACGCAGCACGGTCATCCGCTTGGTCGGATCGGCGAGGTTCACTGCGAAGATCTCCCCCGCACCGGCCGCGCTCGTCGCCACAAAGAGCATCTTCGCATCGTCACTGAAGAGCACCGACGCGATCGTCGACGTGTGGCGGTAGATGGTCGCCGTGTCGTTCGCGCCGAACGGCGGCATCCACTTGATCACGCGCTCGGGTCGCCCCGCAGCCCCACCCGCACCACCGAAGCGAGCCGCCGCACCGGCGGGAGCGGCCGACGGTGCGGCGCCACCCGTGCGCGCTGAATCACCACGCGCGGAATCCGCGACGATGTACATCATCCCGGCGCCCTGCGGCATCCAGGCGAGTCCCTTCTTGGCCGGCGTCCGACCGCCGGTATCGTTCGCGAAGCGCACGCCACGCGACTGAATGGTCGAGAGCACCTTGCCGCTCGCATCCCAGAGCGCTTCGGTGGTGCCGAAGTTCGAGTAGGGGACAACATACGAGAACGGCGTCTGCATCGTCGTCACCCGGAAGTACTGCCCATCCGGTGACGCATCGACCGACTGGATCATCGCCGGCGCACCGATCTTCCGGACCGCCTTCGTCTTGAGATCGACCATCGCGAGCTGGCCCGTGATGTGCCACGCCATCAACTCGGCGTCGTACGGCTCTTCCAGCAGCGACGCGTAGTTGCGTTCCGGGGCCTTCACACCGTCCGTCCAGTTCCGCACGAGCGGACCAGTCGCGATCTCGGGACGCTTCGGCTCTGGCTTGCGTGCGTCAGGGATCATCACGGCGACCAGCGACTTTCCGTCGGCGGTCCAGTCCACACTCGTGACCAGCGTCGCAAGGAGCGGTGCCTTGCTCGCCTGCACCGACTTCCCCGTTGCCACATCGGCGACGTACACGAACGACGCCGCGTCGAAGTTCGCGATATACGCGATCTGCTTCCCGTCCGGCGACCACGCCGCACTCGACACGCTCGCGCCCTTCGGCGTCTCGATCACACTGCGCTTCCCGCTCGTCGCGTCGATCAACTCCAGCCCGACCGTACGGCTCGTGGTGAGCGACCGCGCCCGGTTCGCCTTCGGGTCGACCTGGAGGCCGGCGAAATACACATGCGCCTTCCCGAAGGTCTGCACGCTCGGTAGCCCCTCGCTCACCTCGCGCATATATCGCGAGCGATCGGGGCTCAGGTTGCTGAGCGCGACGACCGTCTGGCGCGGCGCCGTCACGAGCTTGGCCATTGTGGTCGGCGGCTGGACGTACCCTTCGGTGCTCAACAGCGTCTGCAGGGCGGCGACCTTGGTGGCCACATCGGACCCGTTCTGCTGGGCCGAGAGGGGGAACGCGAGCGCGGCGGCGACGCCGACGGCTCGAGTAAGCGAGCGGAGTGCGTACATATGGGGGAGACGCTGGGGGAGACAGAGACGCCCCCCACGGTGGAGGACGTCATGGAACTCTATCGATTTTACGCAGCGCCGCCCTGCTCTGCTGGGTCGAAACCGTCCCGACGGGGACCCGCCCCGGACAGGATTAGGACCGAGAGAACGATTCCCCTGAGGACCGCGTTGGTTCCCGTCGAGGGGCTTCAGCGCCTATCGCGAACGTGGCCGCCGACGGAACCAGAGCGCCCCGCCCCTCGTTCGCATCGGGATATGCGCTCCTTCCTCGCTCTCCTGCTGCTCCCCGCCGCCCTCGCGGCACAGCCCCGCACTGGCACCATCGACGGGCGCGTGATCCACGCCGTCACCGGCCAGCCACTCCCCAACGCCTTGGTGAATGTCGTCGGCACGGAGCGCGGGGCGCGCACGGGTGAGGACGGGCGCTTCCGCGTTACCGAGGTCCCACTCGGCATTCGACAGATCCAAGCGCGCCTGATCGGCTACACCCCGCTGGTGCTCGCGGATGTCCCCGTCTCCACCGCGCGCGGCACGGACGTCACGATCCGACTCAATCCGTCCGCACTCGACCTCGCTGCCGTGCGCGTCGATGCGAGTTACTTCCGCACCGCGATCGACGCCCCGGCGTCCACGCAGAGCTTCGGTGCGGAAGAGACGCGTCGTGCCCCCGGCGTGCAGGAGGATGTGATCCGAGCGGTCGCGCTCCTTCCTGGCGTCGCGGTCACCACGGCCGGCCGCAACGATCTCGCCGTGCGCGGGGGGGCGCCGTTCCAGAATCTCTTCGTCGTCGATGGGATCGAGGTGCCGAACATCAATCACTTCGGCTCGCAGGGCTCCACCGGTGGTCCGCTCTCGCTGCTCAACATCCAGTTCGTGGACGAGACCAACTTCTCGGCGGGCGGCTTCGCGGCGAAGTACGGCGATCGGACGAACTCGGTGACCGACCTCACCCTGCGTGAGGGGAGTCGCACACAGCGCGGCGAGCTCAACCTCTCTGCCACGGGGTACGGCGCCTTCTACGAAGGGCCGCTCGGCACCAACGGGTCGTTCCTGCTCGGTGCGCGACGCTCGTATCTCGATCTGCTCTTCCAAGCCGCTGGCTTCGGCTTCGTCCCCGCGTACACCGACTTCACCGTGAAGGCGATGCGCCGCCTGGACGCGCGAAACACCCTCTCCTTCCTCACGATCGGCGCGGCTGGTGACGTCAGCTTCAACGATGAGACCGCCGACAACCGCTACGAGAACTCCCGTGTCGCGGCGAACAATCAGCGGCAGTACTTCAGTGGGCTGCGGTGGAAGCATCTGATCGATCGCGGCGTGCTCGATGTCACGGTCGGCCGGACGTACACGCGATACCGCACGCTGCAGCGCGACTCGCTCTCTCCGCCCACCACGATCTTCCGCGCGAACACCACCGAGGGTGAGAACGCACTCCGTGCCGATCTCACGCTCGCGCTCCGGCCGAGCGTCGAGCTGAATGTCGGCAATCAGCTGAAGGCCGCCTCGCGCCTCCGCTTCGACCTCCTCGTCCCTGGTTTCGCGCGACGTGATGCGGCGGGCACACCACGCCCGCTCACGCTCGACACGACCTTCACTGCGCTCCGGAACGGGACGTATGCGCAGGTCGCATGGAAGCCGATGCCGCGCGTGCGACTCACCGCCGGCGGGCGCGTGGACTGGTACGGTTTCCTCGACAACGCGGTACGAGTGGCACCACGCGTCGGCGCGCGCGTCGGCGTGACCGAGAAGACGACGCTCACCTTTGCGAGCGGACGCTACTGGCAGCCGCCGCAATTCATCTGGCTCGTGGGCGACGCGACCAATCGCGCTCTGCGTCCGTTCCGATCGGACCACGTCATCGTCGGACTCGAGCATCTCCCGCGCACCGACGTGAAGCTGCAGGTCGAAGGATATTATCAGCGTCACGGCGGAATGCCGGCGCGTGTGTTCCGTCCGCAGGCCGTGCTCGCGCCGTCGGGTTTCGATGACGTCACGAATGACATCCCGTTCGGGTTGGAGCCACTGCGGAACGCAGCCGTGGGTCGGTCGTACGGGATCGAGGCGCTCGCGCAGAAACGGCTCAGCACGGTGCCCTTCTACGCGCTCGCCACGGTGAGTCTCAATCGCACGGAGTTCACCTCACTCGAAGGGCGCGCCCGCCCGGGTGCATTCGAGACCCGATGGATCGCCAACCTCCTCGGCGGCTGGCGCCCGAATGCGCGCTGGGAGGTCGGCGCCAAGGTACGCGCGGCGGCCGGGCTCCCCACGACGCCGTTCATCACGAGTGGCGCGCGGGCGGGTTCGCTCGACTTCTCGCGTTACAACGAAGGCGAACGGCTCCCGACCTTCTTCGCCCTCGATGCGCGCGTGGATCGACGCTGGAACATCGGCAGCCGCCAACTCATCGGCTACATCGACGTCCAGAACCTCACCGGACGGCAGAACCGCTCCTCCATCCAGTGGGATCCGCGCGAACAGCGCGCGGTGCTCGACGAGAGTCTCGGCCTGCTCCCTTCGATCGGCGTGAACTGGCGCTTCTAGTCGCGCGCGTGCCACGCCTCGGCGAAACGCTCGCCGAGGGACGCCGCCGTCACCGGATGCGGGTCGTGCTGAAGTCCGGCGAGCTGCATCGCCGTGCCGAGCACCTGCGCCGGAGCGACCCCGGCGGCGCGCAGTTCGCCGATGCCGCGATCGCCACGTGACTTGCTGAGCTTGGCCCCGTCCGGATGCCGGATGAGAGGGTGATGGAGAAAGCGTGGCGGCGCGCTGCGCCCGAGCAAGCGCGCTAGCGCGAGCTGCCGTCCGGTCGAGGCAAGGAGATCTTCGCCACGGATCACGATGTCGATCTGTTGGAGCGCGTCGTCGACCGTGACCGCGAACTGATACGTCCACTGGCCCACGCGGTCGCGGACCAGCACGTCTCCGCACTGCGCGGCCGGCTGCTGTTCCTGCGGACCGAGACGCAGGTCGTCGAACACTTCGCGCCGGTCGTCGAGGATCACGCGCCGCGCCAGCGTCTCGTCGCGTGGGACCGCGGCGAGCCGACAATGCCCAGGGTAGCGCAGCTCGTTCGCATCTTGCGTCGGTTCGAGCGCACGGCGTGAGCAGCGACACGCGTACACGAGTCTCTCGGCGTCGAGCGCCGAGAGCGCGTGCGCATAGCGCTCATCGTTGTCGCTCTGGCGCAGCGGGTGTGGACGGGCGGCGCGATACGACGAGGTGGTCCCATCATCCGGCACGAGGCCGAGCCAGTCGAGATCGTCGAGGATCCCTTGCTCGTGCTCGGTGCGCGCGCGGGAGCGGTCAT
>JAIETI010000106.1 GCA_019745365.1 Gemmatimonadaceae bacterium | reverse complement strand
ATGATGAACGCCAGCACGAGGCCCACGCCGGTCAACACCGGGCGCTGATACTGGTGCACGCGCTCAGCCACGGTCGGTGGCACCTCTGGCTCCGGCGGCAGCACCTTCGCCACTTCGAACGGGACGCTGACCACGCTCACGTTGTCGCCGCGTGCGCTGTCGGCACCGACGGCGCCACGCACCAGCGTCTCGATCCGCGCGATCTCATCCGGAGTGCGCGCCGCGAACTGTGGGATCGAGTCCGTCGCACTCCGCGCCGGGAGACGGCGGTCGTTCACCAGCACGGCCACGCTGATGCGCTTCAGATTGCCGATCGCACCCGAGAAGGTCTCGGTGCTCTTCGAGTTCTCGAACTGGTTGGCCACATTCGTCTGCGCCGCACCACCCTGTGCGCCCGGGATGATCTCGCTCTTCGTCTCGCTCGTGAGCGCCTGCTTCTCGGCATCGACCGACTGCGTCGTGCGCTCGACCTTATCGAAGTTGATCACTGCCGAGACCTGCACGCGCGCATTGCCGTTGCCGACCACCTGCGCCACGAGATCCGAGGCCTTCGACTCGAGGTACTGCTCGACCTCCTGCTGGATGCGGAGCTGCTTGCTCGTCATCCCCGCCGGCGTCGTCGCGTCGTTCGGCTCGGTCCACTGACGGCCGGTCTCATCATGGATCGAGACGTTGTCCGTCATCAGGCCGTCCACGCTCGACGACACGAGCGCCGCGATCCCGCGTACGACTTCAGGGTTCGGGGTCCCAGCATCACGGAGCACGAGCATCACACTCGCCGTCGCCTTCTTCTCCGACGTCGCTGCGAACGCGGTCTGTTCGCTCAGCGCGAGGTGCACTTCGGCCCGCTGGATCCCACGCATCTTCGAGATCGTCCGCTCCAACTCCCCTTCGAGCGCGCGGCGATAGTTGATGCGCTGTGTGAAATCGTTCCATCCCCACGACGGGCGGTCGAACAGTTCGAGTCCGGGACGCCCACCACCGGGCATGCCGTCCTTCGCGAGCGTCACGCGCGCCTTGGCGAGATCGGGTTCGGCGACGAGGATCTCGGAGCCACCGCGCTCCAGCTTATACCGGACCCCCGCCTGATCGAGCTTCTCGGCGAGGATGGACGTGTTCTCAAGCGGGACTCCGGACATCGCGGGCACCCACTGCGGTGCCGTCGCCATGCGCGAGAGCATGAGGATGGCACCGGCCGTGCCGAGTCCGACCACGGCGAAGAGGACGCGTCGCGGCCCACCGGCCCGCGCGAAGAGATCGTCGAGAAGCGCCATGTCGCGGTCAGGCCTGGATGTTCACGAGGGAGCGATACGCTTCGGTGAACTTGTTGCGGACTTCGATCAGCATGTCGAGCGCGATGCCCGCTTCTTCACTCGCGGCCATCACCTGGTGCAGTTCGACCGGCTCGCCACGCAGGAACTGGCCGAGCGTGTCGGCGGAACGCTCCTGCGCTGCGGAGACCTCGCCGAGCGCCTTGGTCAGCGTCTCGCCGAACGACGGACCTCCGAGTGGGATCTGCCGTGCGCGCGACTCACCGAGCACACCGGTCGACAGCGCACGACCGACGGTCGGGTCCTTCTGGACCCCTTCGAGAAAACGCGTCGCGGAACCGATCGGATCAGCCATCTCAGGCTCGCACGTCGAGGCGGCCGCCGCGGATCGCGGGCGCGGCCGGTGCAGTGGGACGACCGAACATCACCTTCGAGTAGGTCAACGGACCGGAGGTCACGGCACGGGCGAAGAACTGCCGCTCCTCTCCGGTGAGGATGCTCCAGAGCGCGGGGTCGGTCCCTGGCGGCGCCTGTACCGCGCTGGTGCTCGCACGATCGCTGGCGCGTTCGGTCGCGCGGGTGTCGGCGATCGGCGCGGCGGTCGGACTCGGCCGCGTGGCCGTCGCATCGGTCCGCGCGCTGCGGGGATCGGTGATCGCGCGCGGCATCGGCGCGAGCGGAGTCGAGAGGGCAGGGATCGTCATCAGTCAGTCCTCAGATATCGATCGAGCGACGGAGCATCGCCTTGGTCACTTGGAACACGGTCGCGTTGGCTTCGTAGATGCGCCGCGCATCCATGAGGTCCACCATCTCGTCGGTGACGCGCACATTCGGATAGCGCACGTAGCCATCGGCGTTCGCGTCAGGGTGCCCCGGCTCGTAGACCAGCGGTCCCTCGCGCATGTCCTCGACGATCCCCGCCACGCGCACGCCGGCGAGCTTGTCGCGCCCGTCCTCAGCGCGCCTGTCGTTCGTCGTAGGTTTGGTCGCGTCAGCGACGTCATCGGTCGCGGTCGCGCCGCCAAGCGCCGCCGCGCTCTCGGTCGCGAGATCGTCCACGCGGTCATTCGCCTTGTCGAGCGATGACGCGAAGGTGCCATCGGCGGCGGCGCGGAGCTCGACCATGCGACGGCGGTACGGATCACCCGCCTCGGTACGTGTCGTCTCGGCGTTGGCGATGTTCATCGCGATCACCTCCATGCGGAGGCGCTGCGCACTCAAGCCGCTCGCGGCGATGCCGAGCGTACGGAAGAGCGGGCGGATCGGCGAGTCAGGCATCAGCGCTCCCGGATCGCGCCGCGAAGCGACGCGTAGGTCTTCTCCAGCAACTTGGCGGTCGTCTCGAAGCGGATCTGTTCATCCGCGAGACTCACCATCTCCGCTTCGATGTCCACCGGCCCGGTCGCCTGTGCGCCCGGCTCAGCCCCGATCGCGGGAAGGGAGAAGGCCTGCTTGTCCACCGATGCGCGCGCAACGCGATCCGCGATCGCGCGCGTGCGTTGCACGCTGGCGTCGAGGCTCGCTTTCAGTTTGTCGGCGGACGATGCGCGATGAATGAAGCCGTAGAGCATCGGGGGAGGGCTAGGGACACATCCCCGAAGAGCAATGAGCGTGCCGCGGTGAAGTCACGCGAATAGAAGCGCTCTAACGCTCTGTCCTGTAACGCTTTGTGTTGTTCTGTCGATCGACGTTCAGTGGAGCGCGGCGCTACCCCGAGACCCGGTCGGCAACCCTTGCCGAGCCTGAATTGGTCCCGCTCAGGCCTCCGAGTCAGCCTCGGCTTCGCCCGGGGTGTTGAGCTTGTTCCGGAGCGTCCGCACCGACATACCGAGCAATTCGGCGGCTTTGGTGCGATTCCCACCGCTCTCTTGGAGCGCGCGCTGGATCAGCACCTTCTCCGCCTCGTTGATGTTCAGCGAGGACAGCGAAATCTCCGCGGAGGATCGCGGGGTGGGGAAGGCACCGCTCGCGCGTTCGGGGGTCGGTGCCGGTGCCGATTCGCGGATCGCCATCTGGGCGCCCGAGGCACGCCCGACCGAGGTGACCCCCGAGGCGGGCGTGAGACCGTAACGGCTCGCGTCGAAGGCGTGCACCGGGATCATCGGGTCACTCGAGAGGATCACCGCGCGCTCGACCGCGTGTTGCAGCTCGCGGACGTTGCCGGGCCAGGAGTACTCCTGCAGATACTTGATCGCCTCAGGGGCGATGCCGAGCACCTCTTTCCCCATCTCCGTGGCGGTCTTCATCGCGAAGCGCACGGCGAGGAGTGGGATGTCCTCCGGCCGTTCGCGCAGCGGCGGGATGAGCAGGGGAATGACACCGAGCCGGAAGTAGAGATCCTGACGGAAGCGCCCTTCGGCCGCTTCGGACGCAAGATCACGGTTGGTCGTGGCGATGATCCGCACGTCCACGCGGATCGGCGTCGTCCCGCCCACGCGCTCGAACTCCTGCTCCTGTAGCACGCGCAGGAGCTTCGCCTGGAGATCGAGCTTCATCTCACTGATCTCGTCGAGCAGCAGCGTGCCGCGGTGCGCACGCTCGAAGGCGCCTTCGACGCGCTTGATCGCGCCGGTGAAGGCGCCGCGCTCGTGGCCGAAGAGCGCGCTCTCGATGAGTCCCTCGGGGAGCGCGGCGCAGTTGAGCTGGATAAACGGGCGATCGCGCCGGTCGGACTGATCGTGCACCGCGCGCGCGAAGAGCTCCTTGCCGGTGCCGCTCTCGCCCTGCAAGAGCACCGTCGCGCGCGTCGGCGCGGCCATGGCCACGGTCTGCAGGATCCGACGGATCGCGGTCGAGTCGCCGACGATCTGCCGTTCATTGCGGAACTCCATCACCTCGCGGCGCAGTGCCTCGTTCTCGCGGCGGAGCCGCACGAACTCGAGCGCCTGATCGACGGCCAGCTCGAGCTGTTGTGGGCGCACCGGCTTGGTGATGTAGTCGATCGCGCCAGCCTTGATGCTCGCCACCGCGTGCTCGATGCTCGCATAGCCAGTGAGCATGATCAGCGGGATGTCGTAGCCGTCGCGCTGCAGGAGACTCAAGAACTCGAGCCCCGTAAGTCCCGGCATGCGGTAGTCGGAGATGATCAGGTCGACGCCGCCCCGCGCGAGCACCTGCATCGCCTCAGGCACACTCCGCGCGCCCACCGACTGATGTCCTGCGCGCTCGAGCGTGTCCTCGAGGATCAGACCGACTGACGGTTCGTCGTCGACGTACAGGATGGTGGCCATATATATAGGTAGCGGAGCCCGGCAAAAATTGCCGTTCCCCTACGATAACCCCAGCGTCCGCGACCCGCAAACCAGCGTGTCCGACGCGTCGCGGTGGCCCGGAACGTGCTCCAATCCGAGGCATGAAGCGGCGCCTCCTCGTCCTCAATTGCCACGAACCCTGGGTCCATCAGCTCTCGGCGCTCGACGCCGAGTTGGATATCGTCGTCGGACTCGCCGGTCGCCACGTCGCGGGGTGGGATGAACGCCTGCGGCCGATCCCGAACGGCGCACGGTTGCTCACGCTCGACGAGGCGCGCGCCCTCCC
The DNA here is from genome assembly GCA_019745365.1 of Gemmatimonadaceae bacterium. Lineage (GTDB taxonomy): Bacteria > Gemmatimonadota > Gemmatimonadetes > Gemmatimonadales > Gemmatimonadaceae > JAIETI01. The sequence goes on along the minus strand of JAIETI010000106.1, from coordinate 2,905 downwards.
GCCCACCTGGGACTGCATCATCGGTCACAACCTCACCGATCTGTTCGACACGGCGATGATCGACGCGCCGACGCTGCTTGTGATCCACGACGTGCTCGAGGGTCGGATGGCGCAGCAGGGTGCGGACTTCACCGCGGATGAGATGCGCGCGAGTCTCGCGACCTATGTCGCCCAGCGTGGGATCCATGTGATGCCGGTGAGTGCGCTGAAGGGGCGCTCCTGGGGGATCGACGCAGAAGGGGTCACCTTCGCCGCGGATCCGGATGACTATCCGATGTTCCAGGGGACGATCGCGGCAGGGCTTCGCGTCGCCAACCATGTGACCTCGAAGCGGATCTTCCTCAACTGGGAATTCCACGAGGCGGCGTTCGACGGTCTCCCGGTCACGCTGATCGGCCATAACCCCGACCGTGGGATCGCGCCCGCGCCGTCGTGGCGCGCGCTGAAGGAATCCTTCGCGGCGCATCGCTTCTTCATCCATACCGCCGACACGCGCTGGGAGGACGGCTACAACATGGCCAGCGTCGAAGCGATGGCCGCCGGGATGCCGGTGCTGAGCAACGTCCATCCAAGTTGTCCGCTCCGGCACGGCGTGGACGGTTTCGTCGCTCGCGATCCCGCTGAGTTGCGCGACGCTGCGCTCCGGTTGTTGGACGACGTCGCGCTCGCGACGACGATGGGGGTGCAGGCACGGCAGACGGCGATCAAGCGATTCGGTCCGTCGCGTTTCGCCCGGGGCGTGATGCGGGCGATCGATGCCGCGCGGCGGAAGTTCCGCCAGCGGCGCCGCGCGGCCTGAGTCAGCCGAGCCGATCGACGATCGAGTGACCGCCCGAACTCCGGGCGGGTGCACCGTATCGCTCTTGGGCGGTCCCCTGGCGATTGAGCTCGATGATCGCACGACCGATGCGCTCGCACTCCCGCGCGATCACATCCTCGAGCGCGCGCTGGGCGGTCTGGGCTCGTGTCGCGGCCTGCACCACGCGATCGATCGCCTCGGCATCCGCGATGCCGACGGTCGCCCGGGCCTGTCCCGCCGACTCGATCAACGGCGCGATCGCGGCGAGGGTCGCCGGCCACCGCTCGGGGTCGCCCGTCGCGGCCCGTTCACAGCTCAGCGTGATGCTGTCATAGCACCGCTCCGCCTCGGCGAGCGCGTGGGCGGTGCCGGCCATCACGCGACCTCGGCGCGCGCCGGCTGCACGACCTGCGCGAACGCGTCGCGGAGCTCTTGGAAGATCCGCTGATTGCGCTCCACCCGAAGCGCATCCGGGCGCACGCCGAGCTCTTGTAGCTCCTGCAGCGCGAAGAGATAGAGCGAGGAGAGGCGCTGTGCGATCTCTCCACCCTGGTCACGGTCCAGCGTGACCAGGAGCTCGGTCACTGCCGCGCGGGCGCGATCGATCGCCGGCAGATAGATCTCGGCGTTCTGCATCGACATCCCGACGCGCGCCCGGGAGAGCTGCCCGAGCAGGTGATCGAAGACGATGACCACCAGGCGACCCGGCGGTGCGGCCATGACCTCGGCCTCACGATAGTTGTCCGACGCGAACGCGTGACGCACGCAAGCTCCCGAATGGCGTATGTGGAGAGTATCGGCGCTCAGCGGCCGCCCTGAAGCGACGAAAGCTGCGCACCGAGCGCGGCGGTGAGTTGCTGGGCCTGCACCATCGCGCTCTCCATCCGGACGAACTGCTTGATCAGCGCGGCCCGACGCGCATCGAGGCGCGCCTGCACGTCGTTGATCCTGGTGCCGATGCTCGTGGCGCGCTCCGTCGCCTGTGTCGACTGCGTCGCCGCGGAACCACCGCCGTCGGACCCGATCAGATCGGCCACCCGCGAGATCGCGCCGCCGAGCCCCGTGGTGAAGAGGACGGTGCCAGCGCTGCGGGCGGTGGTCCCGGTGAACCGGATCGCGAGCCCGGCCGCGTCGTTCTCCGCGGCCCCGGTGAGCACCTGACCGCGTCCGACGCCGGCGGTGCCGTTGATCGTGCCGGCGACGTCGATCCCGTTCGTGGTGCCCGCGCTGAGCCCGAGCATCGCGGTCCCGTTCCCCGTGCCGGGGGTGTACGCGATCGTGGCACCACCCAATGTGCCGTAATCCTGCGCGACGATCTTGAGGCGATTGTCCACGGTCTTTGACGCCGTGAGCCGCATCTTCTGCTGCAGGAAGAGTGCATTGAGTCGCTGCACCGCTTGGTCGATCGTGTCGCCGTTCGCCAGCGCGATCGACCCCGAGTTTCCAGTTGCGACATCGCTGACCGTCATCGTGTCGGCGGTCCCGGTGGTCGCGTAGGTGGTCCAGGCCGCGCCCGTGAGGGAGGCGATGGTCGCGGGCGCCGTGATGGTGAGCGCGTAGGGCGTCGCGCGCGGCTTCGTGGAGTCGGTGGCCGCGACGAAGGCGACCTCGCCATCCGAGGGCACACCGCGCTGCGCGAAAAGCGCACGCACCTCGTCGAAGTTCGTCTTCAGGTATCCCTGAAACGTGCTCGTGGCCACCGAGAGCACGCCGTTCTGGTCATGCGTGATCCCTGCGATCGCGGCGGTCGTGAAGGTGCCGGTCAGGCCGGTGACCGTGCGGAGCATCTCCGAGGTGAGCGAGGCCGTCAGGGCGCGGAGCGAGCCATTCCCGTCGAGCCGCTTGCCGCTCTTCGTGTTGGCGTCGGTGAAGCTGCGCACCTCGTTGTAGGTCCGCGCGAAGTCCTGCATGGACTGGACGATGCGATCGGTATCGCGGCTCACCTGCAGCGTCACCGAAGTCCCGACCTCAGCAGCGGTCAACGCGAGCGTCACGCCCGTGATCGCGTCCGATACACTGTTGCGGGCGCGACGGACGATCTGTCCATCGATCGCGATCTCCGCATCCGTACCGGCGTTGAGGGTGCGCGAGCGGCCGGCGGCGCCG
>JAIETI010000123.1 GCA_019745365.1 Gemmatimonadaceae bacterium | reverse complement strand
CCGTCGAAGTCACCGCCGCCGCCACTCTTGCCACCGAGCAGCAGAATTTCGCGGACGTTGATCTCCGTCACATACTTCGTCTGCTTTTCCTTGTCCTCGTACTGCCGGTACTCGATGCGCCCTTCGACGAAGAGCTTGTCGCCCTTCTTCACGTAGCGCTCGATGACATCGGCGAGCCCGGAGCCCTTGGTCCCCTGATTCCAGGCGACACACTTGTGCCACTCCGTCTTCTCCTGCTTCTCCCCGTTGGTGCCGTTCCACTGCCGGCTGGTGGCGATCGAGAACTGCGCCACCTTGCTCCCGTTGGGGGTCGTACGGATCTCCGGGTCGCTGCCGAGGTTCCCGATCAGCGTCACTTTGTTCAGACTGCGGCTCACGTTTCCTCCTCGTAGGGTCGGACTGCAGCGATGAGTGTACATGTACGGGTCTGGGGGACCATCACCAGCACTTGCGTCCGGTCATCCTTCTAGTGCGGGCGCGAGTGCCTTCGCCATGACGATCCCATCCTCGACCGGATGGTTGTAGTAGTCGCGCCGTCGCTGCGTCGCCACGAATCCTTCACGCTGATACAGCGCCTGCGCCGCCGCGTTGGAGGCGCGCACCTCGAGGAAGATCGTCTGAACCCCGCGCGACGCCGCATGCGCACACGCCTCCGTGAGGAGCGCGAGACCGATCCCCTGCCGTCGGTGGCCGCGTGCGACGGCGAGGTTGGCGAGATCGGCCTGATCGACGACCCGGAGCACGATCGCGAAGCCGAGCACGGACTCGTCCGGCGCGACCGCGACGGTCACCCGTCCGTGTCGTCCCGCGATGTACTCGATGAACGACTCACGCGGCCAGGGATCGGAGAAGGCACCCGCCTCGATCGCGAGGATCGCGTTGAGGTCGCGTGCGACCGCTTCGCGGATGATCACGCCGTGAGCGCGCGCCCGTGCGCCGCCTCCCACTTCACCTGCGCTTCGGCCAAGCGCCCGTACGCAGGCTCCCACGCCTCGAGCGCGACCGGGCCCGCGCGCTCGATCCAGTCGAGCATGCGCGCCACCGTGCGCACGTGTGGCACGACGTGCGTCGCATCCCCGCGCACGACCGGCGCCCCGGCAGCGACTGCACTGAGGCGCTCCTCACCGACAACCCGCACCTCTCCGACCGCGTCGAGCGCGCCGTCCGCTGTGAAGCGCACCGACGACGCGTACCACTCTCCGCGCAGCGCGTCGAGTGCCGCAACGATCTCGGTGGCGGTTGGCGCCGAGGCCGCGACAAGGGCGAGAGAAGGGACGGCATAGAGCGGCTTGTTGAGCGCGAGCGCGAGCCCTTTCGCGATCCCAGCCGCGATGCGGAGCGAGGTGAAGCTCCCAGGCCCGCCGCCACAGACGATGCGATCGAGCGCACGCGGCGCGACCCCGGCGTCATCCAACACTTGGACCACCGCCGGCATCAACCGCTCCTCGTCGCGCGAACGCATCGCGACCGTCCCCTCCGCGAGCACCGTCGTGCCCCGCAGGACCGCGACAGTCCCCGCGCTGGTGCACGCATCGAGCGCGAGGGTGAGCGCGCTCACGAGACCTCCTGGAGCTCACGACGTTCCGCGTCGTCAGCGCAGTGCGCGAGGGTGAGGGCACGGCGCGACGAGGGGAGTGCCTCCCCCGCCCGCTCGGGCCACTCGATGAGCACGACCGCTCGTTCACCAAGGAGTTCGTCCCAGCCGAGCGCCGCGAGTTCGTTGGGCGCGCGCAGGCGGTAGAGATCGAGATGGTAGACCGGCGACCGCGCCCCCCGGTACTCGTGCACGAGCGCGAACGTGGGGCTCGTCACCGGCTCTGTCACGCCAAGCCCGCGGCAGATTGCCTGTACGAGCGTGGTCTTCCCCGCGCCGAGGTCGCCAGCGAGCGTGACGACGGCCGGTGCCACGAGCGCCGCCCCGTACGCCTCGCCCCACGCCGCGAGCTCCGTAGCGGTGAGTCTCATCGCTTCCCTCCCATCGCCGCCTTCACCTCGAAGAGCTGATCGCGCAATCGCGCCGCGCTCTCGAAGTCGAGATCCTTCGCGGCCTGCTTCATCTGCGTCTCAAGCTCGCTCACCAAGCCGGGGAGATCCTCCGTCCCCCACTTCCGTCCTGCCTCGGCCACCTTCTTCGCGAGCCTGCCGCGCGCGCGGTCCGCCTCACGCCCCTCGGTCCCCTCGCGCGCGTCCGCCACGCGCGTACTGAAGCGCACCTGCTCCGTGCTCTTCTGCACGCCGACCGGAGTGATCCCATGCTCCGCGTTGTGCGCGGCCTGGATCGTGCGACGACGCGACGTCTCATCGAGACAGCGTTGCATCGAGCCCGTGATCTTATCGGCGTAGAAGATCGCGCGCCCATCGACGTGGCGCGCCGCGCGCCCCACCGTCTGGATCAACGAGCGATCCGAACGGAGAAATCCCTCTTGATCGGCGTCGAGGATCGCGACGAGCGAGACCTCGGGGAGATCGAGCCCCTCGCGGAGCAGGTTGATCCCGACGAGCACATCGAACTCCCCGAGGCGAAGACCGCGGATGATCTCCATCCGTTCGATGGCGTCGATGTCCGCATGCATATAGCGCACGCGCACTCCGACCTGCTGGAGATAGTCGCTGAGGTCCTCCGACATCCGCTTCGTGAGGGTCGTCACGAGCACGCGCTCGCCACGCCGCTCGCGTTGCCGGATCTCGTGCAGCAGATCGTCCACCTGCCCGCGCACCGGACGGATCTCGATGATCGGATCGAGCAGCCCCGTGGGGCGGATGATCTGCTCCACCACCACGCCCTGCGAGAGCTTCAGCTCCAGGTCACTCGGCGTGGCCGAGACGAAGAGCGCCCGAGGGGTGAGCGACAGAAACTCGTCGAACATCAACGGACGGTTATCGAGCGCGCTGGGCAGGCGAAAGCCGTACTCCACGAGCGTCGTCTTCCGCGCCTTGTCGCCGTTGAACATCCCGCCGATCTGCGAGAGCGTGACATGGGACTCGTCGACGACGACGAGGAAGTCATCGGGGAAGTAGTCGAAGAGCACCGCTGGGCGCTCGCCGGGGGCGCGTCCACTCAAGAGGCGCGAATAGTTCTCGATCCCCGGGCAGGTCCCCATCTCGAGCATCATCTCGATGTCGAAGTTGGTGCGCGACTCAAGGCGTTGCGCTTCGAGGAGCTTCCCGGCGGCCTTCAGTTCAGCAAGACGCTCGCGGAGCTCGACCTTCATCAGGCCGATCGCGTGCTCGATCTTCGGCCGCGAGGTGACGAAGTGTTTGGCCGGATAGATCGCCGCTCGGTTCAGCACCTGGATCGTCGCGCCGGTGAGCGGATCGATCTTCGAGATGCGCTCGATGCGGTCCCCCCACATCTCGATGCGCACGGCCTGTTCTTCGTACGCCGGAAGCACCTCGATCGTATCGCCGCGCACGCGGAAGGTGCCGCGCTCGAAGGCGACGTCGTTGCGCCCGTACTGGATGCGCACGAACCCCTTCAGGATGTCGTCGCGCGCGATCGTCTGCCCCACGCCAAGGAGCACCATCGACTCGCGATACGCGGTCGGGTCGCCAAGGCCGTAGATCGCGCTCACCGTCGCCACGATGATGACATCCTCGCGCTCCATCAACGAACTCGTCGCGCGCAGGCGGAGTCGGTCGATGTCCTCGTTGATCGAGGCGTCCTTCTCGATGTAGGTGTCGCTCGACGGGACGTACGCTTCCGGCTGGTAATAGTCGTAGTACGAGATGAAGTACTCGACCGCGTTCGTCGGGAAGAACGACTTGAGCTCGCCGTAGAGCTGTGCCGCGAGCGTTTTGTTGTGCGAGAGCACGAGCGCGGGCTTCCCGTGCGCGGCGATGACATTCGCCATCGTCATCGTCTTTCCCGACCCAGTGACCCCTAGCAGCGTCTGGAAGCGATCCCCACGCACCAGCCCGGCGCTGAGTTCGGCGATCGCTCGGGGCTGATCGCCGGCCGGCGCGAACGGGGCTTGGAGCGCGAAGGGGGTACTCATCGCGCTCAATATACCTGCTTCGGGTTTTCTACGGTAGCGGAGACCCGATCAGAAACTCGGGAGGAGCGGACGGCCCCACGGGATCATCGCGAGCACGAGACCGAGCGTGAGTGCCACCGCGATCGCCATGCGCCGGAATCGGGTCGCGTCGGGCGCCTCCTGCTTCGCCATCACCGAGCCGACGGTCGCGACGATCGCGGCCAGTAGCATGGTGAATGGGTGCTCGACAAGCAGAAAGCGGGTGGCGCGGTCCTGCATCGCCGCCTTCCCCATCGCACGAGCCTGCGCGATCGCGGGACTCGTGAGATAGAGCGCCAGGCCGAGCACGAGTTGGAGGTGGATGCTCCCCACGAAGGCCGCGAGCGCGCGGCGATCCAGCGGCCCGAACGCCGTGCGCAGCGACACGCCGCGACGAGCCCGGGCGAGCGCGAAGACCGCAGCCACGATCACCAACCAGCGCGTCACGTTGTGCACACCCAATAGGATCGGATACACGGTCACTCCTCGTCGGCCAAGCGTTCGCGGCGCGCAATCTCGGAGATGCCTTTCACCCGGCGCGCCGCACGGATGATCTTCTCGAGGTGGGTCAGGTTCTCGACATCGACGAGCGCCGAACCGGACACGCGCCCATCGACCGTCTTCAGTTCGAGCGACCGGATGTCCGTCCCCGTCCCGCTCATCGCGGCGGCGAGGTCCGCGTACAGCCCGCGGCGGTCGTTGCCTTCGATCGCGAGTCGGATCGTGAAGCGTTCACCCTCGCTCGACTGCCAATCGATCTCCAGACGCCGTTCGGGCTCGTGCGCGAGCACCAACAGGTTCGGACAATCGGCACGATGGATGCTGACGCCGCGCCCGCGCGTGACGTACCCGACCACGCTGTCCCCCGGCACCGGTTGGCAGCACTGCGCATAGCGGACCATCAATCCGTCAGCGCCCTGCACGCGGATCCCCTTCGAGCTCCGCTTCATGCGGTCCATCAACCGCTCGAGCGGGCTCGCGCGGATCACCGCCTCGCCACCATCCTCCGCATCGGGAAAGAGCGCCTTCAGCAACTGCGTGACCGACACATCACCCTGCGCGATCGACGCGAGGAGTTGCTCGATCCCTTGAAGCTTGAGGACCTCCGCCGCCTGTGCCAGCTGCGCGTCGTCCAGCTTCGCGTGTTTGCGCCGTCGCAGCTCGCGTTCGAGGATCTCCTGCCCCACGGCGCGATTGGTCTTCTGCTCTTCGTTCCTGAGCCACGAACGGATGCGATGACGCGCGCGGCCGGTCCGCACATGCGAGAGCCAATCGCGCCGCGGCCGCGCCGCCGGTGCCCGGATGATCTCCACCGTCTCCGAGTTCTTCAGTTCACGCGAGAGCGGGACGATGCGCCCGTTCACCTTGGCGCCCTGCGTGCGATAGCCGAGCTCGGTGTGCACCGCGAAGGCGAAGTCGATCGGCGTCGCGCCGCGCGGAAGCTGGATCACGTCGCCGCCGGGCGTGAAGACGAAGATCTCGTCCTGATAGAGGTCGAGCTTGAGGAACTCGAGGAACTGCTCCGGCGTCTCCGCGTCGAGCTGCAGCTCGAGCACCTGCCGGAACCAGCTGAGCGCGCCGTCGAGATCGCCCGTTCGTTTGTCGCCCTCCTTGTACCGCCAGTGCGCCGCGATCCCGTACTCCGCGGTGCGGTGCATCTCGACGGTGCGGATCTGGATCTCGAAGAGCGTGTTGCGCGGTCCGAAGACCGTGGTGTGCAGCGACTGATAGCCGTTCGATTTGGGCTGCGCGATGTAGTCCTTGAAGCGTTCCTGCAACGGCGTCCACTCGCCGTGGATCACGCCGAGCGCGTGGTAGCAGTCCTGCACCGTGTTGACGAGGACGCGGATCGCGAGGAGGTCGTAGATCTCGTCGTACTCCTTCTCGCGCTTCTCCATCTTCTTCCAGATCGACCAGAGGTGCTTGGGGCGCCCACTGATCTCCTGCACCTGGATCCCGGCCGCACTCAACGCCGTCGCGAGCGGTGCGGACATCCCGGCCACGAGCGCCTCGCGCTCCTCCCGCTTCTGGACAACGAGCTTGGCAAGCGCGCGATACTCATCGGCCTCGAGCCACTTGAACGCGAGGTCCTCGAGCTCGGCCTTCACGTTGCTCAGCCCGAACCGGTGCGCGAGCGGCGCATACAGATCGCGCGTCTCCAGCGCGATGCGGCCGCGCTTCTCCTCGGGCATCCACTCGAGCGTCCGCATGTTGTGCAGGCGGTCGGCGAGTTTGATGAGGATGACGCGCGCGTCCTTCGCCACCGAGAGGAGGAGCTTGCGGTAGTTCTCGACCTGCCGCTCCTCGCGCGTCCCCTGCGGAAGATGGCCGATCTTCGTCACGCCATCGACGATCTGCGCCACCTCGCGCCCGAACTCGCGCTCGACATCCTCGACAGTGTACGCGGTGTCTTCGACCACGTCGTGGATCAACCCGCTCGCCACCGTCACGGAGTCGAGCTGCAGCTCAGCGAGGATCTTCGCGACCTCGACGCAGTGCGTCACATAGGGATCGCCATTCTTCCGCGTCTGCCCCGTGTGTGCCTTCTCCGAGAAGCGATACGCGCGCGCGACGAGGTCGGCATCGAGGCGCTCGGGAGCGCCGTCGGTGTCGAGGTCCCAGCCGGGGATGATCTCAGCGAGCGCGGGGGCAGTCATAAGAGGGGCTGGGCCAACGTTTGCCCCCGTCGCAGAGAGTGTCAAGGTCGCATCAGAGGAGCCCCAACTCCGCCATGCTCTGATAGCGCCCGCGCCCGATCACCACATGGTCCTGCACCGGGATGTCGAGGATCCGCCCGGCCGCGACCAACTGCCGCGTGACCGCCAGATCGTCCGCGCTCGGTGTCGGGTCCCCGCTCGGATGATTGTGCACCAGCACGATCGCCGACGCACGCTCCGCGATCACATCACGGAACACCTCGCGCGCGTGGACGAGGGCGCCGTCGAGAATCCCGCGTGCGATGCAGAGATCACGCTCCAAGCGGTGCTTGCGGTCGAGCACCGCGACGTGGAACTCCTCGACCGGGGCGTCCTCAATCTTCGGCGCGTAGTGCAGCCAGACCTCGCGCGGGCTGCGGAGCGGGACGTTTTCCTCGCGCGACTCCCCCGCCAAGCGCCGCGCGAGTTCCAGGGCCGCGAGCACTGCGACCGCGCGGGCCTCGCCGACGCCGTCCACCTGCGTCAGGATGCCCAGCGGTGTCGTCGCGAGTCTGCGGAGTGAGCCGTCGGCGCGTCGCAAGAGATCGTGCGCGAGCACCACCGCCGAGCGATCGCGGGAACCCGCGCCAAGCACGATCGCGAGCAACTCCGCGGTCGCCAGCGCACGTGGGCCGAGGTCTTGCAGGCGTTCGCGAGGGCGCTCGCCGCGGGGGAGTTCACGAAGGCGGAGAAGAGTGGCCATGCCGCAAGCTGCGCGTCACGCGCCGTCGACCATCACCCGCGCAGTGCGATCCCGGCTATTGCAACGCCGCGACGAAGCCGTCGGGGTCGTCGAGGGAGAGGCCGAGAACGCGCACCTCGCGCGGGATCAACCCCGCGACCGTCACGCGCACCGGAAACCGAAACCGCACCACGACATTCGGATCGCCCGGTTGCGTGGGTCGCAGATAGCTCGGCTCGGTGTCAGGCGGCAACTCTCTCCAGGTTGCGCGCCGCACCTCCTCGATCGACGCGCGTGCGATCACAGCTTGGACGCGTGCGCCGACAGTCAGGCGGAGCGCGTTGGGCTCGACGTTGACCACCGTCCCCATCAGCGCGCGATAGTCACGCACGATC
>JAIETI010000145.1 GCA_019745365.1 Gemmatimonadaceae bacterium | reverse complement strand
GCCCCGCGGCACGCGGTCTCGGCGAGCATCGCGGCGACGCCGGCGTCGCTCGCGGCGGTGCTGTTGCCGCGTTCCGCGCAGGTGGCGGCGAGGGCGGCCACGGCGGCGGCGGCGCGCGCGGTCTCGAGCGGGATCTCGGCCGCGGTGACGAGCGCGCGTTGGATCGCCGCGTCGCGTACGGTGGTCTGCTCAGCTGTGTCCTTCGGGAGCTTGTACGCGTCGCTGACGAGCGTGTAGGCGGCAGCGTCCTCCTCAACGAGCTTCCCGAGCCGCTCACCGAGGCGAACGGCGTCGAGCGCCAGCGCCTTCATTTCCGCTTCGACCGCGGCGTACTTCTTCTTGCCGACGGTGAGGCCAGCGACCATCTGTGCTAGTGCGGCGGCGAGCTGCCCCGCGAGGGCGCTCACCGATCCGCCGCCCGGCACGGGCGCGCTGGAGGCCACGCGGCCGATGAAGCCCGACATCGACTCACCGCCCTGGATCGCGTGACGCACCTGATGCTCAAGCACCATCGCGGTCGAGAAGCCCTTGAGCTGCACATGCCGTGCTCCTGCCTCGAAGAGCACGCGCTCCGGGACGAGTCCGACGATCTCACTCCACGTGGGTGCGACGCCATGCGCGGCCGCCTCGGTCCGGACTGCCTCGAACGCGCGATGCAGCGGCGTCCGCTCGGTATCGACGAGGTTCATCGAGACCTGCGCCTGTCCGTCCACCTCGAGGCCGAGTCCCTTCACATATCGTAGGCCACCACTCGATCCGCGTACCGCCTTTGCGACCTCTTTCGCGACCGCCACGTTCTCGCGACCGCCGAGGTAGACGTTGTAGGCGACGAGAAAGGGGCGCGCGCCGATGACCGTCGCGCCAGCGGTGGGATGGATGTGGTTGGGGCCGAAGTCAGGGACGCGGTTGGGATTGCTGCCGATTTCCGTGCGCGCGAGCTCGAACTCGCCGCGGCGGATATCGGCGAGGTTCTCGCGATCGGGGCGAGCAGCGGCCTTCTCGTAAAGGAAGACGGGAATCCCGAGCTCGTTCCCCACGCGTGCGCCGACGGTGCGCGCGAGGAGGATGCAGTCGTCCATCGACGCGCCTTCGAGCGGGATAAAGGGGCAGACGTCGGTCGCGCCGATGCGCGGGTGCTCACCGGTGTGCGTGGTGAGGTCGATCAGCTCGGCGGCCTTCGCGATCCCGCGAAAGACGGCTTCGCCGACCACATCGCTCGGCGCGACGAAGGTGACCACCGTACGGTTGTGCGACGCGTCGCTCGAGACGTCGAGGATGGCGACGTTCGCGACCGAGGCGATCGCGTCGCGGATGGCGGCGATGACCTCGGGGCGACGCCCCTCGGAGAAGTTCGGTACGCACTCGATGAGCTTCATCAGACGAGATCGGTAGAAGGGTGGAGCTGTTGGGTCATCCACGCATGGAGGTGCCCGTTGCTCGCGAGCACGCCCGTGTGGGCTACGGGGCAGGGGGCACCGGCGAGGTCCGTGACGATGCCTCCTGCCTCACGCACGAGCAAGAGCCCGGCGGCGATGTCCCAGGGGGCGAGGCGGAGCTCCCAGAAGGCGTCGAAGCGTCCGCAGGCGACGCTGGCGAGGTCGATCGCGGCCGCACCGGGGCGGCGCACCCCCGCGGTGGTGGACATCATCGCGCGGAGCTGGGCGAGGTGGAGCGGAATCTCTTCCTGACGGATGAAGGGAAATCCGGTGCCGATCAACGCGCGCGACGGGCGGTCGATGGTGGAGACATGGATGCGCTCGCTGCCGAGCCAACTCCCACCGCCGGCGGTCGCGGTGAACTCTTCGCGTCGAGGCACGTTGAGGACGACGGCGGCGGCGAGTGCGCCCTCCTCGAGAATGCCGATCGAGACAGCATAGTCGGGATAGCCGTGGAGGAAGTTCGTGGTGCCGTCGAGCGGATCGGCGACGACCACCAGCCCCCGCGCTTGGCGCTCGGGATCGATGGTGTTGGAGCCCTCTTCGGCGAGAAGTGCGGCCTCAGGCAGGCGGCGCGTGACCACGGCGCGGATCGCGGCCTCGGCCGCGAGGTCGACCTCGCTCACGAAATCGGTGGACTGCTTCTCCTGCCATTCGATCTGTCGCACCCGGGGGGCGGCGGCGTGGATGACCTCGCCAGCGGCGCGGGCGGCCTCGACCGCGACGCGCAAGAGTGCGGATTTTCCTTGCTCGGTCATCGCCCCATCTCTAGACTTGTGAGAATGCCACGGATCTTCAGCGGGATCCAGCCGTCAGGGGAACTCCATATCGGAAACTACCTTGGCGCGGTCAAGAACTGGGTCGCCCTGCAAGGGACGATGGAGTCGTTCTTCTGTGTGGTCGATCTTCACGCCATCACCAATCCGTATGTGCCCGCCGATCTCCGGCGCCGTACGCGTGAGATGGCGGTGTCATTGCTGGCCTCGGGACTCGACCCGGAGCGGTGCACCATCTTCGTCCAGAGCGATGTGCCGCAGCACACGGAGTTGGCCTGGATCTTCAATGCGGTCACCCCGCTCGGCGAGCTCGAGCGCCAGGTGCAGTTCAAGGAAAAGAGTGCGCGCCAAGAGCAGGTGCTCGCGGGGATCCTGAACTATCCGATCCTGCAGGCGGCCGACATCCTGCTCTATCTGGCGGACACGGTGCCGGTGGGCGAAGATCAGGTGCAGCATCTGGAGCTCTCGCGCGTGATCGCCCGGAACTGGAACGCGCGCTTTGCGACGGACGCTCCGTTCTTCCCGGAGCCGCAGCCTAAGCTCACGCCGACGCGGCGCGTGGTCGGGCTCGATGGTCAGGCGAAGATGTCGAAGTCGATCGGGAATACGATCGGCCTCATGGAGTCGAGCGATGAGAGCTGGAACAAGCTGCGGAGCGCCGTGACCGACCCGCAGCGGGTGCGGAAGACCGACGCGGGAGAGCCCGAGCGCTGTCAGACCGTGTACCAGCTGCATCGTGCGTTCTCCCCGGCGGCGACGGTGGCCGAGGTCGAGGAGAACTGCCGTGGGGCGAAGTGGGGGTGCATGGACTGCAAGAAGGTGCTCCACACGAACCTGATGGCCGAACTCGCGCCGATCCAGGAGCGGGGCGCGGCGCTCGCGTCCGCACCGGAGCGAGTGACGGAGATCCTCGCGGCGGGTGCGGCGAAGGCCCGCTCAGTCGCGTCCACGACCATGGCGGAGGTTCGCGAACGTATGGGGTTCCTCGCCTGATGGACTCGATGGTCCATACCTTCCACCTCGACCTGCTCGCGAAGCTGGCGATGTCGGTGCTGCTCGGCGGCGCCATCGGGCTCGAGCGACAGATCGCGGGGAAGCCCGCCGGGCTCCGCACCAACATCCTCACCTGCATCGGCGCGGCACTCCTCACGCACCTCTCGATGCAGATCGTCGTCGGTGCGAACGGGCAGCTTGTCGGCGATCCGGCTCGGCTCGCCGCACAGATCATCACCGCAATCGGCTTCCTCGGCGCGGGGACGATCATGCATCAGAAGGACGGTGGGATCCAAGGACTCACCTCGGCGGCGACGGTCTTTGTGGTGGCGGCGATCGGGATGACCGTGGGCGCTGGATTCTTCATCGAGGCCGCTGGCGCTGGGGTGCTGGTGATGATCGTGCTCGCGGGGCTCGGGCCGCTGGAGCATCGTCTCGTGCGGGCCCATCGCGTCCGCAGCTGCACCGTGCGCGTGCTCCGCGATACCAAGTTCGAGCGGGTGAAGCTGGCACTCGATGTGGAGGGGCTGCGGATCCTCCATCACCAGAGCTTCGACCACCCTGGGGATCGGGTGTTCGAGTTGCGACTGAAGGGGCCCGCCTCGCAGTTCGACGCGGCGCGGGACCGCCTCCTCCAGCAGAGCGACGTGATCGAGGTCTCGCTCCACTAGGCCGGGCGAGCCCCCCGCCGATGCGGTAACTTTCCCAGACGATGGAAAAGATCATCAAGGCCGCGGTCGACCGCGGCGCCTCCGACCTGCATATCAAGGCGGGCGACGTCTTTCGGGCGCGGATCGACGGGCGGCTGGTGCCGCTCACCAAGCAGGCGCTCACCCCGGAGCAGACAAAGAGCATCGCGCTGCGGCTCATGTCCAACGAGGACGACCGCGCCAAGATCGATCGCATCCAGGACTACGATTGCTCGTGGGGGGCCCCCGGCATCGGCCGCTTCCGTGTGAACATCCTGCGCCAGCGCTCGAGCTTCATGATCGTGATGCGCGTGATCCCGTTCGAGGTGCCGAGCTTCGAGAAGCTCAAGATGCCCGACGTGCTCACCCGCATCGCCGATGCGGAGCGCGGGATGGTGCTGGTCACCGGTGTGACGGGCTCCGGCAAGTCGAGCACGATGGCGGCGATGATCAATCACATCAACGCGAGTCGCAACAAGCACATCGTCACGCTCGAGAACCCGATCGAGTTCCTGCATCGCGATCTGCAGAGCTCGGTGACGCAGCGCGAGATCGGCGTCGACACCGAGAGCTTCGCGATGGGGCTCCGTGCCGCGCTGCGGCAGGACCCGGACGTGGTGCTCATCGGCGAGATGCGTGACGCGGTGACGATCGACACCGCGATGAAGGCCGCCGAGACAGGGCATCTCCTGCTCTCGACACTGCACACCGCCGACGCGCAGAGCACGATCATGCGTATCCTCGCGATGTTCCCGCCGGAGGAGCAGGAAGTGGTCCGCGTGCGCGTCGCCGAGTCGTTGCAGGCGGTGGTGTCGCAGCGGCTGTTGCCGCGCGCCGATGGCAAGGGGCGCGTGGTGGCGTGTGAGGTGATGATCGTGACGGCGACGATCCGTGAGCTGATGCTCGATGGGCAGCGAATCGGTGAGATTCGCGATTACATCGCCGAGGGGCGCGAGCAGTACGGGATGCAGACCTTCGATCAGCACCTGAGCGATCTTGTCACCGAGGGCGTCGTGGAGTTCGACGTCGCGCTCGCGGCGGCGACGAAGCCGAGTGACTTCGCGCTCAACATGAACATGTTCAAGCGGAAATCGACGACGGTGAAGAGCGCCGACGTCTCCGCGGCCGCACCGCAGCCTCCGCTCCCCGAGCCAGTGACCGGCAGCGGCTTCGAGTTCCTGCAGGGAGGGGGCTGATGGACGCATCGCGCTTGCACGGCATCTTCGCGCCGGTCACCACGCCGTTCGCGGCGTGGCCGAACGATGCGGTCGACCTCGCGGCGTTCGGTGCGAATGTCCGTGCGCTGATCGCGCAGGGAGTGCATGGCATCGTGATCGCCGGATCGACCGGCGAAGCCGCGATGCTCGATGAAGGCGAGCGCGCGGCACTCGCGACCGCTGCGCGGCGAGAGGGGCCGGCCGATCGCTTGGTCATCCTCGGCTGCGGCGGCGAATCGACGCGCGTGGTCGTGGCTCGCACGCGTGCCGCGCAGGCCGTCGGGGTGGACGCCGCGCTCGTGGTCGCGCCGCACTACTACGCGAACGCGATGTCGACCGCACTGCTGCGCACGCACTACCTGCGCGTGGCGGACGCCAGTCCGATCCCGGTGATCCTGTACAACATCCCCAAGTACGCGCATTTCGCCCTGTCGGCTGAGCTGGTGGGGGAGCTCGCCCAGCATCCGAACGTGATCGGGATCAAGGACAGCTCGGGCGATCTCGCGATGCTCGGGGGCTATCTGACGTCGCAGAGCGCGACGTTCAGTGTGCTCACGGGCGCGGGCGGACTTCTGCTCGAAGGGCTCGAGGCCGGTGCGCGCGGGGGGATCCTCGCGGTGGCGGACTTTGCGGCACCGCTCGCCCTTGAGGTGTACGCGCGCATGGCGCAGCGGGACCGTGCGGGCGCGTTGGCCGCGCAGGAGCCGCTCCGCGTGTTCGCGAAGACGATCGTCGCCGAGGGCGGTGTGCCGGCGGTCAAGGCGGCCGTCGATGCCGTGGGGATGGTCGGCGGGGCGTGCCGCGGGCCGCTGGAGGCGCTCTCCGGGTCGGCGCACGCTGCGGTGGCGGCCCTGCTGGCCAAGGAAGGGGCGGCCGTCGGCTAGGACCGGGCGGCGGCGTGGTTGATTCGCCGCCGTCCACGCGTAGATTTCGACAACGCCCGACGGCTCCCGCCCGGGCGTTTTTTCTTGCCCATTCCGCCGCCGAGCGCCCCCATGTTCGATACCAATACCCGGACCATCGTCCTCGTCGGCGCCCAGTGGGGCGACGAGGGGAAGGGGAAGCTCGTGGACGTGATGGCCGAGCGCGCGGATTGGGTGGTGCGCTACCAGGGGGGAGCGAACGCGGGGCACACGGTCTACATCGGCGACCGGAAGATCGTGCTACGCCAGATCCCGAGCGGGATCCTGCACCCCGGCGTCCGCTGCGCGATCGGCAACGGCGTGGTGCTCGATCCGGAGTCGCTCTTCGAGGAGATCGATGCGCTCATCGCCGATGGTGTGGACGTGGAAGGGCGGCTGTACGTGTCCGACCGCGCGCACATCGTGATGCCCTATCACAAGCTCGTCGACAAGGAGAGCGCGGCGTCGAAGGCGATCGGCACCACCGGGCGTGGGATCGGCCCCTGCTACGAGGACAAGGTTGCGCGGCGCGGGGTGCGCGTGCTCGACGTGAAGCACCCGGAGCGGCTCCGCGCCTTGGTGGAGAAGGGCGTGGAGCACGCCAACGGGCTGCTGAAGCGCTTCAGGTCGACGCGCACGGCGGACGTGGAGCACACGCTCGCCGCGCTCGCGGCGTTGGCGCCGCGCCTGGAGCGGCTCTCGGACGATGTCGGACTCGCGGTGCACCGCGCACAGCAGTCGGGCGCGGCGGTCCTCCTCGAGGGGGCGCAGGGATCGCTCCTCGACGTCGATCATGGCACCTATCCGTTCGTGACGTCGAGCTCGACGACGGCGGGTGGCGCGTCGATCGGCGTCGGGATCGGTCCACGCACCATCGACGCGACGATCGGCGTGGTGAAGGCGTACACCACACGCGTCGGTGCGGGCCCGCTTCCCACCGAGTTCGACGAGGTGATGGGCGAGCACATCCGCGCCCTCGGCAATGAGTTCGGTGCCGTCACGGGGCGTCCGCGCCGCTGCGGTTGGTTCGACGCGGTGGTCGTGCGCTACGCGGTACGCGTGAACGGGCTGAGCTCGCTCGCGGTCACCAAGCTCGACGTGCTCGACACGCTGGAGCGCGTGGGGCTCTGCGTGGGCTACCGCATCAATGGCGAGCTGGTCAGCGAGTTCCCGGGCGACATCGCCGCGCTTGAAGGGATCGAGCCGGTGTACGAGTGGTTCGACGGCTGGCAGTGCTCGACGGCCGACGCGCGCTCGATCGAGGCGCTCCCGGCGGCCGCACGCGCGTATCTGGATCGGATCGAAGCGCTCACGGAGTGCCCGATCCGGTACGTGTCGGTCGGGACTCGGCGAGAACAGATAATCGGGTAGGAGGGACAGGAACTACAGGAACTACAGGAAGTACAGGAAACAAACACTCCTGTATTTCCGGGCTCCTTGGGGGCATTTTTCCTCTATGGCCTCGACTGTCGCGCTCGATACGCTCGTCTCGCTCGCCAAGCGGCGAGGATTCATCTTCCAGTCCTCCGAGATCTACGGCGGCACGGGCTCCGTCTGGGACTACGGGCCGCTCGGCGTCGAGCTCAAGAACAACATCAAATCGCGCTGGTGGAAGGCGATGGTGCGCGAGCGCGACGACGTCGAAGGACTCGATGCATCGATCCTCATGCATCCCAAAGTGTGGGAGGCGAGTGGGCACGTCAGCGGCTTCTCCGATCCGCTCGTGGACTGCAAGGCGTGCAAGGCGCGTTTTCGCGCCGACAAGCTCCAAGACGGCGCCTGCCCGCGGAAGCCGAGCAAGAAGCCGGGGGAGCATGGGGACTGCCAGCTGACGGAACCGCGGCAGTTCAATCTGATGTTCAAGACCTTTCAGGGCGTAACGGAGGACACAAAAAGCGAACTCCATCTCCGCC
>JAIETI010000102.1 GCA_019745365.1 Gemmatimonadaceae bacterium | reverse complement strand
CGGCGCAGCGGCCACCGGAGCCGCGGCCGGTGCGCCACCCAGCATCGCGCTGATGTCCTCGTCCGCCGTCGCGATCACGCCGACGAGCGTGCCGACCGCGGCGGTCGTCCCCTCGCTGATGAGCTGCTTGCGCAGCACGCCATCTCCGCGGGCGACCAACTCCATCACCGCCTTGTCGGTCTCGACCTCGGCGAGCACCTGACCCGCCTTCACCGCCGCACCTTCCGGCGTGTTCCACTTCACCAGGCGCCCCTCTTCCATCGTGGGCGAGAGCGCCTCCATGAACACCTTGGTCACCATCAGACGGTCTCCCGGTACAACACCTTGTTGATGGCCGCGATCGTCTTGGCCACGTCGGGCTTCGCGTGCTTCTCGAGGTTCTTCGCGTAGGGCATCGGCACGTCGGCCTGATGCACGCGCACCACCGGCGCGTCGAGATCGTCGAAGCACTCGCGTTGGATGAAGTCCACCACCTGCGCGCCGATGCCGCAGAGCTCCCACCCTTCCTCGAGCACGACCGCGCGGTTGGTCTTCTGCACCGAGCGCGCGATCGCCTCGACGTCCATGGGGCGGATCGTGCGGAGATCGACCACGTCGATCTTGATCCCCTCCGCGGCGAGCTTGTCGGCGGCCTGCATCGCGACGAGCGCCATCTTCCCGCTGGTCACGATGGTGGCGTCACCGCCTTCGCGCTTCAGCTCAGCCACACCGAGGGGAATGAGGTACTCCTCATCGGGGACCTCGCCCTTGGTGTTGTAGAGCATCTCGCCTTCGAGGATCACGACGGGGTTGTCGTCGCGCACGGCGCTCTTGAGGAGCCCCTTGGCGTCATACGGTGTGCCGGGCGTGACCACCTTGATCCCGGGGATGTGCGCGAGCCACGACTCGAACGCCTGCGAGTGCTGCGCACCGAGCTGCAGCGCGGCGCCGTTCGGCCCGCGGAAGACGATCGGGATGTTGTACTGACCGCCGCTCATATAGAGCATCTTCGCGGCGGAGTTCACGACCTGGTCGATCGCGAGGAGCGCGAAGTTCCACGTCATGAACTCGATGATCGGGCGGAGCCCCACCATCGCGGCGCCGACACCGATGCCGGCAAAGCCGAGCTCGGCGATCGGCGTATCGACCACGCGCATCTCGCCGAACTCCTCGAGGAGCCCCTTCGAGACCTTGTACGCGCCGTTATAGACGGCGACTTCCTCGCCCATGATGAAGACGCGGTCGTCGCGGCTCATCTCTTCGCGGAGCGCGGCGTTGAGCGCTTCGCGGTACGTGATGATCGGCATCGGTCAGCTCACCGTGTCAACGAGGACGTCTTCATAGAGCGCTTCCAGCGGCGGCTCGGGGGAGTTGTCGGCGAAATCCCACGCGTCCTGGACCTCGGCCCTGATCGTGGTGTCGAGTGCGTCCCATGCGGCGGCGTCGAGTTCACCCGCCTCGAGCATCCGGTGCTTGAGTTGCTCGATCGGGTCGCGCTTGATGTACTCGTCGAGCTCGGCCTTGGTGCGGTAGGTGCTGTGCACCGCGTCGGACATCGAGTGCCCCATGAAGCGATAGGTGCGGATCTCCATGAGCGTCGGCGTCGAGTGCTTGCGCGCGCGCTCGACCGCGGCGCGCGTGGCCTCGCGGACCTCGAACACGTCCATACCGTCGACCGTCACCGCGTCCATTCCCTCGTACGCCGCGCCGCGACGCGAGAGGTCGCTGATCGCGGCGGCGCGCTCCACCGACGTTCCCATCCCGTAGCCGTTGTTCTCGACGACGAAGAGGCAGGGGAGCTTCCAGAGGGCGGCCATGTTCAACGCCTCGTGGAAGGCGCCGATGTTCACGACCGAGTCACCCATGTAGCAGATGATGACCTGATCGCCGCCGCGGTACTTGATCGCAAAGCCGACGCCGGCCGCGACCGGCACGTGCGAGCCGACGATCCCGTGCCCCCCGAGGAAGTTCAGGTTGCGATCGAAGAGGTGCATCGAGCCGCCCTTGCCGCGCGAGCAGCCATCGATGCGCCCGAAGAGCTCGGCCATCAGCGCGCGCGGTGACATCCCGCGCGCGAGCGCTTGGCCGTGGTCGCGGTAGGTCGTGATGACGTAGTCGTCGGGGCGGAGCATCGAGAGCGTCCCGGTGGAGACCGCTTCCTGTCCGATATAGAGGTGGCAGAAGCCGCCGATCTTGCCGAGCGCGTACGCTTCGGCGGTTTTCTCCTCGAAGCGACGCTGCAGAAGCATCGAGCGGAGCAACTCGCGATGCAACGCGGCGTCACCGGGACGCGCGTCGCTCTTCTTCTTGGTGGCCATAGGGATGGTCGGGGTTAGACGCCGGCCGCCTGCACCTGCTCCCACGCGTGGTAGCTGGAGCGGACGAGCGGACCGGACTCGACGTGCTTGAAGCCCATCTCCATCCCGGCCGTGTAGAACATCCGGAACTCATCCGGCGTCACGTAGCGGTCGAGGGGGATATGGTCGTTCGACGGGCGGAGGTACTGCCCGAGGGTGAGGATGTCGACGTCGACCTCGCGCAGCTCGCGCATAGTCTGGAGGACCTCCTCGTTCGTCTCACCCATCCCGAGGATGATGCCAGTCTTGGTCGGGATGTCGGGCGCGGTGGCCTTGGCGAAACGGAAGATCTGCCGCACGCGCTCGTAGCGTCCGCCGGGGCGGGCCTTCTTGTAGAGGCGCGGGACGGTTTCGGTGTTGTGATTGTAGATCTCAGGGCGTGCCTCGAGCACGGAGCGGATCGCGGCCTCGTCGCCCTGGAAGTCGGGGACGAGCACCTCGACCGAGCACCCCGGGACGGCTTCATGCACCTGCCGGATCGTCTCCGCGAAGGCCCAGGCCCCGAAGTCGGGGAGGTCGTCGCGATCGACCGAGGTGATGACCAGGTGCCGCAGCGACATCGCCTTGGCGGCCTCCGCGACCCGCGAGGGCTCGGCCGGATCGAACTTCGGCGGACGCCCGTGCGCGACGGCGCAGTAGGCGCAGTTCCGAGTACAGACGTCGCCGAGGATCATGAAGGTGGCGGTGCCATGCTCCCAGCACTCGCCCACGTTGGGGCAGTGCGCTTCTTCGCAGACCGTATGCAGGTCGAGCTCCCGCATCAGCGACTTGAGGCGCAGGTAGTTCGGCCCTCCAGGCGCCTTCACCTTGAGCCAGGACGGTTTCCGCTCTGGGAGCGGCTCCGACCGATGGCGACCCATGATCTGGTAGAGTTCCATATGCGCGGTGCAGACGAGGTGAGGCGGGGCGCGTTCTACGAGCGGAGGGGAAAGGTATCCCCGCGGCTTGGAGGGAGCCATCGTAGGTAACTGGCAAAACGGCAAACGATAGTTACCGTAGATTATCCCCGAATGCTAGGTGACGAACGCGCGAGGCAGTCCGGCGGTGGCTGAGCGCGGGATGCGGCCGGCGGATGCCGCGCGAAACTCTGGGCTGAAACCTCGGGAACCAGATCGCCGTAGAGTGCATTGACTCGGAGGAACTATGCTTCGCACGATCTTCACTATCGGCTTGATCGCGTTCGTCGGGATGTTCGCGCTCAAGATCGCGTTCGGACTTTTCGGCGTCGTCTTCGGGATTCTGTTCGGACTCCTGCGGCTCGCGATCCCGATCCTGGTCATGGGCGCGATCATCTACTTCGTCGTTCGGGTGTTCAGCCCGGACACGGCAAAGGGATGGAAGGACCGCTGGTCGGGACCGGCCTCGTAAGCGAAGAAGATCAGATGTACGCTCGAGGAGCTGTCGGCCCGGGGGGGATGCGGCAGCACCGAGCGTGAGATGGGTGGGGGAGCGATCCTCTGCCCATCTCTTCTTTTCCCCCTTCTTCTCCGTGTCAGCGACGACGTGTCGCGGGCGCGATGTCGGGAGCGAGAGTCGCTCCGTTGCTTCGGTTCGCATCCCCGACTAGACTTCCTACTCAGCAAATGAGAAACGTTCTCAAGTAATCATTCTGTCCCCATTCGTGTGTCCTCTCCAGTCGCTGTAGCCGCACGTCGTGCTCTTTCTCTGATGCTCCTGCTTCCCGCGAGCACGCTCCACCCCCAGCGTCCGCCGCAACCCAAAGACAGCTCAACTCGCCTGCCAGAGGTCTCGATCCTCGGGACGGCTGAGCAGCGCAAGTGGATCCCCGGCGCGGTGCACTTCCTGGACGCGTCGGCGCTCGCACGAAGTCGCGTGCTCAGCACGAACGAAGCGCTCCGAAAGGTCTCGGGGATCGTCGTCCGCGATGAGGAGGGGCTCGGATTGCGACCGAACATCGGTATCCGCGGCCTCAATCCCACGCGATCGACCAAGACGCTGCTGCTTGAGGATGGTGTCCCGATCACGCTGGCACCCTACGGGGACAACGCCGCATACTACCATCCGCCGGTGACCCGGATGGCGGGCATCGAGGTGGTGAAAGGCGCGGGGCAGATCCTGTACGGGCCCCAGACCGTCGGCGGCGTGATCAACTACATCACGCCGGGACTCCCATCGCGGTCTGGCGGATCTGCACGGGTCGCCGGCGGGAGCAATGATTTCGCGAATGCACAGGTGCGGACCGCGAGTGTGAATGGCGCGAGCGGTGTGCTCCTCGACGTCGGCCGCTGGCGAGGAATCGGCGCCCGCCGAAACACCCGATCGGACGTGACGGACGCCTCGCTCAAGCTCGTCCTGCCGCTCCGAGGACAGCAGCGGGTGATCGCCAAGGCGAATGCGTATCGCGAAGGCTCGCAGGTGACGTACTCCGGCCTGACCGAGCGCGAGTGGTCCGTGGACCCGCGCCAGAATCCCTTTCGCAACGACCGCTTCGACATCACCCGTGTCGCGGGGAGCGTCGCGCACGAATGGAGTGCCGGTCCTCGGAAACTGGTCACTACCGCCTATGCGCACGACATCTCCCGCGATTGGTGGCGACAGTCGAGCAATTCGGCGCAACGACCGAACACTGCCTCGAACCCCGCCTGCGGTGGGATGGCGAACCTCGAGACGGGTTGCGGAAACGAGGGCCGCCTGCGCCGCTATCAGGTCGTCGGGGTGGAGCCGCGCCTGACTCAGCCGCTGCTGCTTGGCTCCCTCGCGGGTTCCCTCGACGTCGGCGCCCGCCTGCATCGAGAGAAACAGATGCGGCGCCAAGAGAACGGCCCGACGTTCGACGCGCGCAGTGGGACACTGCTCGAGGACAACCTGCGCGAGACGGCGGCGGTCGCAACGTTCGCGCAGGCACGCGTGGGCACGGACCGATGGTCCGTCACACCGGGGCTCAGAGTCGAGCACATCGTGCTCACACGCCGCAACTTCCTCCCGGTCGCGGGCTCCCCCGCCGGCGTGGGGGGGCGCACGGCGCTGACCGAGCTGATCCCCGGGCTCGGCGCGACGCTCGCCGCGAACAACGCCCTCCACTTCTTCGCCGGGGTGCACCGCGGCTTCGCCCCGCCACGTAACGAAGACGTCATCAGCAACAGCACCGGCGGCGTCGTGGATCTGGCGGCCGAGCGGAGCTGGAACACGGAGCTCGGCGCGCGGTGGAGGGGCGGGCCGCAGTGGACGGTGGATGCGACGCTCTTCCAGATGGACTTCTCGAATCAGATCATCCCCGCGTCGGTAGCGGGGGGCACCGGCGCGACGCTCACGAGCGCCGGACGGACCCACCATCGTGGCGTCGAACTCGACCTGCGCGGCGAGCTTCCGGCGTCGCTCGGGCTCGTGCCATTCGTCTCACTCGCGGCCACGTGGTTGCCGACGGCCCGCTACGTCGGACCGCGATACGTCTATCTCGGCGCCGACGGGGGCGACGTCGTGGGGAAGGTGTACGCGGAGCCGTCGATGCGCGCCGCGCGCACGCGTGTCTCCGTGACGGGGAACCGACTCCCGTACGCGCCCGAGGCGTTCCTCACGGCGAGTCTCGGTGTACGACGAGGGGACGGGTTCGACCTCGCGGTCGAAGCGGTCCACCAAGGCGAACAATTCGCGGATCCGACCAACCGCCGCGTGACCGTACCCGACGGCCAGCAAGGGTCCATCCCGGCGACGACGCTCTGGAACGCCACGCTGAACTGGCGACCGCCGCTTCCCGGGTTCACGCTCTTTGCTTCCGTAAAGAACGTGGCGGACGCCCTCGTGATCGTGGACCGCACGCGCGGTCTCCTGCCGGGGATGGGTCGGGTGGTACTGCTCGGCGCGGAACGGAGGTTCTGATCTCCGGCCGCGCGCGCGTCAAGCGTCAAGCGTCGAGCGCCTCGAGGATCATCCAGCTCAACAGCGGCACGAGCAACTCGTGGTGCCCGGTGATCTCGTAGCCGGTGCCTCCCTCGAGCGTGGGGCGCTGCACCACGTTCATCCGCGGCCGATAGTGGCGCTGCATATCCAGATCGGCGGTGATGAAGTTGGTCGGCTTTCCCTGGGTCACGTTCCGCGCGATGGTGAGCGCCTTGAGGAAGACCTCGGGCATGATCACCGCGCTCCCGAGATTGAGCGCGACGCCCCCCTGATCCAACTGCTCGATGCTCGCGGCGAGGCGACGGAAGTCGCGGTGGCTGGTGTCGCCGATCGCCGCGCCATTCGTCGCGGGATGCTGGTGGATGATCTCCGCGCCGAGCGCGGCGTGCACGGTGACGGGGACGCCGAGCCGTTGGGCGGCGAGGAGGATGCTCAGCTCCGGTTGCGCGAGTGCGGGGAGCGCGCCGAGCGCTCGCGCGACGCTCTCGCCCATCCCCCATCCCTGCTGCATCCCGAGGACGAACGCCTCGTTCATCCCGCGCCCCGTCTCCTCGGCCATCCCGAAGGTGCCATCGCGCAGCCCGGCGGCGACGTCCTCGCTGGTCGCGCCGAAGCGCGCCATCTCATAGTCGTGGATCGCGGCGGAGCCGTTCATCGCGAGGTGGGTGATGACGCGCCGCTCCATGAGCCGCACGAGGAGCGGGCCGATCCCGGTCTTCACGACGTGGCCGCCGAGCATCACGATGACCGCACGTCCTGCGCGATGCGCGGCCACGGTGGCGGCGGCGATGCGGCGCAGCTCGTCGGCCTTGAGGATCGCGGGGAGCGAGCGCACGAACGCCGCGAACGAGCGATCATCGCCGGGCGGGGTGGCGAACTCCTCCGCACGGACCTTGTTGGGGCGCGCGGCCACCGGCACCGTACGGACGCGGGAGAGGTCGGTCTCGGCGGGGCGGCGGTCGTCGGTCACGGGACGCTCGGGGGACGCGTGGAGTCGCGGGGGCCTGCGATGCTGCGCAGGTAGAGGTTCAGCGAGCCGAAGGGGAGCTTCGATTTCATCTGCACCATGATCCGGCGCGGGTCGTCGCTGAGCCAGACCTCGGCGCGCCCGTTCTCGGAGAAGATCCCGGTGGTCTTGATGATCGGTTGGACGACGATGCAGGCGAACTCGCCGGCGGGGACACGGATGCGTTCGCGCCGCAACACGCGCAACACGACGGGATTCCGGTCGGGCTTGAAATAGCGGTGGAACTCGTAGGTCTTCCCGACTTCCAGTGGCACCGTGCGGAGGAAATACAGGAACGACCCGTCGTCGAGCGGCTCGGCCACGGTCGGCGACTCGGGGCGTCCCTTCTCGACGAAGACGCGGCGGTCGGGGAAGATCTCGTAGAGCTTCTCGCGATCACGCCCGCCCTCGGAGAAGTCCTGCGAGAAGCGGAGCGAGGAGAGCGTCTGCGTATCGAACCACGACTCCAGGACGTCGTGCACGCGATAGAAGAAGGTGCCGCCGCTCACGGTGAAGCGCGTGCGCCACGCGAGGCGATCCCGCACGGTGTCGGTGCCGACGACGAGCATCTTGCCGGAGCCGACCTTGATCGCGCCGAACTTGAGGTCGTAGCCGAGCGCTTCGCCGACGCGCCAGGGGACGGTCGCGGCGGGAGACTGCGCACGTGCCGGGGCACGGCCTCCGGCGACCGCGAGCGCGGTGCACGCGGCGACCAGCACCCGCCGCAGGATCACGCGGGGCCGGTGGGGAGCGGGCGCCGCCGC
>JAIETI010000136.1 GCA_019745365.1 Gemmatimonadaceae bacterium | reverse complement strand
CGGTCGCCTTCGAGGGCGAGGAAGGCCGCGATCATCAACGCGGCGACGAGGGCGTTGGTCTGCGCGCGCTGCGCACTCCCGATCGCTTCGAAGAGCACGATCGCGAGCGCGATCGCCGCGCCGCGCGTGGGGAGCAGCCGCACGAGCGCCCACGCGAGCGCGCCCAGACTCAGCAGCGTCCACGCGAAGAACCCGAGCCACTTGGGATCGACGCTGAACGGCGCGAAGAGCACCGGGAATGAGGGACTGTACTTGAAGCGGTCGGCGTGCTCCGCGGGGTAGGCCGCGTAGAGATCGGCGCCAGAGCGGAGATGGCCGACGCTCGCGCGGAAGGTGTCGAAGTTGTTCTCGTTGCCGACGACCGCACGCTGGACGGTGATCACCACCGCGGCCACCGCGTAGAGCACGAGCAGCGCACGCAACCAGTGCGCGGCGGTCCACGTCGCGGGGCGAGAGATCACGCGCGAGAATCTACCGCCGGGCGAACCCGCGGCGAGGTCGTCGCGCCGGGGGGAGCGGTGCCTCCGCGACCCGAAGCGTTCTCGTGACTGGGAGCGGATCGACCGTCGCTCCGATCCGTCCGCGGCGCAGCAGCGCCACCCGCGTCGCGAGCGCCGCACACGCCATCGGCTCCCGCGAGGTCGCGAGCACGCTGCCACCGCGGTCGGTGAAGGCCCGCAAGATGTCGCGCACATCCCGACGCTCGGCGGCGTTCAGCGCGTCGAGCGGTAGGTCGACGAGCAGCAGGCGTGGCGCCACGAGGAGCGCCATCGCGAGGGCGGCGCGAGCGCGTTCCCCCGCCGTGCAGTTCGCGATGCGCTTGGCCGCCACGAGCCCCAGCGAGGTTGTACTCATCGCTCGCTCGGCGGCGCGCTCGTCATCGCTGCCGAGTCGCAACGCCGCGAGGCGAAGCTGTTCACCGATCGTGAGGAAACCGAGCGCGAACGGATCGTCGGGGACGAGCGCGACATCCCGCGCGGCCGGCGGCGCGGCGACGCCCCACCATCGCACGCGGCCGCCCTGCGGTTCGACGAGCGCGGCCGCGAGCGCGAGGATGAGCGACTTCCCACTCCGTGGTGCGCCGACGAGCACTACGATCTCGCCCGCGTGGACGTCGAGGGTCACCCCATCGAGGACGCGCGGCGTCGGCGCGCGGGGGGCGCGATAGACCAACTCACGAAGCGCGAGGACAGGGGCCGACAGGGGGCGCTCACGACGGGGAGGACACACACCATCGCGCCGCGCCCGTGCCGCACCGTCACCCCGGTGGTGCGCTCGGCATCGCGCTGTCGCCGTAGGTACGCGTGAGGAGGAGCTCCTTCACCAGCACGAGGATCACCGCGAGCGCGGGCACCGCGACGAGGAGCCCGAGTGGCCCGAGCAAGCGACTGAGAATCAGCACGCTCATGATCGTGAGCACCGGCGGCAGCGCGATCTGCCGGTGCATGATGAGCGGGTTGACGATGTTGTTCTCGACGACGTGGATGATCACGCCGAGCGCGACCACGGCGAGCGCACGGGTCATCCCGCCGTCGCCGCCGAGCGCGAAGAGCGCGGGGAGGAGCGTGGAGACGAACGTGCCGAAGAAGGGCACGAGCGCGACCACCCCGGTGAAGATCCCGAACGCGAGCCAGTAAGGCACGTCGAGCAGATAGAGGCCGATCGCGGTGAGCACGCCAAGGATCGTCATCGCCAGCAACTGCGCGAGCACCCAGGCCCGGAGCACGGCGATGACCCGATCGGTGACCTCATGCGCGGTCTGGCGCTTGGCCGGCGGCACCAACGCCACGAGCCAGCCGCGATAGAGGCCGGGATCGAGCGCGAGGTAGAGGCTCATCACGATCACCGCGACGAGGTCGACCACGCCGTGCGCAAGCGAGAAGACGCGCGGGAGGACAGAGCCGACCCAACCGGTCGCCTCTTCGACGCCCTTCTCGAGGAGCTGATGCTCACCCGGCTTGAAGCTGCCCGCGAGCTCCGGGAAGCGTCCGACGAAGGCCTCGATCGCCTGCTCGATCGCGAGCACGCGCTCGGGGAGTACCGCGATCAACGCGCGGGTCTGCGCAACGACGGGCGGAACGAGGAGCACGCCGACGCCCACCAACGCCGCGACCGACGCGACGACCGCGAGGGTGAAGGCCGGACCGCGCGGGAGCGTCGTGCGCTGCTCGATGAGCGCGGTGAGCGCACGCAGATAGACCGCGACGAGCCCCGAGATGAAGACCAGGAGGAGGATGTCGCGCAGCGTCCCTGCGAGCCAGAGGAGCAGGACGAGGCCCAGCAGTCCGGCGAGCCCCGGGAGCAGGCGCACGCGCGGGGCGTGCGCCTCCATCTACTTCCGCTCCCGCTTCGCGTCCTCGATCTCGGCGTGCACTTCCTGCTCTCCCGCGCCGAGGGCCTTGGGTGCACTCGACCCGCCGGCCCCGAGGAGTCCCATCTTCTGCTTCAGTGCCGCGAGCTGCTGATCGGCGCTCGCGGAACCCGCGACCTTCTCGAGGCGCTTGAAGTCCGCCTGCAGGCGATCGCCCGAGAACTCCTCGTCGATCTCCGACGACGCTTTGATCATGCGCTCGTTCTGCTCGACCTTCTCTTCCATCCGCGCGAAGGCCTCGAACGCACTCTTCTCGCTCATCCCCGACATGGTCTCGGCGATGCGCTGCTGCGCCTGCGCGCGACGCTGCCGCGCGAGGAGGAGGTTCTTCTTCCGCTTGGCTTCCTCGATCTTGTCGTTCAGATCGCGCAGCGAGTTCTTGAGCTTCTCGGTCTCGGCCTGATGGGCCTGCCAGGTGAGCTCGAGCTGCTGTGCGTGCGTGTCATGCTCCTGATGCCGCATGAGCGCCTGTTTGGCGAGGTCGTCGCGCCCTTCCTTGACCGCGAGCATCGCCTTGGCTTCCCAGTCGGCCGCCGTCTTCCGCTCGGCCACGACCTGATCGGCCAGGCGCTTCTCGTCGGCGATCGCCGAGGCCACCTGCTGCTTGGCGCTCGCGAGCTGGTTCCGCATGTCGAGCACGATCTGATCGAGCATCTTCTCGGGATTCTCCGCCCGAGAGATGAGATCGTTGATGTTCGACTTGAAGAGGGTGGTGAATCGGTCCCAGATACCCATGATCAGCGGGCCTCGCGGTACGTGGCCAACTCGCGCAGATGGGAGGCGAGGGCGATGGTGATGCTCTCGTAGGCGGAGAGGAACTCCTCGAAGTCGAGGTGCGCGAGCTGGAGCGCCTCGGTGAGGACGACGGCATCGTGATCGATGCCGTACGAGCCGTGGAGCAAGTCGGTAGCGTTGAGTTCGAGCAGGCGACGCGAGAGTCGATGCACCGTGCTCTCGTCCGTCGGCAGATCCATCACCTTCACGCGCAGCAGCACGACCGGCGGCGAGTGATGGACGATCACATCGAAGGCGAGCTCGCCTTCGGGGCGGACGGTCCAGAGGCCGGGTTGCAGTTCCTCGTACGTCACGCCATCGGCCGCGAGGCGGTCGAGGAAGCGTTCGAGGTCGTCTTGCGAGACCATCACGTCTCCTGGCTGGGTCATGGGGGCCGTACGCGCGGGCGGGAGCGCGTGTTTCAGAGCGACACGCCCACAGGCGCAATCTATAGTATGCCGCCCGTGGCGGTCGAGGGTGGGGTCAGCGGGTCCAGATGATCAGACTGCCGCAGCCGGCGAAGTCGGAGTACTCGGGCGGCGCGTCCGTGTCGACGTACGCCTCGATCCGTTTGGCCCGGCGGTACCAGGTCTCCTCTTCCTGCACCGAAAACGGGGCGACGCGGATCCCATCGAGGACGAAGAGCGGGCGACACCGCGTGCCATCACTGCGGCGGAAGACCACGCCGCCGTCGGAACCATAGCTGGTGAAATCGGCGCGCGGGATCAAGCTCGAGATCACCGAGACGCTGCGCGTGGTGATGCGCTGCAGCACCGCGTCGTCGATGAACGTCCCGCGGCCCCGTCGCTGCCGTTCGCGATACGCGAGCTCGTCGAGCGTGCGCGCCGGTCCGTTCGCGAAGATGCGCACCTCGGTGAGCAGCGGCGGGAGGGGACGCAGGTACACCGTGTCGGGGGTGATCCCGGAGGCCCCCACGCGCTCGACGCGACGATGCGGGGTGAAGCCGAGTCGTCGCGCGACCAAGAGATGGGTGCCGAGCGGCACGCCGAGCGAGAAGCGCCCGGCGGAGTCGGTGCGCTGACTGATACGTGCCGAGTCCTCCTCGACGCCGATGAGGGCATCCGCGACGCGTCGACCGGCGGTATCGAGCACGACTCCCGACCAGCGCGCGCGACGCCCCGCATCGGGGGTGAGGCGAAGGTCGAGTCGGCCGAGCGGCTCGTCGAGGGCGTGAATGATGGCGCTGGTGCGACGCGCGCCAAGCACGGCCTGCACATCGAACGAGTCGCTGGCAGGCACTCCGCAGATCGCGAAATCACCGCCGGCATCGGTGCGCCGCTCCTCGACGCGCGTGCGCGACGTGAGATTGCGTCGGCCGATCAACGTCTCCTGCCAGCGCGCACGCACCACGGCATTCGCGACCGGCTCACCGCTGACGGCGTCGATCACGGACCCGAGGAGAATGCCGTCGTCGGGATCGAGCGGCGCGCCGCAGACCAACTGCGCGAAGGTCGCCCGCGAGGGAGTCGCGAGCTCCGCCGTCGCGAGGGTGCCGTCGGTGACTTCGATCGCCGTAGTGAGTGCGGAGAGCCCGACGACGTCGAGCGCGGGCGACCAGAAACGGAGGGTGTGCCGCCCAACAGGGACGCGATCGAAGGTGAAGCGCCCGTTGGCGTCAGTCCGCGCGACGCGATCGAGTTCGACGAGCGTGACCATCGCGTTCGCGATCGGGCGACGCCCCTCGGCAAGATGGAGCGAGTCGTGGAGCGTGCCGACGACCGTACCCTGCGCGCCGAGGGCGCGGAGCGTCACGCAGAGGAGGAGCGAGAGCCACACGCGCATCGCGGTCGAGATTACCACCGCGCGGCGACACGCACCAGCGCGCGACGACTAGCTGCCGCGCTTGATCTGGACGAGCCGTTCCTTCGTGAGCCGGCGTCCGGTCGGCGTCGCCGCGAGTCCGCCACCCGCAGTCTCACGATAGCGGACGTCCATCTCGCGACCGATCTGTCCCATGGTGTCGATCACCTCATCGGCCGGGATCTTGAACTCCACGCCGGCGAGCGCCATCTCGATCGCGGCGAGGGCGATCGCCGATCCGGTGGCGTTGCGGAACACGCAGGGGAGTTCGACAAGCCCACCGAGGGGATCGCACACGAGTCCGAGCGTCCCCTGCTGCGCGAGCGCGACCGCGTGCCCCACCTGCTTCGGCGTGCCGCCGAGCATCTCGGTCGCCGCGCCGGCCGCCATCCCCGCGGCCGCGCCCGTCTCCGCCTGGCATCCGCCCTCGGCGCCCGAGAGCGATGCACGGTCGGCGACGACGGCACCGATCAGTCCCGCCGTCGCGAGCGCATCGACGAGTGCTTCATCGTCGATCCCGCGCGACGCGGCGAGCCCGGTAAGAACGGCGGGCAGCACACCTGCCCCACCGGCGGTCGGTGCGGCGACGATCACCCCCATCGCAGCATTGACCTCCTGCACCGCGAGCGCGCGCGTGAGCACGTCGCGGAACGGACTTCCGGCGACCGCACCGGCCGTGCTCCGTTGCAGCTTGGCGGCGTCGCCCCCGACGAGCCCGGAATTGGAGTACAGATCGCCGACGAGCCCGCGCTCGATCGCACCGCGCATCACGACGAGCGCGCGGCGCAGTGCATCGCGGATCTCCGCGATCGGACGCCCCTGATCGAGTGCCTCGGCCTCGAGCGCGATCTGGTGGAGTGGCTTCCCCTCGCGCTCGGCGACGGCGATGGCTTCATGCAAGGAGCGATACATCAGGCACTCACCTTGTCGAGACGGAAGGCCCACTTCACCCAGGGAAGCGCGCGGATGTGCTCGCGCACCTCCTCGCCCGGTTGCTCATCCACTTCGATCACCATGAAGGCGTCGCCACCGCGGTGCTTTCTGGTCAGACGGAGCGTCGCGATGTTGATCCCATCCTCGGCGAAGAGCCCCGCGATGCGCGCGATCGAACCCTTCACGTCCTCGGCGACGAGCACGATCGTGTGGTGGTTGCCGTGCACCTCGACCGGATAGCCATCGATCTCGTTGACGAGCACGCGACCGGCCCCGAGCGAGGCGCCGATCATCACAGCGCTGCGATCGCCGCGCTCGACGGTGATGCGCACGGAGTTGGGGTGCACCTCGCTCTCTTCGCCGAGCGTGGTCTTCTCGAAGCGATAGTCGAGTCCCTCGCGTTCACAGATCTCGAGCGCGGTGCGAATGCGGTCATCGTCGGGACGGAACCCCATGAGTCCGCCGACGATCGCCTTGTCGGTGCCATGCCCCTCGCCGGTGCGCGCGAAGGAGCCGTGCAGCTCGACCACCGCGCGCTCGGGGGTGCCGCCGACGAGGTTGCGCGCGAGCAGACCGAGGCGACAGGCGCCAGCCGTGTGTGACGAGGAGGGGCCGACCATGACCGGCCCGATGATATCGAGGATCGAGACCACAGCTACCGTCCCTGCTGAAGAAGCGGCGCGAGGTATGCGCCGGTGAAGCTACCCTTGGTCGCGGCGACCGCTTCGGGCGTGCCTTGCGCGACGATCGTCCCGCCTCGCGTCCCCCCTTCGGGGCCGAGGTCGATGACCCAATCTGCGGTCTTGATGACGTCGAGGTTGTGTTCGATGACCAGCACGGTGTTGCCCCGATCGACGAGCTTGTGCAGCACATCGAGCAGGAGGCGCACATCCTCGAAGTGCAGACCGGTCGTCGGTTCGTCGAGGATGTAGAGCGTGCGTCCGGTGTCGCGCTTGGCGAGTTCGGTGGAGAGCTTCACGCGCTGCGCTTCGCCACCCGAGAGCGTCGTCGCGCTCTGGCCGAGGTGGATGTAGCCGAGGCCCACGTCGTTCAGCACGCGGAGCTTGTCGGCGATGCGCGGCTGGTTCTCGAAGAGTTCGAGGGCATCCTCGACCGTCGCATCGAGGACCTCGCTGATCGACTTACCGCGAAAGCGCACTTCGAGCGTCTCGCGGTTGTAGCGCTTCCCCTTGCAGGTGTCGCAGGCGATGTACACGTCCGGAAGGAAGTGCATCTCGATCTTCACGAGCCCGTCGCCCTGGCACGCCTCGCAGCGCCCGCCCTTCACATTGAAGGAGAAGCGCCCGGGGCCGTAGCCACGGAGCTTCGCTTCGGGGAGTTCCGCGAAGAGATCGCGGATCGGCGTGAAGAGCCCGGTGTACGTCGCCGGGTTCGACCGCGGCGTGCGACCGATGGGCGACTGATCGATGTCGATCACCTTGTCGAGGTGTTCGAGACCGGTGGCGCTCTTGTGCTCACCCGGGACGACGCGCGCGCGATAGAAGTGGCGCGCGAGGACGCGATGGAGGATGTCCTCGATGAGCGTGGACTTCCCGCTCCCGCTGACCCCGGTGACGGTGACGAAGCAGCCGAGTGGCACCTCGAGCGTGACGTCCTTCAGGTTGTGCTCGGCTGCGCCTTCGACGCGGAGCACCTTCCGCGGATCGCGCGGACGGCGCGCGGCCGGGATCTCGATCCGACGCGTCCCTTGGAGATACTGCCCTGTGAGGGAACGCGGGTTGGCGAGTACCTCGGCGACGGTGCCGGCAGCGATCACCTCGCCGCCGTGCTTGCCGGCGCCAGGGCCGAGATCGATGAGGTGGTCCGCCGCGCGGATGGTCTCATCGTCGTGCTCGACGACGAGTACGGTGTTGCCGAGATCGCGGAGTTGGCGGAGGGTGTGCAGCAGTCGCGCGTTGTCGCGCTGGTGCAACCCGATGCTCGGCTCGTCGAGGATGTAGAGCACGCCGACGAGGCGCGAGCCGATCTGTGTCGCCAGACGGATGCGCTGCGCTTCGCCGCCGGAGAGGGATTCGGCGGAACGATCGAGCGTGAGATAGTCGAGCCCCACATCGACGAGGAAGCGGAGCCGTTCCTTCACTTCCTTCAGGATCGGTAGATCGGAAGAGCA
>JAIETI010000007.1 GCA_019745365.1 Gemmatimonadaceae bacterium | reverse complement strand
ACACGCGGTCTTGGATCCCGCGCCCGTACCAGGGCTCGGCACAGGGCTGCGGGAGGCGCCGCGGTGCGAACGCACCGATCCCGCCGGCGATCACCACCGCCCGCGTCGGGAACTCGTCGCGCTCGGTGCGCACGACGAAGTGCCCGTCCGCCTCCTCGAGCGCCACCACCTTCTGATCGCAGTGGATCGGCTCCCCGAACTGGCCGGCCTGCTCTACGAGCCCGCGGATCAGCTCCTTCGCCAGCACCCGAGAGAAACCGGCCACGTCGAAGATGAATTTCTCAGGGTAGAGCGCGGTGAGCTGCCCCCCCGGCTCGCCCAGGGCGTCGACGATCTGGGCGCTCGCCCCCCGCATCCCGGCGTAGAAGAGGGCGAACAGTCCGACTGGCCCCGCGCCGATAATCGTGATATCACGTGTAGTGTGCCGCATCCCTGAAAGCTCGCCGGATGCGGTCGGGAATCAACCCAGACGGTACGATGCGCCAGACCCTGAACTCCCAGAACCGGATCGTCGAATACGTCGGCCACTTCCGCCTCCTCCGCAAAGTCGCGGCCGGGGGGATGGCCACCGTGTACGAGGCCGAGCAGCTCGGGCCCGCCGGATTCTCCAAGCGCATCGCGCTGAAGGTCATCCACGAGAAATTCGCGCAGCAGCCGGAATGGCTGCAGCTCTTCATCGACGAAGCGAAGCTCTCCGCCAACCTCCTGCACGGCAACATCGTCCAGATCTACCAACTCGGCGAGACCGACGGCGAGTTCTGGATGGCGATGGAGTACATCCAAGGCGTCACGCTCCGGCAGGTGATCAACGCCCATCGCGAGCGCGGCGAGGACATCTCACCATCACTGGCGGCCTATATCGCGAGCCGTGTGTGCCGCGCGCTCGACTTCGCCCACAACTACGTCGACCCCGCCGGCTCGCGCCTCGACATCGTCCACCGGGACGTCTCCCCGGGCAACGTGCTGCTGACGTGGGACGGCCACGTGAAGCTCGGGGACTTCGGCATCGCCAAAGCGAAGTCGATGAACGATCCGGCCCAGCGGCGGCGACTGATGCTCGGCAAGAAGCACTACATGAGTCCCGAGCAGATGCTTGCCGAGGAGACGACCTGGCGCTCGGATGTGTTCTCGATGGGCGTCGTGTTGTTCGAGTTGCTCGCCCTCCGCTTCCTGTTCGAGGAGGACGACACCGACCTCGCCGTCGATGAGGTCACCAAGGCACCGATGCCGGCGATCAAAGATCTCCTTCCCGATGCGTCGCCGGGGCTCGCGCGGATCCTCGACATGTCGATCGCGCGCGACCCGCAGGAACGGCCGACGGCCGCGGCGATGGGACGCGAGCTCGATGCGTGGTGCCACTCGCAGCGCGAACCCGGGAGCCCGGAGCGGTTGCAGGCCCATCTCCAGATGCTCTTCGCTCACGCGTACCAGCCCCGCTCCGGTATATTGCGGGGGTGACGCTCAAGATCTACACCAAGACCGGCGACGCCGGCGAAACGGGACTCTTCGGCGGTGGCCGCGTCCCCAAGGACCATCCGCGCGTCGAGGCCTACGGCGACGTCGATGAGTTGAACGCCGTGCTGGGGATGGCACGTGCGGTGGAGATGATGCCGCGCATCGACGAGGTGCTGGTGCCCATCCAGCGCGACCTCTTCTCGCTCGGCGCCCTCCTCGCCACGCCAGATCACGCGAAGATGCATGAGCAGCTCGCCAAGGCGCGCATCAGCGACGAACGGATCGCGCAGCTCGAGCGCGCGATCGACGATGGGGAGCACGAGCTCGAGCCCCTGACCGCGTTCATCCTCCCGGGAGGGACGCCCAAGGCCGCCGCGCTCCATGTCGCGCGCACCGTGTGTCGGCGCGCGGAACGCGCCGTAATCAAGCTGGGCCACGAGATCGAACTCCCGCCGGTCGTGCTGATCTATCTCAATCGGCTGAGCGATCTGCTCTTCGTGCTGGCCCGCGTGGCGAACCGCCGCGCCGGTGCGGGCGAAGTCACCTGGTGAGCCGCAGGGCTCGCCGATGACCACGCCGTTCGAACTCCGCGCTGGGCTCTTCAGCGACGCGGCCGCACGCATCCGCGCCGCGCTCCCGGAGCGCCGCCTCGCGATCATCTCCGACAGCAACGTGGGCCCGTTGTATGGCGCCGCGCTCGCCGCATCGCTCGACGCCCCCCTCCTGACCATCGCGGCAGGCGAGGCGAGCAAGACGCGCGACGAGTGGGCGCGGCTCACGGATGCGCTGCTGGCGGCTGGCTTCGGACGTGACAGTGCGATCGTCGCCGTCGGTGGCGGCGTGGTCGGTGATCTCGCTGGCTTCGTCGCTGCGACCTACCTCCGGGGCATCCCGGTGGTGCAGGTGCCCACCTCGCTCATCGCGATGATCGACAGTGCGATCGGCGGCAAGACCGGCGTGGACACACCGCACGGCAAGAACCTCGTGGGGGCGTTCCACGCACCGTCGCTCATCCTCGTCGATCCCGATTTGCTCCGCACGCTCCCTCTCGCGCACCGACGCGCAGGGCTCGCCGAGGCGATCAAGCACGGCGTCATCGCGGACGAAGGGTACTTCCATTGGCTCGCCTCACACGGTGCAGCACTCCTCACGCTCGACGGCGCGGCCGCCACGCGCCTCGTGGAACAGAGCATCGCGATCAAGCAGGCGATCGTCGCGAGCGACCCGTTCGAACACGGCCGCCGCCGCATCCTGAACTTTGGCCACACCATCGGCCACGCGCTCGAACATGAGAGCGGCTATCGCCTGCTACACGGTGAGGCGGTGGCACTCGGGATGTTGGCGGAGGCACGACTCGCGGAGCGCACCGACCATGCGCTCCCGGGGCTCGCCGATGAGGTGTACGCGCTGCTCGCGAGCGTCGGGGTCCCGACGCGACTCCCAATGCGTCTCGACGCGGCGGCTGTTGTGCAGCGCACCTACGGCGACAAGAAGGCGCACGGCGGCGTCGTGCACTACGCCCTTGCGCAGTCGGTCGGCGTCATGGCGGGCGAGACGCAGGGATGGCGTGTCGCGGTGCAGGATGGCGATGCGCTCGCAGCCGTCGAATCGATCGCTGCGGCCTAGCACCAAGCCCACCGGAATGCGTCAGCGGACCAGTGCCGGACGTCCGGGCGCAACGCACCATCACAATTCTTCAAACTCGTAAGTCGTTGTGGTAAAACGATATGCCGTTCGGGCACACGACTGCGCCGACGTGGCACGGAAATTGGCTGTTGACGCTCTTCCGCCCCTCTTTCTATCCTGACCGTCCCTGCGAACGTCCCGGCGAGTGGCCGCAGCGTCCCCCCCCTCGCTCACACCCAAGCCGTAACGGAGTGTGGTATGCAGCAGCCGGAGAAGTCGAAAACGTTCTTCCGTTCCTTGCCGTCGTCCGCGTTCGACCAGTACCTGCAGGACATCCAGAAGCTCCCGCTCATCACCGACGCCGCCGAAGAGCGGCGCCTCGCGCGACTCGCGCAGAAGGGTGACGAAGCCGCGGCCGAGCGACTCGTCACGGCGAACCTTCGCTTCGTGATCTCGTACGTGAAGAAGTACCAAGGGCACGGGCTCGATCTCAGCGAGCTCGTCGCGATCGGCAACGAGGGACTCCTCAAGGCCGTGCGGAAGTTCGATCCCGACCAAGGCGTGAAGTTCATCTCCTACGCGGTGTGGTGGGTGCGCCAAGCGGTGCTCAAGGCGCTCGCCGAGCAGACACGTTCGGTGCGTATCCCGCTCAACCAGAACTCGCAGCTCATCCGGCTCTCCCGCGCCGAGACGATCCTCGGCCAGGTGCTCAAGCGCGACCCGACCGACCATGAGATCGGTCGCCTGCTCGACGAGACCCCCGAGCAGGTGCGCAACTCCAAGCAGATGTCCGCCGCCGAACTCTCGCTCGACGCGCCGGTCGATCGCAGCGATCGCGAGGCCTGCACGCTCGGCGAGCGCTTTGCCGGTGCCGACGGTGCCGAGATCGAGGACGTCACCGACTTCAAGCTCATGCGCGAGACGATCGCGCGGGTCTTCCGCCGCTATCTCACGCCGCGCGAGCGGAAGATCCTCGGGCTCTACTACGGGCTCGATGACGGCGGCGAGGCGATGACGCTCGAGAAGATCGGCGCCCTCATGGGCGTCACCCGCGAGCGAATCCGCCAGATCCGTGAACGGGCGTTCGAGAAGTTGCGCGAGTCGCCCGAGGGGCGTTCGCTGGCCGGCTTCTGGGCCAACGTGGCCTGACACCGCCCCGGACCGCGGTGTCGTGAACGAGAGGCTCGCGAAGTCACTTCGCGGGCCTTTCGTGCATCCGGCACCCTGCTGGTTCACCTCCCGACGCGACGGTAGCTTGCGGCTGTGACGCTCGCGCCGCCCTCCGCACCCACGCCGGGAATCGCCCCGGCCGACCGGGTCGCGCTCCTCGCGCGGTGCCGCGCGATCGTCAGCGAGCGTCATGTGCTCGAGTCGCCGAGTGCGCTGACAGTGTACGAGTCTGATGGACTCCCAGGCTATCATCGCCGTCCGACCTTCGCAGTGTTCCCTGGCGATCGTGCCGAGGTGCTCGCGGTGATGTCGGCGCTCGCCGAGCGCGGGGTGCCCTTCGTCGCTCGCGGCGCGGGGACCGGACTCTCCGGCGGTGCGCTCGCGGACGGCACGGTGCTCCTCGGCCTGAACCGGTTGAAGCGGATCATCGCGCTCGATCCTGTAGCGCGCACCGCGACCGTCGAGCCGGGTGTGGTGAACGCGACGCTCACGCGCGCGGCCGCGGCGCACGGGCTGCACTACGCACCGGATCCCTCGTCGCAGAGCGCGTGCACCATCGGCGGCAACGTCGCGGAGAACGCCGGTGGCCCGCACTGCCTGAAGTACGGCGTCACGCAGAACCACGTGCTCGCGGCGACGATCGCGCTGCCGACCGGTGAAGCACTCACGCTCACCCGCGACGACGCAACGCGCGGCTACGACCTCCTCGGCGCGTTCATCGGGAGCGAGGGATGCTTCGGCGTGGTGCTCGATGTGACCGTGCGGCTCACCCCCGATCCAGAGAAGATCCTCACGCTACTCGCGGACTTCACGCGGGTCGACGACGCGGCCGCTGCCGTGAGTGCGATCGTCGCCGCCGGGATCCTTCCGGCGGCGATGGAGATGATGGATCAGGCGACGATCGAGGCGGTGGAGTCGTCGGTGTACGCAGCGGGCTACCCTCGAGACGCTGCCGCAGTACTCCTCGTCGAAGTCGATGGCGCGGCGGTGGGGCTCGATGAGGACGCTGCGGTGATCGAGGCGCATTGCCGCGCGCATGGGGCCCGGACGGTGCGCATCGCGAGCGACGCAACCGATCGCGCGCGGCTCTGGCAGGGACGCAAGAAGGCCTTCGGCGCGATGGGGCGCGTCTCGCGCTCGCTCGCCGTGCAGGATGCCGTCGTGCCGCGCACCCGGCTCGCGGAGCTCCTCACCGCGATCACCGCGATCGGCGTCGCGCACGGCGTTCGCGTCCTCAACGTCTTCCACGCCGGCGACGGCAATCTCCACCCAAACATCCCCTACGACGCGCAGAACGCGGACGAGTCCACCCGCGTGCACGCCGCGATGCGCGAGATCATGCAGCGGTGCATCGATGTGGGCGGCACCATCACCGGTGAGCACGGCGTCGGGCTCGACAAGCTCGGGTATATGGATGCGCTCTTCACCGCGCCGACGCTCGAAGCGATGTGCGACCTCCGCACGGTGTTCGACCCCACGCATCGCGCGAACCCGGGGAAGGTGATCCCGGTGCATCGCTGCCGTGAATGGCGCGCCGCGCCGAACGCGAGGCAGTCGTGACGCGCGCCGATGAGATGGTCCTCGAGGCCGTGCGTGATGCCACTGCGGCATCGCGCGCGGTGCGAATCATCGGTGGTGGTGGGTGGGCCGAGGCGCACGCCGCGATCACACCGGATGCGATCGCCCTTCCCACGCGCGCGACCGCGGGGATCCGCGCGTACGAGCCCGATGACCTCACGATCACCGTCGGCGCGGGGACCACGCTTGCGGAGTTGGATGCGGCGACGCACCCGCATCGCCAGTTCTGTCCGCTCGCACCACCGGGGACGGACGACGCGACCATCGGTGCAGTGCTCGCCACCGGCATCGCCGGTCCGACCGCCGCGACCTGGGGACGACCCCGCGACCTCACGCTTGGCGTGACCGTGATCGACGGCCACGCACGTGAGATCCGCGCGGGTGGACGGGTCGTGAAGAACGTCGCCGGCTTCGATCTCACCCGACTCACCGTTGGCGCGTTCGGCACGCTTGGCGTGATCGTCGAGGCGAGTCTGCGACTCCGCGCGCTCCCGGCGGTGGACGAGAGCTGGCTGTTGACCGACGCGGACGCAGCGGCGTTCGCCTCGTGGCGCCGCGGGCCCTACGCACCCGTCGCGTCGGCCGCGCTCGATGAGGGCACCCTCGTCCGCATCGCTGGGAACGCGACCTTCGTCGCCGCGGCCCGTGCGGCACTCCGTGCGTGCGGTACGATCACCTCCGTCGATCCGCGGCGGTGGCACGCACTCAGAGCGTCGCATCCGCGCGCGTTGCCGCCGCTCGCGTGGAGTCCGCTGGCCGCTCGCGTGAAGACTGCGTTCGATCCGGCACACACGTTGAACCGAGGGCTCGTGCCACGATGACGCTTCCTCTGTTCGGCACCCCACTCGACCGTGCGAAGGAGGGCTTGGACCGGTGCGTGCATTGCGGGTTCTGTCTCCCCGCGTGCCCGACCTATCTCGCGCTCGAGGATGAGAACGATTCGCCACGCGGACGATTGGTCCTCATGCGTGCACTCCTCGACGGCGCGCTTGCGCCCGACGATCCCGTCGTCGGCCGACATCTCGATCAGTGCCTCGGCTGCCGCGGCTGCGAGACGGCGTGCCCGAGTGGTGTTCCGTATGGGCATCTCCTCGAGGCGACACGTGAGACCCTCGCCGCACATCGCGGGATCCCGCGCATCGCGCGCGTCGTGCTCTGGGTGATGGCGCGGCCGTGGGCGTTCGCGCTGATGATCGGGCCGGCACGTATCGCGCGTGCGACGGGGATCGCGCGCGTGCTCGCGCACATCCTCCCGGCGCGACTCGCTTTTCCCTTTGCGATGCTCGCATCGACGGCCCGTCCCGCACGCCCGCGTGTCGCGCCGCGCCCGCCAGCGCCCAGCACGGGCGAGCGCGTCGCGACGCTGCGCGGCTGCGTGATGGAAGGGCTGTTCACCGAAGTGAACCGCGCCACCGAGCGCACGCTCGCGCACAATGGCTACGCGCTCGTCGATGCGCCAGGGCAACGGTGCTGTGGCGCGCTGCACCTGCACGCCGGTGATGCCGCCACAGCACGTGCGCTGGCCAAGGCGAACATCGCGGCGTTTGAGGCGAGTGGCGCGACGTCCATCGCGGTGAACAGCGCCGGGTGTGGCGCACTCCTCAAGGACTACGCGACCCTCTTCGCTAACGATCCCGCGTGGCGCGCACGCGCGCAGGCGTTGAGCGCGAAGGTCCGCGACGCGACCGAGCTGCTCGCGTCCCGTGGCCCACTCCCGGGGCGGTCCGCGCCGCAGACCGTCACGTACGACGCGCCGTGCCACTTGCAGCATGCACAGCGCGTCACGACCCCGCCGCTCTCCGTGCTCGGCGCGATCGATGGGCTCACGCATCGCCCGCTCCCGGACAGCGATCAGTGCTGCGGATCGGCCGGCATCTACAACCTCGTCGAACCCGAGGTCAGTGAGCGCGTGCTCACCAGCAAACTGGCGCGCATCAAGGAAACCGGGGCTCCGATCGTGGTGACAGGGAACCCGGGGTGCCTCATGCAGATCGGCGCGGGATTGATCCTCGATGGCCAACCGGTGGTCGCGCGCCATCCGATCGAACTCCTCGACGCGAGCTACGGCGACGCGGAAGCGCCAGGTTAGTTTCCGACGATGCGCACGCCGGTGGTGCTGATCGAGTTCGAGGGTGTGCTCGCCGACACGAGCGAGGCGCGTCGCGTCGCGCTCGAGCGCGGCCTGTACGCGGAAGGGATCGTCCTCGAGGGGCGCGCGTGGGCCGACGCGTCGGCGCACCGGTCCGTCGCGGCGGCGGTGCGCGCCGCCTGCGCCACCGCGGGC
>JAIETI010000079.1 GCA_019745365.1 Gemmatimonadaceae bacterium | reverse complement strand
TCGCACTTGAGCTGCTCACGTAGATCGGTCGCGTCGTCCCGAACACCGTCTGGAGCCCGGTCGTGATCCGCGCGAACATCGCCTCGAACGCGGTGCCGCGGTGCGGGATCATCGGCCGCGTCATCGCCGCCAGCAGCTCGGGGCGCACATCGGTGGGGCCAGGAAGGAAGAACGAGCCGAAGGGCTGAGTCACGGCGTGCGGAGTGAGGGAAGGACCAGCGCGCGGAGCGCATCGAAATCTTGCAGGACGACCGCAGCCTGCGCGACCACCGAGGCGCGGTGGACGAATCCGGTGAACGCGGCGAAGGTCGCGCCGGCCTCGCGCATCGCGACATCGGTGCTCCCGTCGCCAACGGCGAGGACCGGCGCGGGGAGCGAGAGCGCCGCGAGCACGCGCGGCTTCCCACCCTGCGTGGCGAGCGGTGAGGCGCGATCGAAATCCTCATATGCGCCATGCGCGTCCAACACCAGATCGACCGCGTGCAGGTCACGCTCGGCGATGCCGAGGGCGCGGGTCATCGGGAGCAGCGCCGGACGGAGCCCGCCACTCACGATCACCACGCGAACGCCGGCCGCGCTGAGCGCGTGCACCGTGGCGATCGCACCGGGGGCGAGTGCCGCGACATACGCGTCACCCAACGCAGCGATGTCAGCACGGGTGGGTCGGATGCGCGCGAGTCGTTCGCCGTACACCGCGTCGAGCGCGACGCGTCCTGCCATCGCATCGTCCGTCAGCTCCGCGACCGCCGCCGCGACCGCCGCGCCGCGACGACCCGCGAGCCAGTCGATCCCTTCCACGCCGGCGAGCGTCGAGTCCGCATCGCACACGACGCTGGCGAACACGGGCGTTGTCACAGGCC
This sequence comes from Gemmatimonadaceae bacterium, assembly GCA_019745365.1. Classification (GTDB taxonomy): domain Bacteria; phylum Gemmatimonadota; class Gemmatimonadetes; order Gemmatimonadales; family Gemmatimonadaceae; genus JAIETI01. Next base: position 7,330 of record JAIETI010000079.1, on the reverse strand, counting down.
GAGGTTTCCCGGCGCGAGGATCGCGGTCGGATCGAGTTCGCGCTTGATCGCGCGCAACATCCCGAGCTGGACCGGATGCAGTTGGAGTGGCAGCCACTTCGGCTTGAGCTTCCCGATCCCATGCTCTGCCGCGACGGTGCCCCCCATCGCGATCACATCGTGCAACGTCGCCGCGATCACTGCCTCGTGGCGCGTCACATCCGCGGGATCGACCGCGACCCAGTTCTGGTGGGGATGCCCGTTCCCCGCATGACCGTACGTCACCGGATGCGGCAGTCCCGCCACGTCGCAGTGCGCGTGCGACCGTGCGATCGCTTTAGCGAGGCGCGGATACGGCACCGCCCAGTCGGTCGAGATCCGCCGCCCGCCCTGCGCGAGATGTGGCGCTGCGCGCTCGTGCATCATCGCCGGCACCCCATGCCGGAGCCGTCGCGCCTCGCGGATCGCGCGGTCCCCATCGAACACGCGCAGCTCGTCCGTCACCGCACCGTGCGCGTCCGCGAGCGCGATCCACGGATCAAGGTCGATCGCGGCGTCGCTGGTGGCCTCAGCGTACACCATCGCGCGCGCGCCCGGCGCCCACTGCGCAGCGCCGTCGCGCGCGACCGTAAACGCGGTCGCATCGAAGTACTCCAAGCAGCGCGGGGCGAGCGTGGACTCTCGCGCAGCGATGATGAAGGCGAATGCCGCACCGGCCGTCGGGAAGGGGATCGCGAGGCCGAGCTGCACCGCGGGGCGTCGCTGCAATCGCAACTCCGCCGCGACCACGATGCCGAGCGTCCCCTCACTCCCCACGAACCAGTCCACCGGCTCCTGCACCGGATGGAAGCCGACCGTGTTCTTCTCGAGCGCGCTCCGCGCCGTGTGGAAATCGCGCCCATCCGCGAGGACGACGTCGAGCGCCGCCACATGCGGGCGCGTGGCGCCGTGCCGCAACGAGCGCGGACCGCTCGCGTTGCACGCGATCGCGCCACCCACGGTCGCTTCTTGATCGCTCGTGGGATCGGGCGTGAACATCCACCCCTCACCTGCGATCGCACGGTCGAGGTCGCCGAGGAGCACCCCGGGCTCCACGCGCACGCGTCCGCGCGACGGGTCGAAGTCGATGATGCGTTCCATCGCGCGCATCGAGCAGAGGATCCCGCGCTCCGCGATCGATGCGCCGGTGGTACTCGTCTGTGCACCCGCCGCGGTGATGGCACGTCCGTCGGCGTGCGCCATCCGCAGTAGCTCGCGGAGCTGGTCCGCGCTCGTCGGGCGCGCGACCGCATCAGGAAGTCGATGCAAGCCGCTCGCGTCGCGGGCGTACGACTCCCGCACCCCCGCGTCCGCGGCGAGTGCGATGGTCATCCGTCGAGGAAGCGCACGACGGTCGCGGTCCGCACATCCGGCAGGGCGGCGAGCCGCGCCCGCACCGATTCATCGACCACCCCATCGGCCGAGATCACCGCGAGCGCGTCGCCACCCTGCGCCAACCGCGCCTGATGGTACTCAGCGATGTTCACCGCCGCGTCGCCGAGCGCCGTGCCGACGCGGCCGATCACCCCTGGGACGTCGTGGTTCGAGAGCACGATCAATGTCCCGCGCGGCGCGACGTCGACACGGAACGCTCCGATGCGGGTGACGCGCGGCGCCGCGTCCAGCGCGGCGACTCCGCCCACACGCTGCTCCACGCCACCGGCGCGCACCCGCACCTCGATCGCGCGCGCGTGGGGCGGTTCGCCCTCGCCGACGAACGCGAGCGCGATCCCGCGCGCCTCCGCCACCTGACGCGCGTTGATGAGGTTGAGGCGCTCGCTCTCGACAATCCCCTCAAGCGCACCGGCCGCCGCCGCTGAGACGAGTGCGCCTGATCCCACCGCCAGCTCTGCGCCGCACTTCACGATGATCCCGTCGATCGCGCGGGCGCCATCGGAAGCGAGCAGCGCCCGTGCGATCGCGGCCGCGCGCCGCGTGAGCTGCAACGCCGACTGCATCCCCGAGAGGTCCGCCGCGGAGGACGCGACGTTGATCGAGCGCGAGAGATCACCGTGAAGGAGCGCGTCGCGTACCGCGGCACAGCAGTCGACGGCCACGTTGCGCTGTGCTTCGACCGTGCTCGCGCCGAGGTGCGGCGTGAGAAGGATCCGATCCGCGCCGGTCCACGCATGCGTGCCCTTCAGCGGCTCGCTCGTGAAGGCATCGACCACCGCACCGCGCAACGCGCCGCGCGCACAGGCGTCGCGGAGCGCCTCCTCCTGCACGATCCCGCCGCGCGCGAGGTTGCACACCACGGCCCCCGGGCGCAGTCGCGCGAGCTCCGCGGCGCCGATCATCCCCGTGGTCTCCTCGGTGAGCGGCGTGTGGACCGTGACGACATCCGCGGCGTCGAGGAGCGCGTCGAGGGTCAGGGCCTGTCGCGCACGCTTCGCGGCGAACCGCTCCGGCGCGACGTAGGGGTCGTACGCGATGATCTCCATCCCGAACGCCGCCGCGCGCGTCGCGACCTCACCGCCGATGCGGCCGAGGCCGACGATCCCGATCGTCTTGCCGAGGAGCTCGCTCCCCATTAGATCGCCCCGCTCCCAGCGCCCCTCGTGCATCGAGCGGTCGGCGCGCGGCACGTGTCGGAGCAGCGAGATGAGCGTGCCGAAGAAGAGCTCGGCGACAGCGATCGTGTTCCCTGCGGGGGCGTTGATCACCGCGATCCCCAGCTCGGTCGCGACGTCGAGCGCGATGTTGTCCACGCCGACGCCGGCCCGTCCGACCACGCGGAGTTTGGTCCCCACGCGGAGGAGCTCGCCCGTGATCCGCGTCGCGCTGCGGCCGACGATCGCGTCGTACGGCGCGATGCGCCCGAGGAGCTCCGCGGCGGGGAGGGTCGGAAGCTCGTCGATCACAAAGCTCGGTGTCGCACGGAGGAGTGCCACGCCTTCGGGATCGATCTCGTCAGTGACCAGGATATGAGGCACGCTTGAATTTACCGCCGCGCCTTGCCGCGCGCCCTGCGGTCTCGATTGATTCCTCGCGTGTCCTTTCCGCATGGCCTCCGCATCCGCCGCGCGCGCCCCGATGAGGGGGACCGGTACGCCGCCTTCGCAGTCGCCCGTTTTCGAGAGACCTACGATACCGGCTACGAGACCGAGCGCCTCGAACGGCACATCGCCAGCGCGTTCAGCTCGACGCTGCAGCGTGCGGAACTGGAAGCGACGGACCGTGACACGCTCGTGCTGGCGAGCGAGCGCGGGTGGGAAGCGTTCGTGGTGCTCCACCGCGAGGTCGCGCCGCCCGCCGTGGTCGCGACGAACCCGATCGAGATCGGTCGCTTCTACCTGCATCCCGACTGGCACGGACGCGGCGTCGCCGCTGCCCTCATGGAGCACTGCGCGACGGTCGCGCGAGCGGCCGGGCACGACGCTCTCTGGCTCTGCGTCTGGGAACACAACGGTCGCGCACAACGCTTCTATGAAAAGGCGGGGTTCGTGCACGTTGGGACCCATCCGTTCATCTTCGGGGGTATCCCTGACGACGATCGCCTCTACGTCCGTACCTTGTAGTTCCTGTTGTTCCTGTCCTTCCTTTTCCTCCGGGCACCCCATGTTTCGCCGACTCGCTGCGCTCTCGCTCCTCTCCGTCTCCGTCCTCGCCGCGCAGGCCGCGCCGGCCTCCCCGCGCGACACCGCTCGCGCCACGATCGCCGGCGCCTCGGTGATGGTCGACTACGGCCGTCCCTCCATGAAAGGCCGCGCCATCTGGGGCGGGCTGGTGCCCTACGGTCAGGTCTGGCGCCTCGGCGCCAACGCGGCCACGACGCTCGTGACCGAAAAGGCGCTCGTCGCCGACTCGACGACCATCCCCGCCGGGAAGTACACGCTCTATCTCCTCCCGACGGAGCAGGGCGCCGAGCTGATCGTCAACAAGCAGACCGGCCAGTGGGGGACGGTGTACGACGCGAAGCAGGATCTGGCCCGCCTCAAGCTCACGAAGAGCGCCGCGGCGGCACCGGTCGAGAAGTTCGCGATCACCATCGCGGCCAAGGGGAATGGCGCGACCATGTCCTTCGCGTGGGACAAGACCGAGTATCATCTCGCGGTGACCGCGAAGTAACGCGACACTGGAACTGAGCTGGGGCGGGGGAGTATCCTCAGGGATACTCCCCCGCGGACTTTCTATGCCACGCTTTCGATCGCTGCTCGCGTTGTTCGTCGCGCTCCCGCTCGCTGCGCAGCAGCCGGAGTCCGCGGCCTACGTGGTCCGGCTCGGCCAGGACACGATCGCGCTCGAGCGATTCACCCGCAGCAAGGGCGGGCTCGACGGCGAGCTGCTGACGCGATCGCCGATCACTCGCATCGCGAAGTACAAGGCGGTCCTAGGCAGCGATGGCACCATGACGGGACTCTCGTGGAGCGTCGCGCGCCCCGACGGCATGCCCGCGCCTAACGTCGCGCGCAGTGGCGCGATCACCCCGCGTGGCGATAGCGCGGATGTCGAACTGATCCTCGCCGATGGCACGCCGCGAAAGATCGTCGTGGCGTGGCCCAAGGGGTCGAGCCCCGTACTCGCGAACTCGTACGCGATGTGGGAGGCTGCCTTCCGCTCCACCGGCAATCACGGTGACTCGATCACCCTGCGGAGCTACACCCCGGGCGCCGCGCGCATCACGGAATGGCCCGTGCGCTTTCGCGGCGCGGACTCCGCGGAGTTCAACTACGGCGGCGACTGGCAGGGGTTCCGCTTTGCGAAGGATGGGCAACTCATCCGATTCGATGGAGCGAGTTCGACCAACAAGGCGAAAGCGGTGCGGGTGAAGATGGTCGACATCGCCGCGCTCGGGACGGCGTTCCAGTCGCGTGATGCGCAGGGGCAGGCGCTCGGCCCCGCCTCTCCACGAGATACGGCGCGCGCGACCGTCGCGGGCAAGGCGCTCTGGATCGACTACGGTCGTCCGCACATGCGTGGCCGCCCCGTCTGGGGGTCGCTGGTGCCGTGGGGCACGGTGTGGCGCCTCGGAGCGAACGCCGCCACGCAGCTCAAGACGGAGACGCCGCTCATCATCGGCGGCACGACGATCCCCGCCGGGATGTACACCCTCTGGATGCTGCCGACCGCCACGGGCGCCCAGCTCATCGTGAACAAGCAGACGGGGCAGTGGGGGACCGCGTACGACGAGAAGCAGGATCTCGTCCGTCTCCCGCTCACTCGCGCCGCGCTCTCGTCGACCGCCGAGATCTTCACCATCGCCATCGACGCCTCGGGCAACGGTGCTCGTCTCCGTTTCCAATGGGATATGGCCGAATACGTCCTCGCGGTCACGGCGCCGTAACGAGGGGCGCGGCCGGCCGAAGGGCTCGCGAGCGGGTTAGTTTTGAGGGGTGTCCACACGGGCACCCCTCTCTCCTTTTCGCGCCCCATGTCCAGCCGTCTCCATACGCTTCACGCCGCCGGCCAGTCGCTCTGGCTCGACTACATCGATCGCACCATGCTCCGCGACGGCTCGCTCGCACGGCGGATCGCCGAGGACGCCCTCACCGGGATGACCTCCAACCCGACAATCTTCGAGAAGGCGCTCGCGCAGGGGACCGCCTACGACGCGCAGCTCGCCGAGGAGTCCGCCGCCGGTGCACGCACCGCGTGGGAGCTCTTCGAGGCCGTGGAGACCACCGACGTGCGCGACGCGTGCGATGCCTTCCGCGGGGTGTACGACCGCACCGCCGGCGTCGATGGCTATGTGTCGATCGAGGTCTCCCCGGGCTCCGCGCATGATGCGCAGGCGACGATCACCGAAGCGCATCGCCTCTGGGCCGCGGTCGATCGCCCGAATGTGATGATCAAGGTGCCGGGGACGGCCGAAGGGTGCATCGCGCTCCGCCGCCTCATCGCCGATGGGATCAATGTGAATGTCACCCTGCTCTTCGCGGTGGCCGCGCACGATCGGGTGATCGAGCACTACATCGCGGGACTCGAGGACCGCGCTGCGGCCGGGCATGCGATCGATCGGATCGCCAGTGTCGCGAGCTTCTTCGTGAGCCGTGTCGATAGTGCGATCGATGCCAAGCTCGACGCGCTCGTCGCGGCAGGGACGATCGACGCGGCCCGCGGCGCCGCGCTCAAGGGGAAGGCGGCGATCGCGAACGCGAAGGCCGCGTACCGTCTCGCGCGCACCCGCTTCAGTGGGGCGCGCTGGGAAGCGTTGGTCGCGCGGGGCGCCAAGATGCAGCGCCCGCTCTGGGCGAGCACGGGCACCAAGAACCCCGCCTACCGTGACGTGCTCTACGTCGAGGAGCTCGTCGGACCCGATACGGTGAACACGCTCCCGCCGGCCACCCTCGACGCCTTCCGCGATCATGGCGAGACGCGTCGCTCGGTGGACATTGATGTCGCCGCCGGTGGTGCGGTGCTCGCCGAGCTGGCGGCGCTCGGTATCTCGCTCGACGCGGTGACCGACGCGCTCCTCGTCGATGGGCTCCGGTCCTTCCAGGGCTCGTTCGACACGCTGATTGCGGGGCTTGAGACGAAGGCCGCCGCGCTCGGTCGTCCGGTCGCGGCGCGCTGATGGCCGTTCCGATCGGTCCACACCCGCGCACCAAGATCGTCTGCACGATCGGGCCCGCGTCGTCGAGCCCGGACGTGCTCCGCGAGCTCATCGAGGCGGGCCTCGACGTCGCCCGCATCAACTTCTCGCACGGCACGCACGCCGATCACGCGCGTCGCATCGCCACCATCCGCGGCCTCGCCGAGGACATGGGACGCTCCGTCGCCATCCTCGGCGATCTGCAGGGCCCGCGCATCCGACTCGGCGACATCGAGAAGCGTACGCTCCGAGACGGCGAGAAGATCACGCTAGCGGTCGAAGGGCATCAACAAGCCGGCGATGTGCCGGTCACGTACGACGATATCGCCAACGATGTGTCGGTCGGGGTCCGCATCCTCATCAACGATGGCCTCGTCGAGCTGCTGGTGGATGGCAAGGACGGTCATCGCGTGCATACGACCGTCGTGCACGGCGGCCCGATCTCGTCGAACAAGGGGATGAACCTCCCGGGCATCGCGGTCTCCGCGCCGGCGCTCACGGAGAAGGATCTCGACGACGTCGCCTTCGCGGTGGAGCACGATCTCGACTACCTCGCACTCTCCTTCGTGCGTCGCCCGGAAGACATCGGACAGCTCCGCGCACTCCTCCCCAAGGGGATGCTCATCGTCGCGAAGATCGAGAAGGACTCGGCGCTCGATGGCATCGAGGAGATCCTCAAAGCGTCGGACGCGATTATGGTCGCGCGCGGCGACCTCGGCGTGGAGCTTCCGTTCGAGGAGGTCCCGGTCGCGCAGAAGCGGATGATCGCGCTCGCCACGC
>JAIETI010000143.1 GCA_019745365.1 Gemmatimonadaceae bacterium | reverse complement strand
CCCCCGACGAGGCATACTTCTTCACCCTGCGGTCGCCACTCCGGGTGGCCGCGTAACCGCCCGCCGAACTACATAGCGCACGCCGTTTCGCTGTCCGAAAAAGCGAAGCCACTTCTATCGCGAGCCGGCGCCGTCGCAAGGCACGAGCGAGTCTCTAGTGCACCACCCGATCATCGCGACTCGTATTGCTGCGCGATCACTCGGCTTCTCGTCCTACCCGACGCCTTGCCACTCGTTCGCTCGCAGGCCCGGCGTCTTCCCGTCAGTCGAGGTCAAGTGGGCCCTCCTAGGAGGCGTCGGCGCCTCGCGACTCCTCATCGCGCGGTGCGTACCGCTGGGCGACGGACGCTTGTCCCGTTGCCTCGGAGACGGCGAGAAGTGAAGCCGGCGCCCGATGACGACGATCATGGAGCGCGGTCTGCGCTGTTGCGCCCTCGAGCCAGTCGGGTCGTATGGTATCCCAGACGGAGCGCGGTCCATCGTCCAGTGATGGGGGCTGTCATGAACTTCTTTGCACGGAGACACGCGCATCTCAAGACGTTTACAAGGCCCGCCCGCGGTGGTACGCGGACTTGGATGCCGTAGCACTGATGCGCTGACTGGCGACAGGCAGACCCCTGAGCTCTTTCCGCCTTTTACCGCGTACCGCAGAAGCACTCCGCAAGGTGGATCTCGGTCGGCCAGGGAGTCGCGCCTTCTGGCAACGCACTGACGTCGCTCAAGCCGCCCACGCACACGTGGCACCGGAATATCTCGACTCGCACCTATCGCGCAGCGCCCCATCCACCGCGCCTATCCCCATAGCGCTCAAGGAACAGCACCAGCGAGTGGGGACCCTTCTTTCGCCGCGTAACTAGACCGCGAGCCAATCGCGTGGACCGCCACTGCAGATTCCATCATTACACGACGGCGCGCGATCGGAGGCCGCCAGCTCCTAGACCTGACACTAGCGAGCAGTCCGAACAAACCGCCTCGCCACCCCATCGTAGAGAAAGGCAGCCCGCCCCGGCTCCGCCCTGAGCAGCTCCGCATTCCGCTCGCCAAGGTCATGCACGAGCCAGTAGGGCGCGCGCGCGAGGTCGCCGTGGTTCTGCACGAGCAGCTGATGAATCCCCTGCCCCGGCGCGTAGCGTACGAAGACGATCGGTCGCGACCCCGGGAGTGACTCCACCGCCGTGATAAAGCGGCGTTGCGGCGCAGAGAACGCCGCCCGCCCCCGTGCGGTCGCGGCGCGGTCACGGAGGGTGAGCGCGCCAGCTGCCACGATCACCATCAGCATCGCGAGCTGGGTGCGCGGCATCGCCGCGTCGGTCGCACGCTCGAGCCGACGGAACGCGGCGGCGAGTCCGAGCGCGGCGAGAAAGGGGAGCACCGGCCCTGCCTCGAGGTAGTACACCATCCAGCTCGTGTCGTGCGCCTGCGCGAGATACACGAGGAGGAGACACGCGGTCGAGGCGACCGAGAGCAGCGCAGGCACACCGCCGGCGAGTGCACCGAGCAACACGAAGGGCACCAGCACGCTCCGCCACCCACCGAGCGTGCCACCAAGAAAGGCCCAGGCACGCACCCGCAGCAGGTCGAGCGGACGTGCATGCACCTGATCCGCCTTGATCTCGCGGAGATATTCGACCACTTGCGCCTGCACGGGCGGAAGCACGCGCGTCCCGCGCGCGGTGGGTTCACGCCACCCCGGGTAGTCGAAGGGCATCACCTGCGCCTGATACTCCGCGAGCGGCGTCCGCGACACGCTGCCAAGTGAGGCCAACCCCCAGAGGGGGAGGATGCCGAGCGTCACGGTACCCACGGCGAGTCCGACCGCGAGTTCACGCCAGCGTCGGGTGCGCACGGTGAACAGGAGCATCACGATCGCGACGGGGATCGCGAAGGCGAACATCGTCGCGGGGCGCGTGATGGCTCCCCAGCCGATCGCGAGTGCGGTGATGATCGCGCCGCGCGCGCCGGGACGCTCGCGCCAATCGAGCAACCCCCACCACGCCACGAGCCAGCAGAGCGCGCTCGTGGTCTCGGAAAGGAAGGTCGCGCGAAAGCCGTGGAGCGGCTGCGTGAGCCAGAGCAGGAAGGCGAGCGCGGCAACCCACGGCCCCGCCACTCGTCGCACGAGCGCGAAGAGCAGCCCGCCAGCAAGCGCGGTGAGCAAGACGGCCGCGCCCGCCGGCACGCCGAAGAGCGCACCAAGCGCGAGCAAGAGCGAGTGGCCTGGCGGGTACTTCGCCGCGAACACCGGCGAGACCAGCACGTACATCTGATCGAAGAACTCGCCGAGCGCGGGCGCCGGCATGGTCCACCGCCCGCGCGCGAAGATCTCGGCCTGCAGTCGATACGCGGCTTCGTCGTGCCAGAGCGGCACCGGATGCAGCGATCCCCAGATCGAGAGGGTGAATCCGCCCGCGACCGCGCCAGCCACCACGACGGCGATTCGTGTGCCGAGGGCACGCTCCACCGCGCTCATCGTCGCGCCGCGCGTCAACGCCGCGGCCGCGAATGCCGCGAGCACCGCGAGGAGGAAGAACGTGGGGGGATCGAGCGGCACGCGGGGAATGTAGCCCAACGGCTTGCCGCTGTACGTCGCGCTCCGTATCCTGACCGCGTGGCCTACGGACTCCTGATCATCCGCTACCGCCGCCCGATCGAAGAGATCCAGGCGGCTACCCCCGCGCACCGCGCGTATCTGACCTCGCTCGTGGAGGCGAAGACGATCGTCGCCTCGGGGCCGATGGACCCCCGCTTCGGTGGTGTGCTCCTCGCCCGAATCCCCGACGACGATCCCCAAGGTGCGCTCGAACGCATCCGCGACAGCGATCCGTTCTGGCAGGGTGGATTCGCGAACTATGAGCTGGTCGTCTGGAACCTCACCTTCGGGCGCGACGGATTGGACCGCCTGTGAACGCACGACCGCTGATCTCGGTCGTCACCCCCTGCTTCAACGAAGAGGGGAATGTGCGCGAGATGGCCGCGGCCGTACGGGCCGAGTTCGCCGCGCTCCCTGCGGTCGACTACGAGCATCTGTTCATCGACAACGGGTCGCGCGACGGGACCGCGGCGCGGCTCCGTGAACTCGCCGCGGAGGACCCACGCATCAAGGTGATCCTCAACACGCGGAACTTCGGGCAGGTCCGCTCGGGGTATCACGCGCTGCTGCAGACGCGCGGCGATGCGGCGATCGGGCTCGCGTGTGATTTCCAGGATCCGCCCTCGTTGATCCCGCAGTTCGTAGCCGCGTGGCAAGCCGGCGCGAAGGTCGTCCTCGGCGTGAAGGAGAGTGCCGAGGAATCGACGGCGTTCTTCGCGCTCCGCGAACGCTACTATCGGATGCTCGCACGCATCTCCGACGTCGAGGTGGTGCGGCAGGCGACGGGCTTCGGGCTGTATGATCGCGCCGTGGTGGACGCCCTCCGGCGCATCGATGATCCGTATCCCTTCTTCCGCGGATTACTCGCGGAGATCGGCTACACACCGACACTGGTGCCCTATCATCAACCGCCGCGGGCGCGGGGACTCACCTCGCAGAACTTCTGGACCTTCTACGACCTCGCCCTCCTCGGCGTGGTACATCACTCGAAGATCCCGCTCCGCCTCGCCGCACTCACCGGTTTCGTCACCGCAATGCTCAGTCTGCTCGCGGCGTTCGGCTACCTCGGCTACAAGCTGATGTACTGGGATCGCTTCGAGGTGGGTGTGGCGCCGCTGGTGATCGGGCTCTTCTTCCTCGCGTCGATCCAGCTCTGCTTCGTGGGGATCGTGGGCGAGTACATCGGCGCGATCTGGACACAGGTGCGGCGCCACCCGCACGTGTTCGAGCGCGAGCGGATCAACTTCTGAGCGCCTTCCGCGACAAAATGGCGCGCACCGCCGACCCGGCGGTCCGCGCGGCGGTCATCGCACGCCTCCTAGGCGTCGCGGGTGGCCCGCTCGTGCTCTGGCTCGCCTCGACACGACTTCCGGTCGTGGATCAGGGGCTGTTCTTCGTGCTCGTGAATCTCGTCGCGCTCGGAATGTTCTTCGAGCTCGGGCCGGGGGCGCTCCTGGTGCAGTACGCCGGACATGAGGCCGCGCGGCTGCGTTTCGATTCGCGCGGCGACCTAGTGGGTGGCCCCGCGGCGCGTGACGCGATCCAACTCATCCTGTGGGGCGGGTTTCGGTGGTTCGGCACCGCTGCACTGGTGTTGCTCGCCAGCGCGATCGGCGTCGGATTGATCGTGATCACCGGCACCGACACGGGGATCACCTGGTTCTGGTGGACGGGGGCATCGCTGCTGACGGCGGCGTATCTCCTCCTGGTGCCCATCATCGCGGTCGTCGAAGGCGCGGGTGGCGTCGTGCAGGTGCAGCACATGCGAAGCTGGCAGGCGATCGCCACTGTGACGGCGCTTTCGATCGGGATGCAGAGTGGGAGCGCGGCGACGGCGGCCTGGGCGGGCGCACTCTCCCAACTCCTCGCCGCCGCGATCTGGATCGCGGTGCGCCACCGCCCACTCCTGCGTCCACGACCGACGCTCGCCGCGGTTCCTGCTGATGCGGCGCAGGCGTATGTGGCGAAGTTGCGCGCCGAGAGCAGTCGCGGACTCCGCCTCTGGCTCGCGTTGCAGATCGCCCCGCAGCTGCTGACTGCGCTCGTCGTGCGCCTTGAGGGCGGCGATGCGGGGGGCCGCCTCGGACTCACAACGGCGATCGCGATGGCGCCCTATGTGCTCTCCGCCGCGTGGCTTCAGGGACGGAACCCGAGCTTCGGGCGCGCCGTCGCGACGGGGCGCCTCGCGGAGTTCGACGCCTTGGTGCGCCGGAGCGCGTTCGAGGCGTTCGGGCTCTTCGCGCTCGCGGCGGCGGGCGTCGTCGGCTTCACGCTCGCGCTCCCGTCGATCCTCCCGGCACTCGCCGCGCGGATGCTCCCGCTCATCGACGTGCTCTTGATGCTCGGCTGCACCTTCGGGCTCATGGTACTGCAGACGATGTCCGGATGGTCGCGCGCGTTCCGCGACGAGTCGCTCTGGCCTTGGGTGGTGATGGCGTGCGCGGCGATGGTGATCGGCGGCGCACTCGCCGGGTGGCAGGGCGATCTGCACGGCGTGGCGCTCGGTGCGTTCGTTGGCACCGCCGCGGGCGTGCTCGTGGCGATCGTCGCGTTCACCGCGCATCGACGCGCGCGGCTCGCGACTCACCCCACGTCGTAGAGGCGGATCAGCGCGTTCGGCAAGCGGAGGGTGTCGCGCAACTGTGTGGCGATCTCCTCCTGATAGGTGCGCGTGGAGATGAGCACGGGTTCGCTTCGCGTGGCCACGGCTGACGGTGCCGAGATCGGCACGCCGCCGATCGAACGCCCCCGATAGTGCGGATTGCCATCCACGATCAGCGCCACGCGCTCCACCGAGAGCACACCGGTCGCGAACAGGCGCTGCGTGTGTGTGCCGGCTCCCCAGACGATGCACTGGGTACCAGGCGGCAGCGCCGCATCGAGCCGTGCCGCGACCAACGCCTCGTCTGCGCGCCCCTCCGCGACATAGCGCGACACGCCGTCGCGTGCGCTCTGGTCCGGCGTGATCGGTACGGCAGCATCGGTGCGACGAAAGAGTCCGTAGACGACGGGTGCGATCGACGCCGGCGCCCACTCGCGCGCGGTCCGGCGGCACCACACCGTCTCGAACCCCGCGGCCGCCAGCAGGTTCTGGGTGCCGAGCGCGGAGAGGAAGTTCACATGTTCGACGGAGAATTCTTGGAACGGCGGTCCGGGATGGCTCCCGAACCCCTCGGCATCGGGAACCTCGACGAAGAGCAGCCCATCCGGCGCCAGTGCGTCACGCACCACGCGCAGCGCCTCGCGTACATCGCGCAGATGCTCCACGACGCCGACCAGCGTGATGAGTTGGATCGATTCTGGGAGCGGTGGGAGCGCGGCGATCGTTCCCACACCGACCGGGATGCCATAGAGTCGCTCAGCTGCACGCGCACAGGCGGGCGATGGGTCGACGCCGTGCACGTTCGCGATCCCGCGCGTGCGAAAGGCCTCGAGCAACCCACCCGTCGCGCAGCCGATGTCGACGACGGTATCGCTCTCACGGAGCGAGGGACGCACCGCATCCGCCATCGCGGCAAATCGGGCGAGGTCGTACGGCGATTCGCGCCCGTCGCGGTCGGCGTACTCATACTTCGACATCGCGGCGTAGTACGCATCGAACGCCTGTTGCTCCGGGATCCCGTCGGCGTAGACCATACCGCAGCGTTCACAGGCGACGACGTCATAGCCGTCGAGTAGCGCGTCGCTCGCGAAGGCGACGAAGCGCTGAGGATAGAGCAGCGTCCGCGCGTCATGGTCGCAGGTCGGACAGACGCGCGGTACCCGCTCAGCCATGCGCGCGCTCCGGCGGGATCGCGTAGGTCACCAGCTCCCACACCTCCGGCAGATGCGGCCGGAGCGCGAAGCGATAGTCCGGCGCTGCCGCCGCCAGCACGAGCGGGATGCGCCAGAGATCGTTCTGCACGTGATAGGTGCAGACGGTGAGGATCGGGCGCTCACGGCGGATCGTCTCGCGCGCACCCGCGATCGTGTCGTACTCCGCGCCTTCGATGTCCATCTTGATGAACGTCGGCGCGAAGTCGGTGAGCGCGGCGTCGAGCGTTACGACAGGGACCGTCTCATCACCCGTGCCACCGGCCGAGGCGGGGGTACCACTCGACGCGAAGGTGATCGATCCGGCGGTGGCACCGGTCGCGTCAGACCGCACATCGACCTGCGCAGCGAGGGCCGGTGGCAAGGTCGCGCGCCACGCGAGCAGACGTTCCCGCGAGATGTGGTCAGGTTCGAACGCTATCACTGCGCCCACCTTCCCTTCGGTGCGAGCGAAGAGCACCCGCAACGTGTCGCCGTCGTACGCACCGCAATCGACGAAGCGTTCGTCGGAGCGCAGCGTGAAGAGATCCGGGGCGAAGTAGACATCATGCTCCACCGGGAGCGGGAGCCCGTCGAAATCGAAGTGCAGGCGCCAGCGGAGCTGCGCCACGAACTCCGCGCGCGAGGCATCGTCACCGAACACGGCGTAGGCACGACGGATCTCGTCGCGCGCCGCGAGCACGTGTTGCGGGAGATCCATCGCGTAGTACGGCAAGAACGTCTCGGCGAACTGCCAGAACAGATGCCCCACATGCACCACGCGAGCGAATCCGTGCGCCGCGAGCATCGCTCGACGGGCCGCCAACCGCTCGGTGCCCCCGCCCCAGATGCTCATCACACAGGGATAGTCCGCGCCGTAGCGCGCACCGGCATCTGCGGGCGAGAGCACCGGGATCCCCTCGATCGCGTTCCCCCACTTCGCGCGGTCACCATCGGCGAACGCGACGATCGTGAAGCCGAGCGCCCGCAAGCGAGCGACGATGCGCTGCCCGAGGTTGCCCGCGCCGTAGAGAACGATGGTGCGTGCCCCCACCCCGGCACGCTCATCGAAGGCGCGCGCGGCGCGAGCGCTGGCGCTCGCCTCCGTCTCGGACAGGAGCTGTTCGAGCTCTTCCATAGGACTCACCACGCGGAGCGCCCACCGTCGATCACGAGGTTCTGGCCGGTCATGTAGGAGCTCGCCTCAGAGCAGAGAAAGACGATCGCGGCCCCATATTCATCCTCACGCGCCATCCGCCCCATCGGGATCCGCTCGGCGAGCCGTGCGACGAACTCGTCGGGCTGGCCGGCATAGACGCCGCCGGGGGAGATCGCGTTCGCCCGGACGCCGCGGTCGGCCCAGTAGGTGGCCAGATAGCGCGTGAGGCCGATCAGCGCCGTCTTCACGACCGAGTAGGTGACCGGCTTCACCGGCTGTTGGTCCGGCGTGCGCGACTCGACGGCATACAACCGCTGATCCGGTGCGATGACGGCGAGATCGCTCGCGACGTTGACGATGCTCCCGGCGCCGGCCTTCGCCATCGCGGTGCCGAACGCCTGCGCACAGAGAAAGGCGCCGGTGAGCCCCACCGCGATCTCGCGATCCCACCGCTCGAGCGCGAAGTGCTCGAATCGCGACGCCTCGAACGCCGCCCCGCTCTCCATCTTCGGATTCTCGGCCGCGTTGTTGATCAGCGCATCGACGCGACCGAAGCGCTCCAGCACCTGATCGCGCGCCTTCGTGACCTGCGCGGGATCGGTGATGTCCGCAACGATGCAGTGCGCGGCGCGGCCGGTGGCCGCGCGTACGCGCGCCGCCGCCGCGTCTCCCGCCGCGGCGGCGATATCGAGCAGCACCGGAGTC
>JAIETI010000116.1 GCA_019745365.1 Gemmatimonadaceae bacterium | reverse complement strand
CGACCAGGTCAAGCCCGGCTACTACGCCAGATTCGACGACGGACACATCGAAACCGCCGCAGGCCCTGGCAAGATCTTCAGCAACGGCCAAATCGTCGATATCAGCTCCGCCACGGACGCCGCCGACGCGGCGCGGATGCAGCGGATGGCCGACTCGCTCCGCACCACGATCGAGCGCGCCGTGCTCGACTCGTTGGTGCGGCAGGGGCGCGGCCCCGCGAACGCCGTGCTGGGCGCGATCGAGCTCGCGCAGCAGGTCGGCGCCCGCACGAAGGCGTTCATGTCCGAGGGCGGTCCGCCGCCCGGACCGCCGCTGCCACCGCCGAGCGCGGGGAGCGAGTTCTCGAAGGAGGCGTTCGCGAAGCGCGCCACGACGATGGGCCCGCCGCGGCGCATCGTGATCGCGGACCCGCCGGTGGTGAACGCCCGTCGCCCCGAGGCGAGCGCGGCCGCGGTCGCGGCGCTCGACACGCTCCGCCGCGCCTTCGCGCAGAGCAAGCGCTACCTCGTCGTCCGTCCTGAGCTCGTGCGCAGCGCCCTCGCGCGCACGCGCACCATCGATGACCTCGCCGACGAGTTCCAGGCGGATCTCTTCGTCTCGCTGCGCGGCCTCCCCCACGCGAGCCCGGATTCGACGGTCTGGCTCATCCAGGTCCACGACCTCGGCGCCACGAGCGCCTTCCGGACGCGGGTGATGAGTACCACCGTGGCGCTCGCGAATCCCGCCGCCGCGTGGAGCGCGATCGTCGCGATGACGAAGGGCGCGATCGAGGAGCTCGACCGCGCCCCGCGGCGCACCAGCGAGCGCTACCGGTAGTTCACCCCGCCGCGAACGCGCCCGAGTTCGTGCGCGCGCCCATCTTGCGCAGCTTGGCGACGTTCTCCGGCGTCCCCATCACGATCAGATAGATCCCCGCCGGGAGCCCGTGGCGCGCCGGTGGATTGAAGACGTACTCCCCCGTCAGCTCGCGCACCGCGAGCAGGAGCACGCCGGTGGCGTAGTCGTGGAGGTGGAGCGACTCGACCGTCCGGCCGGCGATCGGACTCCCCTCCTCGATGCGGACCTCCTCGAGCCGGAGGTTCCGGTTCGTGTCGCGGAGCATCTGATCGAGGAAGGTCACCACGCTCGGCCGGATCAACTCCGACGCGAGCCGCATCCCGCCGATCTGCGCCGGCGCGACGACGCCGTCCGCACCCGCGCCGCGCAGGCGCTGCGCCTGCCGATCGTCCGAGGTGCGCACGATGATCCGGGCACTCTTGTTGAGCTGGCGTGAGAGCACCGTCGTCACGAGCGAGTTCTTGTCGTCGTCGGTGCAGATCACGACCCCCGCCGCGCGCTGGATCCCCGCCTGCACGAGCATCTCATCATCGGAGCAGTCGCCGACGAGCACCGGCACGTTGGGGAACTCCGCGCTGAACTCCTCCGCCCGCTCGGCGCTCGCCTCGATCGCCACACAGTCGTTGCCGGTCTGCGCGAGCTCGCGCACCACCGCGCCCCCCGTCTGTCCGGCGCCACACACGATCGTGTGGCCCGTCATCGCGTCGATCTTCCGTTGCATCATCGTCCTCCGGAACCCCTTCGTGAGATCCCCTTCGACGATCGCCGCCGTGAGGATCGATCCGGTCGTCACCACCACCGTGGCCCCGAACAGCAGGAGCCCGATGGTGAAGAGCTGCCCGACCGGGTTCGTCGTGATGTCGATGACTTCGCGATACCCCGTCGTCGTCAGGGTGATCGTGGTCATGTAGAGCGCATCGAGCCAGCTGTGTCCCGCGCCGCCGATGACCTTGTACCCGATCACGCCGATGCAGTACACACCCAACAGCGCCCCGACCGCGAGCGTCGCACGCCCGCGGATCGTGGTGACGTTGGTGCGCGCGAAGAGCGTCACTCGCGCGGGCGCTCGCTGTTGGGGTAGAGGTACGCGCTCTTCACGACCCGCGCACCGTCGGCATCGCACACCGCGAACTCGCCGCCCTGATACAGCGACGCGCCGCCGAAGCGTCCATCCTTGGCGACGGCGTAGAAATTGACGTCGTACTTCGGACGCCCGCGCCCGTCGAGCCACCGGGCTTCGGTCATGTGCATCACGCGCTCCATCGCCGCGAGGCACGCCTGCTCGGGACTCTTCCCGAGCCGCATCTGCTCCACGATGTAGAACGAGGCGCACGCCTTGATGCAGAGCTCGCCCTGCCCCGTCGAGCCGGCCGCGCCGACCGCGTTGTCAGTGTACTGCCCCGCCCCGATGATCGGCGAATCGCCGAGTCGGCCCGGGATCTTGTACGACCACCCGCTCGTGGTCGTGACCGAGCTCACGTCGCCCGCGGCGTTCACCGCGTTCATGTTGATCGTGCCGTGCGTGAAGTTGATCTTCACGTCGTCGCGGCGATCGAGCCACGCATCGCCCGGATTGAGGTTCGCCTTCCAGCGGAGCCAATCCTGGCGCGACTGCTCGGTCAGCAGGTTCTGCGGCCGGAACCCCATCGCGAGCGCGAACTTCTTGGCGCCCTCGCCGACGAGCATCACGTGGGCGGTGTAGTCCATGACCGCCTTGGCGACGAGCGACGGGGTCGCGATCTCCTCGATGCACCCCACCGACCCCGCGCGGTTGGTCGGGCCGTGCATGCAGCTCGCGTCGAGCTGCACCACCCCATCGGCATTCGGGAGGCCGCCCAGACCGACCGACTGATCGGTGGGATCGAGCTCGGTGATGTTCACGCCGGCGATGATCGCGTCGAGCGTGTCCGTGCCGGCCAGGATCCGGTCGTAGGCGAGCTTCACCCCGCGGAGCCCGTTCGAACTCGCGACCACACAGACCCGACCCGCGCGCGGGAGCGGGGCCCACGCGCGCGCGTCCGGGAAGGCGGAGCGCGGGAGAAAGCCCGCGGCGGCCACGGCCGCGGTCTTCTCGAGGAACGTTCGGCGATCGAGCGTCATCGGTCCGGGCGGAAGGTGAGAAGGGAAGAAGATACCCCTCTGCCGCGACCAGCGCCCGGGGGAGCGGCTATCTTTGCTGGATGCCCGATCTGAAATCGATCCCCTTCTTCGCTGCGGTCCCCGAGACGCTGCTCTGGCATCTGGCCAAGGCCGGGACCGCGACCAGCTACCCCGTCGACGCCCTGCTCTTCCGCGAGGGAGACACCCGCTCCTTCTTCGCCGTGATCCAGAGTGGCACGGTCGCGATCGAGCACGGCCTCGGCGGCACCGGCGTCCGCGTCGGCACGCTCGGCGCCGGTGAAGTGCTCGGCGAAGGGCTCCTGCTCGACGACACCGCGCATGGCACGACTGCGCGCGCGTTGATGCCCGTGGAAGCGCTCGTCTTCACCAAGAGCGCGTTGCAGGATGTGCTCAAGGAGAAGCCGCATCTGCACGCGGCGCTCGTGTCGCAAGCGGCGCGCGCGATCGCCCAGCGGCTCAAGGGGGCCGACGCGACCCTCGTCGGACGTGGACGAGCGCTCGGCTTCGGCGGCGGCGGGGTGCGCACCGAGAAAGACCTGCTCGGCACGCGCGAGGTCCCCGATGCAGCGCTCTACGGCGTCCAAACGCTCCGCGCCCTCGAGAACTTCCGGATCACCGGGGTCCCGCTGCGCGAGTTCCCCGCGCTGATCGTCGCGCTGGCGCAGATCAAGGAAGCGGCCGCGCGCGCCAACGCCGAGTTGGGACACCTCGACCCCGCGATGGCCGACATGATCGTGCGCGCAGCGAAGGAGCTCCAGGCCGGGCGTCATCATGAGCACTTCCTGGTCGACATGATCCAGGGGGGCGCGGGCACCTCGACGAACATGAACGCGAACGAGGTGATCGCGAACCGCGCACTCGAGCTGATGGGCGAACCGCGCGGCAGCTACGAGCGCGTGTCGCCCAACTCCCACGTGAACCTCGCCCAGAGCACCAACGACGTCTATCCGACGGCCGTTCGACTCGCGCTGCATGCCACGATCGTGCAGCTGCGCGAGGCGATGCGCGATCTGGTCGAGGCCTTTCTCGCGAAGGGGGTGGAGTTCTCGCCGCATCTGAAGATGGGCCGCACCCAGCTGCAGGACGCGGTCCCGATGACGCTCGGCCAGGAGTTCGCCGCCTTCGGTCACACGATCGCCGAGGACATCGATCGGCTCGCGGAGGCGCAATCGTTGATCCGCGAGATCAACATGGGGGCGACCGCGATCGGCACCGGGATCACCGCGCCGGGCGGCTACGCGGAGCTCGTGCGGAAGCACCTCAGCACCATCACCGGCCTCGAGCTCATCACCGCCCCCGACCTCGTCGAAGCGACGAGCGACACGGGCGGCTTCGTGCAGCTCAGCGGCGTGCTCAAGCGCTGCGCGGTGAAGCTGAGCAAGATCTGCAACGACCTCCGCCTCCTCTCGAGCGGTCCGCGCGCGGGGCTCGCCGAGATCAACCTCCCGCCGATGCAACCGGGATCGAGCATCATGCCGGGGAAGGTCAACCCGGTGATCCCCGAGGCGGTGAACCAGGTCTGCTTCGACATCATCGGCGGCGATGTGACCGTGACGATGGCGGCGGAAGCGGGGCAGCTCCAGCTCAACGTCTTCGAGCCGATCATCGCCTACCGCCTGCTCGGCGGGATCCAGGCGCTCACCAACGCCTGCGTGATGCTGCGCGAGAAGTGCATCGTCGGGATCACCGCGAACGTGGACCGGATGCGGACGTACGTGGAGCAATCGATCGGGATCGTCACCGCGCTCGTGCCGATCCTCGGCTACGAGCGCTGCACCGAGGTGGCGCGCGAGGCCCTGGAGAGTGGGCGTGGCGTGTATGATGTGGTGCTGGCCAAGGGCTACGCGACGCGCGCGGAGCTCGATCGCGCCTTGCGCCCCGATGCGATGACGGGAGTGTGACCGTGGCAGGGATCAAGCTCGATGGCGCCGGACAGGCGAAGATGGCGACGCTCGAAGACGCGATGATGCTCATCGGGCAGATCCACGCGCAGGTCGAGCGGATGGCGGTCGACCTCAAGAACAATCGGCCGCTCACCGGGAGCCTGAGCACGCTCAAGCGTCAGGCCACGCCGCTCCAGAGCAAGCTCAAGGCGCAGTTCGGGATGATCTCCGATGTGGTGACGGCGCTGATCCTCGTGGCCGGACGCTCCGGGGGCGGCGATGTGGGGCGCGTGCGCTCACTCCGCGAGCACGTGGCGCAGATCAAGGTGGCGCTCGAGATCGCGATCAATCAGACCAAGGCCAAGCACGAGAAGACGGGCGACCACGACGCGTGACCGCCCTCAGGCGGCGACGTCGGCCACGCCGCCCCAGCTGAGCGTGCAGGCGGCCCCGGTGCCGTCGATGGTGAACTCGAGCGCGTCGGTGAGCGCCCGCACGAGGCCGATCCCTCGCCCGGAGAGCCCCAGCGGATCGGGCACCGCGTGCGCGGGATCGAAGCCCGCGCCGCTGTCCTCGATCCGCACCTCCGCCTGATGGAGCCCATCGACCACGCCGTGGTCGATCTCGATCGTGATCCACCCGTCGGCCAGCCGCGCGCGCTGGGCCGCGACCGCCGCATCGTAGCGTGCGAAGCCGTCCTCCTCTTCCTTCAGCGCGGACGAGACGCCGAGCACGCCGTGCTGCAGCGCGTTGAGCAGGAGCTCGTTGATGACGAGACAGAGCACGTCGCGATGCGCCGCGAGCGCGGGGACATCGGTCACCGCCTGCGTGATGAGCGCCAGCGGGTCACGGGCGCGGAGGTAGGCGCTCCCGAAGCGCACACGCAGCACCGGCTCGAGCCGCGTCGCGTGCGGCGCGGAGGGCGACTCCCGCAGCGGCGCGCCCCCGACCTGTCGTGCCGGGCGCGGCGCCTCAGCCCGGAGGAGGACGAGGGTGGCATCGTCGTACTGGGCACCGGCATCGCGTCGCGCCCCCATCGCCTCGATGATGCGCGGGCGGAGGTGGGCCGGCGGCTCCGCCGCGACGCGGGCGGCGAGGTCGTGCCACTGCGCGTCCTCGTGCGTGGCGAGCACCTCCTCGAGCCCGTCGGTATAGACGACGAGGACGTCGTCGGCCCGGAGCCGTGCGAGCATCGGTGTCGCGTCGAAGGCCGGACCCTCGAGGAGGCCGAGCGGTGGCTGCGTGCTCGGGAATGCCGCGCGCCCCCCGCCCACCGGATCCACCAGCTGCGCATCCGGGAGCCCGCCGTTCCAGACCGCGATCCGCCCGCCCAACACATCGATCTCTGCGACGACCGCCGCGAGGAACATTCCGTCGGGGAGGAAGCCACGCACCCGCGCGTTGAGCTCGCGCACGAGAGTGGGAAGATCGATCCCTTCCACCACCCGCCGCTGGAAAAGCTCGGCGGCGGGCACGGTCGCGACGGCCGAGGCCAGCCCATGTCCGGTGACATCGCCAACGAAGAGCCACTGCGACCCGCTCGGCCCGACCGCGGTGAGCGCAAGGTCGCCGCCGAGGATCGTCGCGGGGCGATGGAAGAGCTCGACGTTGCGGGACTGATCGAGCGGCTCCATGACCTTCGTCATGATGCGCGCGGCGAGCGCCTCGTCGGCGCGGGCGCGCTCATGGTGGGCGCGGAGCGCGGCGGCCTGCTCAGCCTGCGTGTGGTGCAGCGCGCGGATCCGCGTGAGCGCCGCCAAGGCCGCGCGCAGCGCGATCGGGGTGAAGGGCTTGTGGAGGAAGCCGTCGCCCCCCGCGTCGACCGCGTGGAGGAGCTCCTCGTCCGAGGCGCCCGAGACGTAGAGGACGGGGGTGAAGGCGTCGCCGGCGATCGCCTTGATCTCCCGACAGGCATCGGCGCCATCGAGCCCGGGCATCCCCAGGTCGAGGAGACAGAGGTCGTGCCGGCGCGCGGTGAACGCGGCGACCGCCGCCAGACCGTCCGGCACTGCTTCGACGTCGTGTCCGACCTCCCGCAGGATACGCGCACCGATCGCGCGCATCACCGGGTCGTCCTCCGCGTACAGCACGCGAAGGACCGGCACCACGGTCACTTCTCGAGGGTGACGAGTCGGTCGAACTTGGCGACTTCGAGGACCCGACGGACCTCCGCCTTCGGCGCGACGACGCGCACGCCTGCAGCGGTGTCTCCCGCCCGGCGGCGGAGCATGAGGATCAGCCCGAGCGCCGAGGAGTCGACGTAGTCGGCCTCGGTGAGGTCGACGACGACCGGGTCGCCCTTGGGGAGCTTCTCCTGCGCACCCTTGAACGCGGTGCTGATGTTGAAGTCGAACCGTCCTTGGACGACGATGCGCGCGGAGGTCGATCCCGTCGCGCTCTCAAAACGAACCGTGGCCATCGGCGAACCCCTGGTCGAGGCGGAGTATGGAAAGGAGCGGGGATGATCCCCATCGATGGGTATCGGCACGGGAGAACCCGGACTTGACCCTCGACAAGCCCTGGCGGCACGCCGCTGTACATCCTTGTAGGCGGGTCGTCGGTCCGGTAACTTTCGACGGTTTTTCCCCCGAGGGGAGCGGACGATCCGCCCCCCTCTCCCCTTCACTGTCCTGTGTGATGCCCAATTCGCGCTCGCACCGGTTCGCCCTCCCGCTCACGTTGGCGGTGCTGGCACTGGTGCTCACGGCCTGCGGCGGCGGGGTCGCCTACCCCAACTCGACCTTCAACAGCACCACCGAGGTCAACGACCTCAGCACCCACCTCTGGGACAAGCTCCTGTTCTGGGGGACGGTGGTGTTCGTGATCGTCGAGGCGATCCTCCTCTACACGATCATCCGTTACCGCCGGAAGGACGGCGCCCCCGACCCCGAGCAGGTGCACGGGAACACGGCGCTCGAGATCACCTGGACGGTCATCCCGGTGCTCATCCTCGCCCTGATCGCGGTGCCGACGGTCGAGACGATCTTCAAGACGCAGGCGAAGGCGCCGGCCGACGCCCTCGAGGTCGAGGTCATCGGGCATCAGTGGTGGTGGGAGTTCCGCTACCCGTCGCTCGGGGTCACCACGGCGAACGAGCTCTACCTCCCGGCGGGGAAGACGGTGAACTTCTCGCTGCAGACCAAGGACGTGCTCCACTCGTTCTGGGTGCCGCAGCTGGGTGGGAAGCGCGACCTGATCTCGAACCACACGAACCACATCTGGTACACGCCGAAGGACTCGCTCGCGATGAGCGTGTTCAACGGCTTCTGCGTCGAGTACTGCGGCGCAAGCCACGCGAACATGCGCTTCCGCGCCTACGTCGTGTCGCCGACCGACTTTGAGGCGTGGGCCGCGCACAACGCCGACATGGCGATGATGCGCGACCCCGAGCCGGCCGCGGCCCCGGCCGCGACGGCGCCCGCCGCGAAGCC
>JAIETI010000013.1 GCA_019745365.1 Gemmatimonadaceae bacterium | reverse complement strand
GATCGCCTCCGCGCCGAGCTTGTCACCGACCAAGCCCATCGCGCGGACCCCGTGGGCCTCGCCACGATCCACGGCCACGATCCCGGCGGACTCCTGTCCGCGGTGCTGGAGCGAGTAGAGCCCGAGCTGCGTGATGGCCGCAGCGTCCGCGTTCCCCGAGACTCCGAAGACTCCACACATCAGGCGACTCCCTCCGTGACCGACTCGGCCACCGCACGCGCCATCGCGCGTGGGAGCGACTCGTGATAGGCATCGAGCAACGCGCTCAGCGGACGTTCCCATGAGCTCGCGCCGACGGTGATGCGCAAGCCCGCCTCCGCGGCCACCGTGCGCCCGATGACGCGCGCGGGTACGCCGTGCGCCTTCGCGATCGCGAGCACGCGCTCGGCATCGGTGGTCGAGACCAGCACGCGCCCCTGCGCCTCGCCGAAGAGGAGCGCCCGCGTCGGAAGTGCCGACCACGCGGTGAGATCCACCTGCGCGCCGACCGGACGCTCGCGGGTCCCCACGCAGCACTCGGCGAGCGCGACCGCGAGACCGCCGTCGGAGCAATCGTGAGCCGAGCGTGCCACGCCGGACGCGGCGAGCTCGAGCAGCGCCTCGATCAGTGCCGCTTCTGCCGTCAGATCACACGCCGGCGGCGCGCCCGCGACGACCCCGTGGATCGTCGCGAGGTACTCGCTCGCGCCGATCTCGTCCGTGTTCTCACCGAGCAACACGATCGCGTCCCCGGCGCTGCGGAATGCCGACGGCATCACGTGCGACGCGTCCTCGATCACGCCCACCATCCCGATCGTCGGGGTCGGATAAACGGCGCCGCTCGGGTTCTCATTGTAGAGCGAGACGTTGCCGCCGGTGACCGGGGTCTGCAGCGCGCGACAGGCATCGCCCATTCCACCGACCGCCTCGCGGAACTGGAAGAACACCTCTGGCTTCTTCGGATTTCCGAAATTCAGGCAGTTGGTGATGGCGCGCGGCCGACCGCCGGTGCACGCCACGTTTCGCGCCGCCTCCGCGACCGCGATCCGGCCGCCGACGCGCGGGTCGAGATACACGTAGCGCCCATTGCAATCCGTCTTGAGCGCCAAGAGGCGCTTCGTGCCACGCACGCGGACCACGGCTGCATCTGCGGCGCCAGGGCCGAGTACCGTCCCGGTGCGCACGGTGGAGTCGTACTGCCGCGTGATCCACCCCTTACTCGTGATCGTCGGCGCGGCCAGCAAGCGCTCGAGCGTCCACATCGGGTCCGCTTCCTCAGCGCGCGGCGTGATCGCATGCACATCACGCGCGCGGAGCGCCTGGATCGCGGTACTCTCGCGGGCCTCTTGGTGATACTGCGGGCAATCCGTGACCAACCGCGTTCCCGGGAACTCCGCGACGACGTGATCGCCCTCGGTGACGCGATACACCGGCTCCGCGATGACCTCGCCGATCACCTCGGCGGCGAGATCCCACTTGGTGAGGATCGCCTTCACATCAGCCTCGTGCCCGCGTTTCGCCACGACGAGCATCCGCTCTTGCGATTCGCTCAGCAGGATCTCGTACGGCGTCATCCCGGTCTCGCGCACGGGGACCTTCGTCGTATCAATGGTGACGCCGACGTCGCCGCGTTCGGCCATCTCCGCACTCGACGAGGTGAGGCCCGCCGCTCCCATGTCCTGAATCGCCACGATATGGCCGCTGCGGATGAGTTCGAGCGATGCTTCGAGGAGGAGCTTCTCGGTGAACGGATCCCCGACCTGCACGCGCGGACGCTTCGCCTCGTTCTCCTCGCTCAGGTCCTCCGACGCGAACGACGCGCCATGGATCCCGTCGCGTCCGGTGCGAGCACCGACGGCGATGATCGGGTTGCCGACGCCCTCGGCCTTCGCGCGGATGAGCTCCTCCTCGCGCAGCACCCCGACGCACATCGCGTTGACGAGCGGATTCCCCTCGTACGCCGCGTCGAACATCACATCACCAGCGACGGTCGGGATGCCGACGCAGTTGCCGTAGTCGCCGATCCCCTTCACGACGCCGCCGACGAGGTAGCGCACGCGCGGCGTGTCGAGCGACCCGAACCGCAGCGAGTTCAACATCGCGATCGGACGCGCGCCCATCGTGAACACGTCCCGAAGGATCCCGCCGACGCCGGTGGCCGCTCCCTGATACGGCTCGACGGCGGACGGGTGATTGTGCGACTCGATCTTGAATGCGACGGCCATGCCATCACCGATCGAGATCGCACCCGCGTTCTCGCCCGGCCCTTGCAGAACCCACGGTGCCGTCGTCGGGAGGGTCTTGAGTACCGGACGCGAATGCTTGTAGGAACAGTGCTCGCTCCAGAGCGCACTCACCACCCCAAGTTCGGTGAAGGTGGGGGTTCGGCCGAGCATCCGCTCGAGACGTTCGTACTCGTCGGCGGTGAGGCCGTGCTCCGCGACCAGCGCGGGGGTGATGACCGGATCGCCGGCGCGGGGAGTCGCACTCACTTCAGGCGTAGCCCCGAGAGAAGGTCACGAAGGAAGTGTCCCGCCTTGTCGTCGTGCACCTGCGCCAGGAGCTCCGCCTCGGCGGCGTCGAGCCACATCCCCCGGCAGCTCGGGCAGCGATCCACCTTAATGTGATGGAACTCGATCTCCTCGAGGTCTGCGCCGCACTTGGGGCACTTCATATGGTGCGACTTCCGCTCGGCCGCGGCACGCTCGGCATCCAGCTTCTCGCGCTGCGACTTGAGGAGCTCCTGGTCGAGCTTGAGGAAGTACTCGGACTCGGACTTGGAGGGCTTGGAATCGGTGGACATGGGAGTGGGAACGAAAGGAGGGACAGGAAGAACAGGAACCACCGCGGTTACGCGGCGACCGTCGCGAGGAGGGAGCGGAACAGGATGCTGCCATCGTCGGAACCCAACAGCGGCTCAAGCGCGCGCTCCGGGTGGGGCATCAGCCCGACCACGTTACGCGCCGCGTTGGTGACGCCGGCGATGTTGTCGAGCGAACCGTTCGGGTTGGCGGCCTCGCTGGTCACACCGTCGGCATCGACGTAGCGGAAGACCACGAGTCCCTCACCTTCGATGCGCTCCAGCGTGGGCGCATCGACCGTGAAGCGTCCATCGCCATGCGCGATCGGCATCGTCAGCAGGTCGCCCGTGCGGCAGAGCACGGTGAAGGGGGTATCGGTGCGTTCGACGCGGATCGTGACGGGCATCGAACGGAACTGCAACGACGCGTTCCGCATCAGTGCGCCGGGGAGCAGCCCCGCCTCGCAGGCGATCTGGAACCCGTTGCAGATCCCGATCACCGGTGCGCCGCGCTTCGCGTGCGCCACGACCTCCTGCATGATCGGCGAGAAGCGTGCGATCGCACCGGAGCGCAGATAGTCCCCGTAGCTGAAGCCGCCGGGGAGGATGATGACATCGCTCCCTTCGAGGTCGTGCGCCTTGTGCCAGAGCATCACGGCCTCGCAGCCGAGGTGCTCGACGGCGGCGAGGTACGCGTCCTCGTCGCAGTTACTGCCGGGAAAGGAGACGACGCCGATCTTCACGCGGCGCTCACCGACGCGACCGAGAAGTCCTCGGTGATCGGGTTCGCCAGCAGCTTCTCGCACATCGTGCGCGCGCTCTGCTCCGCCGCCGCACGATCAGCCGCGTCGGCCTCGATCACGAGGTGACGCCCGACGTGCACGTCGTGCACCGCGGCGAATCCGAGGGTGTGGAGCGCGTCCGTGACGGCCTTCCCCTGCGGGTCGAGGAGTCCCTGGCGCGGGACGATATGGATCGCAATGCGGAAACGGGGCATCGTCAGTCAGAAGAGGAGTCAGAGGAAGCATCACCAGCATCGGCCGTCGAGCCGCCGCCGTCGTTCTCGTACGGGGAATCATCGCCGCCATCATCGGCCCCGCCATCCGCGGTCGTGTCGCCACCACCGGCGACCGTGCTCCCGTCGGCTCGGTTCCGGTCGCCGCCGCGCCGCCGACGCCGCTTCCGTCGCTTGCGGCGCTCGTCGCCTGCCGGTGCGCTCTCCGCGACCGGCGCCTCGGCGCCGGTCACGGAGAGCGGATCAATCGCGATGGGCGCGAGGATGTCTGCGGCGTCGGTCGACACGACCGACGCTGGCGGTGCCGTTTCGCGCTCGGTCCGTGGCGGGCGCGGGGGGCGTTCCACACGTGCTGGGCGCTCCGGGCGCGGCCGCTCGGGACGCGCGTCCACACGGGGCTCTGGCGCGCGCTCGGGGCGGCGCTCTCGCCGCGCCTCGCGATCACTGTCGCGGTCACGCCGCCCGCGGGCACGCTCTCGCTCGCGGTCTCCTCGCAAGGGGTGGGTCGGGGCGCTCCGGTCGCCGCGCCCCTGACGCGGCGCGACATCGTCGTCCTCGTCTTCGTCCCCGTCGTCGTCCTCATCGTCATCGAGCGCGCGGGTGTAGAGCTGGTGGGCTCGGCGCTGCGGCGGCTCGCGCTCGAGCAATCCGCGCACGCCGGCCGCGATCACGCCGAACGAGACGTAGAGCAGGCCGAACGAGAAGAAGAACTCCTTCGGGATGTAGATCAGCGCGAGGAGCGAACTGACGAACACCGTGATCCCGATCCGACCGCTCCAGGTACGCAGCGTGAAGGTCGGCCACGCCGGGTATGGGACGTTCGAGATCATCAGGAACGAGAGCGCGATCATCAGGAACCGGAGGATCCAGTGCCACGGCCACTCGCCGATGATCGTCTCGTTGTACAGTGGCGTCTGACTGAACCACCAGTACGTCGCCAGGGTCCCGCCCGCGGCAGGGCTCGGCAGTCCGGTGAACCACGCCTTCTTCTCTCCCGAGCTCTCGACGTTAAAGCGCGCCAAACGCATCACGGCGCACGCGACGAAGAGGAAGACGAAGATCCAGTCCCACCCCTGATGTTTGAGCACCGCGAAGTACATCATCAGCGCGGGGGCCACACCGAAGCTGATCGCATCCACGAGTGAATCGAGTTCCTCGCCGAACGGCGTGCCCGAGTTCGTCGCGCGCGCCACCCGTCCGTCAAAGGCGTCGAACACACCACCGAACACGATGTACCACGCCGCTTGCGTGTGATTCCCGCGTGCCGCGGTGACGATCGCGAAGATCCCGAAGAACAAGTTGGCGAGCGTGAAACCGTTCGGGAGCATCACGATCGACGGGCGGATCATCTTGGGGCGGTAGCGCATCACGGCAGCTCCGCGATCACCGTCGTCCCGGCGACGGGGCGCTCGCCGAGCGCGACGCGCACCGTGCTCCCGAGCGGGAGGAACACATCCACCCGCGAGCCGAAACGGATCAAACCGTAGCGCTCGCCCTGCGCGGCGCGGTCGCCATCACGGGAGTACGTGACGATGCGCCGCGCGATGAGTCCGGCGATCTGTCGCGAGAGCACGCGCGCACCGCCCGCGGTCTCGATGCCAACCGACATCTGCTCATTCTCAAGGCTCGCCTTGTCCGCGGCCGCGTTGAGGAACTTCCCCGGGTTGTAATGCGTGAACCGCACGGTGCCGCTGACGGGATAACGGTTGACGTGCACGTTGAACACGTTCATGAAGATCGAGACGCGGATCGCCTTGCCACGGTGGAACGCGGGCTCGTCGACCTCACGGATGTCGATCACGCGGCCGTCCGCCGGCGCGATCACCACCTTCTCGCCGCGCGGCCCCTCCCGTTCGGGGTCGCGGAAGAAGTAGGCGACCCAGAGCGCCAAGAGCGTCAGGACGATCGCCACGAGCCAGAACGGCCACGACCGACGGGCGAACGCGCCGGCGTACCCGACAAGGGCGAGCGCGGTCGCGATCAGGATGAACGGATAACCTTCGCGGGCGAAGCTCACGAGTGACCTGAGAGGGCAAGGGGAGCGCCGGTGATGCGCGCGTACGCGTCGAGATAACGCAATCGCGTTGCCTCGATCACCTCCGGCGGGAGGGTGGGAGGCGGGGCCTCCCCGTTCCAGCGACCCGCACCGCGCTCGGCATCGAGCCAATCGCGCAGCGGCTGCTTGTCAAAACTCGCCTGCGGACCGCCCGGCGCATACTGCGCGGCGGGCCAGAAGCGCGAACTGTCCGGCGTGAGCGCTTCGTCGATGAGCAAGATGCGGCCGTCGGCGGCGCGCCCGAACTCGAACTTCGTGTCGGCGATGATGATTCCGCGCATCGCCGCGAGGTCGCGTCCACGCGTGTACACGAGACGCGCCAGCCGTTCGAGCTCCACTGTCACCGCCTCGCCGAGCGTCGCACGCATCTGCGGGATCGTGATGTTCTCGTCGTGCCCGGTCTCCGCCTTCGTCGCCGGCGAGAACACCGGCGGGTCGAAGCGGTCACTCTCGCGCAGCCCCGCCGGGAGCGCCTCGCCCGCGAGCGTGCCGGTGGCGCGATACTCCTTCCACGCCGAGCCGCTCAGGTAGCCGCGGACCACGCACTCGACGGGGAACACCTCGGTGCGCACACAGAGCATCGCGCGTCCGTGGAGCGCGTTCCGGTGCGGGCCAAGCGTCGGCACCGTGGCGATGATCTCGTCGATGTCGGCGCTCACCATGTGGTGCGCGACCTCATCCGCCAGCTGCCGGAGCCACCACGCCGTGATCTGCGTCAGGACCGCTCCCTTCTGCGGGATCGGGTCGTCCATCACGACATCGAAGGCACTCACCCGGTCGCTGGCCACGAGCAGGAGGTGGCCGTCATCGACGACGTACACGTCGCGGACCTTTCCGCGGCGCAGGAGCGGGAGGGGGAGCGCCGACGCGCGCAGCGCCGTCGTCATACGCGCACCGCTTCGGTGGCGACGGCGGCCCCCGCGTGGCGTGCCAACGCGGGCGCGACTTCCTCCGCGATGAACTCTTCGACCTGTCGCTCCGAGCGGCCGGTGAAGGCCCGCGCGTCGAGCGCCGCGCGAAGGTTGTTGATCGGGACGCCGTACTCGGGGTCCGCCGCGAGTCGCTCGAGCATGTCGTTGGCGATTCCCTCGTCCTTCATCGCGCGCGCTGCGGCGATCGAATGGCGTCGGATCACCTCATGCGCTACCTGCCGGTCGCCGCCCGCCTCGACGGCACGCACGATCAGCGTCTCGGTCGCCATGAACGGCAGCTCATCGTTCAACCGACGCGCGATGCGCGCCGGATGCACCTCGAGCCCGCCCGCGATGTTCTCCCAGAGGATCAGGATCGCATCGACCGCGAGGAAGGCCTCGGGGATCGCGAGCCGTCGGATCGCGGAGTCGTCGAGTGTGCGCTCGAAGTACTGGACGCTATGCGTCGCATCGGCGGTCGGTGTGATCGCTTGGACGAAGCGGGCGAGCGAGTTGATCCGCTCCGCGCGCATCGGATTCCGCTTATACGCCATCGCGCTCGAGCCGATCTGGTCCTTCTCGAAGGGCTCTTCGATCTCACCGAACGCCTGCAGCATCCGCATGTCGCTCGCGAACTTCGCCGCGCTCGCCGCGACGCCGGCGAGCGGGTTCAGCACGAGTGCGTCGAGTTTCCGCGAATAGGTCTGGCCGCTGACTGGGATCGACCGCGCGAACCCCATCGCGTCGACCACTCGCCGATCGAGCTCGCGCACCTTCGCGTGATCGCCCTTGAAGAGGTCGAGGAACGAGGCCTGTGTCCCGGTCGTCCCCTTCACGCCGCGCAACGGGAGCGTCGCGATCCGCCGGTCCAACTCGTCCAGATCGAGCAGGAGATCCTGCATCCAGAGCGTCGCACGCTTCCCGACCGTCGTCGGCTGCGCCGACTGCAAGTGCGTGTAGCCGAGGCAGGGGAACGCCTTCCACTGCTCGGCGAAGCCGCCGAGGGTGCGGAGCAGTGACACCACGCGCGCCCGGAGCAACTCTAACCCACGCCGCATCAGGATGAGGTCGGCGTTGTCGGTCACGTACGCCGACGTCGCGCCGAGGTGGATCACGCCCTTGGCGGTCGGCGCGACATCGCCGAACGCGTGCACGTGGGCCATCACGTCGTGCCGGAACCGGCGCTCATAGTCCGCGACCTTGGCGAAGTCGATGTCGTCGAGGTGGCCGGCCATCTCCGTCAGCGCGGCCGCAGGGATGTCGATCCCGAGCTGCTGCTCGGCGGTCGCGAGCGCGAGCCAGAGCCGCCGCCAGAGCCCGTAGCGGGTCTGCGGCGACCAGAGTTCGAGCATCGCGGTGGAGGCGTACCGTTCCGCGAGGGGAGAGGAGTAGCGCTGGCTCATCGCACTTGGAAGTCGGATTGATACACGAGGCCGCCGCGCTCGAACCACATCCGCACCGCGCCGCGGCCGCTGAGCGACTCGAGCACGCGCGCGGCTTGCTGCGCATCGGTGATGGGCGTGCGATTGACCTGGACGATCACGTCGCCCGCTTGAATGCCGAGGTCATCACTGACCCGATCCGAGACCTTCACGATCACGGCACCCTGCGCATTGCGGATCCCGCGCTCGGCGCGGATGGCGGCCGTGAGCGAGATGAGTTCGATGTCCTTCAGGACCTGCACGCGCGGCGCGGTGGACTCC
>JAIETI010000177.1 GCA_019745365.1 Gemmatimonadaceae bacterium | reverse complement strand
CGCACTACGGCCTGCACGGCCAAACTCCGGCAGCACGACTCGCTCAGGTCCTGTGAACAACGTCCTGATCAACAACACCTAGAACTCGATGTGCTTCCCTTCCCACTTCCGGCGTGTCCGGGGAAAGTCCCGGCGGAAGTGCCCACCCCGACTCTCCTTCCGCTGCAACGCCGCCTCAACCACGAGCCCCGCCGTCTCGACGAGGTTCGCCTCTTCGGTCGCACCACTCGGGAGCCGCTCGCTGATCTCGGCCAGCTGATCAAGCGCCGCGCGTAGTCCGCGCGCGGTGCGATCGATTCCCGCGTACTGCCACATCACCTCGCGGACCTGATCGGCGGCGACCAGCGCGGCCCCACGATCACGCAGCACCGGGACACGCCACGCCTCCGCTCTCGGCAACCGCCCCAACTTCGGCACCGCCACCAGATCACGCGCCACTCGCTCGGCGAACACCAGTCCCTCCAGCAGCGAGTTCGACGCCAGCCGGTTCGCGCCATGCACACCGGTGCAACTCACCTCGCCGCACGCGTAGAGCCGCTCCAGCGAACTCCGTCCCGCGAGGTCGGTCACGATCCCACCCATCATATAGTGGGCCGCTGGCGTCACCGGGATCCGGTCGCGCCGCGGATCGATGCCGCGCGCCATGCAGAGCGCGTGAATGCCGGGGAACCGACGTACGAAGGTGCGCCCCAGCTTCCGCGCATCGAGCCACACACGACTCCCGTCAGCCAGCTCGCGGAAGATCGCGCGCGCCACGATGTCGCGCGGCGCCAACTCCGCCATGCGGTGACGCCGCGTCATGAAGCGCTGCCCGCGATCGTTGAACAACAGTGCGCCCTCACCTCGCACCGCCTCGGAGATGAGCGCCTTCGGATTCTCCGGCGTGTCGAGCGCCGTGGGATGGAACTGCACGAACTCCATGTCTGAGAGCTTCGCGCCCGCACGATGCGCGATCGCGTACCCATCGCCCGTCGCGACCTGCGGATTGGTCGTCGAACGGTAGATCTGCCCGCATCCACCCGTAGCGATCACCGTCGCATCGGCGAAGAGCTCCACCGCGCGCCCACTCACACTCGCGCGCACCCCGATGCACTTCCCCCCCACCACGATCAGCGAGAGCACGCGCGCCTGCTCGATCACGTCGATCGTCTCCGTCTCACTCACGCGCTGCACCAGCGCCCGTGCCACCTCCGCGCCCGTCTGATCGCCCTTGGCGTGGACGATCCGCTTGCGCGAGTGCGCCGCCTCCTTACCGAGCTCAAGGCGACCGGCAGCATCCGTATCAAAGCGCGCGCCCGCCGACTCCAGATCGCGTACGCGCGCGGGCCCCTCCGCCACGAGCACGGCCACCGCGTCGGCATCGCAGAGGGCGGCGCCAGCGGCGAGGGTATCCCGCCGATGCAGCTCGGTCGAGTCGCCCGCGCCGAGCGCGGCGGCGATCCCCCCCTGCGCATACGCGGTCGCGGAGTCGAAGAGCGAGCGCTTGGTGAGAACGACCACCTGCCCATGCGCGGAGGCGCGCCACGCGGTGTGGAGGCCCGCAACACCGGACCCCACCACGAGGAACCGGGTTCGGATCCGCTCGGTCACAGGCGAACGCTACCCCGCCGCCCCGCCCCAAGGGAAGGTCGCCCCCCGCTCGCTTGCCCCAGCGCCCCCCCTCGGGCGAACGTTCACCCTCCCGATGCGGAAACTCCTCGCCCTCCTGGGCGTCCTCCTCGCGATCCACGTCGCGTTCCTCTTCGTCCGCCCCGCCGGCGCCGCGCTCCCCGCGACCGCCGACGCGGTCGATGTCGGGATCGTCTTCGACCTCGGCGGGCGCGGCGACAAGTCCTTCAACGACGGCGCGTACCTCGGCGCCGAACGCGCGATGCGCGAACTCGGCGCACGCGTCCGCTTCGTCGAGCCGGGCGAAGGCTCCGACCGCGAAGCGGGGCTGCGCCTCCTCGCCGCTGAGGGGATGGACCTCGTCATCGGCGTCGGCTTCATCTTCACCGACGATCTTTCCCAACTCGCGCTCGAGTATCCGAACGTCGCCTTCGCCGGTGTCGATTTCGCCGTGGGCGTCGACAGCACCGGCGCGGTCATCCAGCCGCCGAAGAACCTCGCTGCCCTCAAGTTCCGCGAGGAGCAGGGCTCCTTCCTCGTCGGTGCACTCGCGGCGCTCGTCGGTGGCTCCAAGAAAGTCGGCTTCGTGGGGGGCATGGATTCGCCGCTCATCCACAAGTTCGAGGCCGGCTACCGCGCGGGTGCGATGCATGTCTGCCCCGACTGTGAGGTGATCGCACAGTACGCGGGCGTCACCCCCGAAGCGTTCCGCAACCCGGGGCGCGGCAAGGAACTCGCGCTCTCGCAGTTCCAGAGCGGCGTCAACGTCATCTATCACGCCTCCGGCTCCACCGGACTCGGCGTGTTCGAGGCCGCGCGTACGCTCAAGAAGCTCGGCATCGGCGTGGACGCAGACCAATACAACGAAGCGCCTGGCTACGTGCTCTCCTCGATGGTGAAGGGAGTCGATGCCGCGGTGTTCGACGCGATCAAGCGCGTGAAGGAACAGCGCTTTGTCGGCGGCATCTATCAGTTCGGCCTCGCGGAGAACGGCGTGGGCTACGTGTACGACGCGCGGAACAAGGCGCTCATCCCCGACAGCGTGCGCACGCGGCTCGAGGCGCTTCGCGCTGAGATCATCGCCGGGCGCATCACCGTGCCGAGCACCCGATGAGCACGATGCCAGCGGTCCGCATCACGGCCGTCGAGAAGCGCTTCGGCGCGGTGCGCGCCAATCAGGGGGCCGCGCTCGAGGTGATGCCGGGGGAGATCCACGCGCTCGTCGGTGAGAACG
Organism: Gemmatimonadaceae bacterium; assembly: GCA_019745365.1. GTDB lineage: Bacteria > Gemmatimonadota > Gemmatimonadetes > Gemmatimonadales > Gemmatimonadaceae > JAIETI01. Next base: position 5,704 of record JAIETI010000177.1, on the reverse strand, counting down.
GCGCGGGGAAGAGCACGTTGATGAAAATCCTCAGCGGGATGCTCCGCCCCGATGCGGGAACGATCGAGGTCGGCGGGCGCGATGTGACCGGATGGAGTACCGCGCAGGCGATCGCCGCGGGCGTCGGGATGGTGCACCAACACTTCATGCTCGTGCCGACGCTCACCGTCGCCGAGAACGTGGTGCTGGGACGCGAGCCGGTGAGCGTGGGGACCTTCGACGGTGCGCGCGCGCGACTCGAGGTGGAGGAACTCTCCGCGCAGAGCGGACTCGTGGTCCCCGCGGACCGTCTCGTCGCCGATCTCTCGGTGGGTGAGGCGCAGCGCGTCGAGATCCTGAAGACGCTGTATCGTGGGGCGCGAATCCTCCTTCTCGACGAACCCACGGCAGTGCTCTCTCCTCCCGAAGTCGCCGAGCTTTGGAAGGTGCTCCGTCGCCTGCGCGACGGTGGGGCGACGATCATCCTCATCACTCACAAGCTGGATGAGGTGATGGCGGTGACCGACCGGATCACCGTGATGCGGCAGGGTGCGACGGTCGAGCGGATGGCAACACGCTCGACGACGCCAGAGGGGATCGCGAAGGCGATGGTCGGGCGCGACATTGCGCTCGGTGGTGGCCCGCGCACGGAAACCCGTGCTGTCGGCGCACCGGCGCTCATCGTGCGCGATCTCGCCGTGGCCGGTGCGCGGGTGGCGCGTGCGGTCGATGGGATCAGCTTCGAGCTCCGCGCAGGAGAGATCCTGGGGATCGCGGGCGTCGAGGGGAATGGCCAGACCGAGTTGCTCGACGCGATCGCCGGGCTACGGCGCACGAGCAGCGGCAGTATCCGCATCGGCGACCGCGATCTCCTCGCGCTCGACGTGCGCGGTCGCGGTCTGGCAGGGCTCTCGCACATCCCTGAGGACCGTCACAAGCGCGGGTTGATCCTCGACTACTCGATCGCTGACAATCTCATCCTCGGGCAGCAGCACGCCTTCACGCGCAACGGCGTGCTCGACCGTGCAGCGATCGACGCGCACGCCGCGGACCGGATCGCGGCGTTCGACATCCGCCCCACCGACGCGACACTCCCCGCGCGGGCGCTCTCGGGTGGGAACCAGCAGAAGATCGTGATCGCGCGCGAGATGGCGCGCGACTTCAGCGTCCTCCTCGCGGCGCAGCCCACGCGCGGCGTCGATGTTGGCGCGATCGAGTTCATCCACGCGCAGCTGCGCGCCGCGCGTGACGCGGGGAAGGCAGTGCTCCTGGTGAGCGCGGAGCTGCGCGAGGTGCTCGAGCTGAGCGATCGCGTGGCGGTGATGTATGGCGGGCGCATCGTCACCATCCGCGAGCGCCACGCGTGCAGCGAGGAGATCCTCGGCCCCTTCATGACCGGCGCTGCACGGGAGGCCGCGTGAGTTCGCGCGCGAGCTGGCGCGAGACCTTCGCGGAAGAGGCGATCGCGCCGCTCGTCGCGCTCGGCATCGCGCTCGTCGTGGGCGATCTGCTCATCCTCGCGTACGGTCAGGCGCCGGGGGATGTGTGGCGCACGCTCGTCGAGGGAACCTGGGGGAACGCGTACGGATTCGGACAGGTGCTCTACAAGGCCACCACGCTCACCTGCACCGGGCTCGCGGTCGCGTTGAGTCTTCGCGCGGGCTTGTTCAACATCGGCGCCGAGGGACAGCTCGCCATGGGCGGGCTCGCGGCGGCGTTGGTGGGGCTCGCGTTGCCGGCCTCGACGCCGCTCGCGATCGCCGCCGCGCTTGCAACCTTCGCTGCGCTCGTCGGCGGCGGCGCGGTCGGCGCGGTGCCGGGATGGCTCAAGAGTCGTTTCGGCGCGCACGAAGTGATCGTGACGATCATGCTGAACTTCATCGTGCTCGCGTTGCTCAACTGGTTCGTGTCGGCGCGGCTGCACGTCCCGGAGACGTTGCACACGCCGAGCATCCGCGCGGGGGCGCTGCCGCGCATCGCGGAGTGGTTCAGCGCGTTCCATGGGTCGGCGGCGAACGCGTCGCTCTTCCTCGTCGCGGTGGCGGTCGCCGTGGTGAGCTGGGCGCTCTTCCGCACCCGCGCGGGCTACGAGTTGCGCGCGGTGGGCCTCCAGCCCGACGCGGCGGAGTACGCGGGAGTGAAGGTCGGACGCGTCTGGACCCGCGCGATGATCGTGGGCGGGGCGCTCGCCGGCCTCGGCGGGATCAACTTCGTGCTCGGTTATAAGGGCTATTACGAGGATGGCTTCAGCGGCGGTGCCGGGTTCCTCGGCATCGCCGTCGCGCTCGTCGGGCGGAATCATCCCGTCGGGGTGGTGCTCGCGGCGCTCTTCTTCGCGACGCTCTCCCAGGGCGGCCTCGCGATCAACGCCACCGTGCCGAAGCAGATGGTCGAGGTGTTGCAGGGCGTGGTGATCCTCGCGGTGGCCGCGTCGGTGCCAGAGGTGCGGCGCATCCTCCGACAATCGGTACGGGGGCGCTGATGGGCACACTGCTGTTCCTCGGGCAGACGCTCCGCATCGCGATCCCGTATCTCTTCGCGGCGGCCGGTGGCGCGATCGCGGAGCGCGCGGGGATCGTGAGTCTCACGCTCGAGGGGTTCATGCTCGGCGGCGCGTTCGGCGCGGTGATCGGCTCGTTCTACACCGAGAGCGCGTGGATGGGGATGCTCTGCGGTGCGCTCGTCGGGCTGCTGCTCGGCGCGGTCCACGCCGTCGCGAGCATCCGCTATCGCGCGGATCAGATCGTCGTGGGTGTCGCGCTGAACCTGTTCGTGGTCGGCGCGACGCGCTTCTTCTTGCAGCTCGCCTTCGACTCGAGCTCGAACTCGCCGCGCGTGGCGGGATTCGGTGGCGAGGGCGCGAGCGGGAATGCCGGTGCGTTCCTGGCGAACCCGCTCATCTGGCTCGGCATCGCGGTGATCCCGGCGCTGGCGTGGCTCGTTGGCCGCACCACGTTCGGGTTGCGCGTACGTGCCGTCGGAGAGCATCCGGTCGCGGCGCAGTCGGTCGGCGTCCCCGTGACGCGCGTGCGCTATGCGGCGGTGCTCCTCTCCGGACTCTTCGCATCGCTCGGCGGTGTGTACCTCGCGCTCGATCAGCATCAGTTCACCGACTCGATGACTGCGGGACGAGGCTTTATCGCACTCGCGGCGGTGATCTTCGGCCGCTGGGACCCGAAGCGCGCCGGCATCGCCTGCCTGCTCTTCGCGGCAGCGGAGACCCTGCAGATCCGCCTACAAGCCGCGCAGCTCATCCCATCGCAGTTCGTCGCGATGATCCCGTATCTCCTCACGATCGTCGCGGTCGCAGGTGTGGTGGGGCGCAGCACCCCGCCCGCCGCGCTCGGCAAGGCCGAGTAGCTCCACCGCGCCGCGATCGTTCCTCGCTTCCGTATCGCATCGATGGGTCGTCTTGTCGTTCTGATGGTCACCGCGTTCGTGGACATGCTGGGGATCCTGATGATCCTCCCGCTCGTCCCGTTCTACGCGAAGAACTACCTCGGCACCGGCGTCAGCGGGCATCTGCTCCAAGCCATGAACTTCGGTGGCGAAGGCGCGGTGGTGTCGCTTCTCGTGGCGTCGTTCGCGGTGGCACAGCTCGTGAGTGCGCCACTCTGGGGCCGCGTCTCCGATCGGATCGGACGTCGACCGGCGCTCATGATCGGGCTCGGGGCCTCGGCCATCGCGTATCTCGTCTTCGCCTACGCGACGAGCCTTGACTGGCTCTTCCTGTGCCGACTCGTGCAGGGCGCGGGGGGCGGCACGGTGGGCGTGATCCAGGCGTACGTGGCCGACGCGACGAAGCCTGAGGATCGTGCGAAGGCGCTTGGGTGGCTCTCTGCCGCGACGAATGCCGGTGTCGCGATCGGGCCGGTGATCGGATCGTGGTCGATGGGGCTCGGCCCACACGCGCCGGGGATCACCGCCGCGCTGTTGAGCGCGGTGAATATGGGCTTCGCGTGGAAGTACCTCACCGAATCGCACGATGCGGCGAAAGCGAAGGCCGAGGGGAAGGTCGTCACCAAGTCCACCACGGCGCTGAAGCGCGTACTTTCGCATCCCGGTGAGCCCGCGTCGCGACTGATCTGGATCTACTCGATCACGATGGGTGCGTTCCAGGCGATGACAACGACGATGGCGATCTTCCTCGCGTGGAAGTTCGGCATCACCGAGAAGACGATCGGCTTCTTCTTCACCTACGTCGGCATCATCTCGGTGATCACCCGCGCGGGGATCCTCGGCAAGATGGTGGACCACTTCGGTGAGCCACGCCTCTCACGGATCGGGATGGTGCTGCTCGCGTGTGGGCTTGGCGGCATGCCGCTCGCGTTCAACATCCCGACGCTCGCCATCGCGGTGGCGCTCGTGCCACTCGGGACCGCGTTCACCTTTCCCTGCGTGACGGGGCTCCTCTCGCGTGTGGTCCCATCGCATGAGCGCGGGCTCTACATGGGCGTGCAGCAGACCTTCGGTGGCGTGGCGCGCGTGGTCGGCCCGCTCTACGCGGGGTGGGCCTTCGACCACCTCGGACGCGGCGTGCCGTTCTACACGGCGGCGGTCGTCGTGCTCGCGACCATCACACTCGGCACCGGGATGGAGAGCTTCGTGAAGCCCCCCACCCCGAGTGCCGCGACGTAGTCAGGGCGTCGGGCCGGTGGTGACGGGCAGCTTGCGGAGCTGCCAGTCCTGATACGATCCGTCATAGAGACGCGTGGTGTAGCCTAGCAGGCGCGCGACGAACCAGGTGGCACTCGCGCGGTAGCCGACCCAGCAGTAGGTGACGACGTCGTTCCCCTTCGGGACGCGCGCGGCGAAGAGCGCCTCGAGTTCGGCGCGCGGCTTGAGCTTGAGCGGGTTCGCGGACTCGAAGAGCTGCTCCCACTCAAGCTGACGCGCGCCGGCGATGTGCCCCGCGCTCGGCATCCCACTCCGATTCCCGGTACCGTTGTACTCGCCGTCGGTGCGCGTGTCGATGAAGCTGGTCGCCGCGCCGATGCGCGACTGGATGAGCGCGGCATCGGCGACGAGCTCGGGGTGGGCGGTCACGCGTAGCGTCCCGGACGCCGATGCGACGACGGGATCCTTCGAAACGGCGCGCCCCTCGGCGACCCACTGCGGGAGTCCGCCATCGAGGTAGGCCGCGCGCGCATGCCCGATCGCCGCGAGGGAGAAGAGCGCGCGCGTGGCCATCGGCGCTTCAGCGGCGTAGAGCACCACGGTCACATCGTCCGAGACGCCGAGCGTCTCAAAGCTCCGTGCGAGCGCCGCGGCTTCCGGGAGCTCCGAACGCAAGCCGTCACGTGAGACGACGAGGTCGCGGTACTTGAGCTCGCGCGCACCGGGGATATGGCCGATCGCGTATTCAGAATCTGTGGTGACGTGCAGGACGACGACGGAGCGATCGTTCAGCCGTTTCGAGAGCCACTCCGTGGTGACGACCTGCGTGGGTGACTGAGCGCCGAGCGCGGCGGCGCTGGCGAGTGCGGCGATGGTGGATCGGAGTCTCACGGTGTGCCTCGGTTGGGATGCTGGAGAATGTATCCCGACTCACCCTTCCGCGATCCACGCCTCCGCATCCCGAAGCTCGGTAAAGACCCGCGTCGCGAAGCCGTGCGAGGCCAAGAACGACGCGAACATCCGGCTCGTGCCGACGCGCAGCGGATCGCTGGCGATCACGGCACAGCGTCCATCGAGAGCGTGCCGATGCGCTTCGATCGTGTGCGTG
>JAIETI010000125.1 GCA_019745365.1 Gemmatimonadaceae bacterium | reverse complement strand
CGCACTACGGCCTGCACGGCCAAACTCCGGCAGCACGACTCGCTCAGGTCCTGTGAACAACGTCCTGATCAACAACAGCTAGCCCGCGATTCGACGCGCGCGGCGTCCTTCGTCGCGCTCCACGCGGCCACACATCAACTCGCAGAGCTGGAGTACCTTGGCATCGGCGAGCCGGTAGCGCACGAACAACCCATCGCGCCGGCGGGCGACGAAGCCGGTCGCGTGGAGCTGAGCGAGCTGCTTCGACACGCTCGCCTGCGCCATCCCCGTCCTCGTGACGAGCTCACCAACCGACCGCTCCTCGCCGCCGATCGCGTGCAACAACCGCAACCGACTCGCGTCGCCGAGCGCGCGGAAGTGCCCCGCGACGGCCTCGAGCATGGCGGGGGTGGGCGTTCGCGTGCTCATCCGACGCGCCGCACCGTGGGCAGCCAACGCACCACCGCGACGAAGACCGCACCGACGACGACCGCGACCAAGAGACGCGGCAGATGCAGCAGTTCGGGGAGCGTGATCCGACCGAAGTCCAACGGCGTGATCAGGATCGGCTTGAGCGCATCGAACGTCAGCGTGAACACCAGCGCTCCGAACAGGCCGCCGATGATGGTCACGACGGCATCCCGACGCCCCTCCGCGGCACCGACGATGCACGTCCCCGGGCAGTAGCCACCGAGCGCGAACCCGACGCCGAACACCAGCCCGCCCACCAGCACGCCGACGGCGTACGTCGGCTTGATGTCGAAGTGCATCGGCGCCACCAGCGCGAGCCCGGCGGTGAGCACCATACCGACGGCGATCGTCAGCGCCATGAACTTGATGATCGTGAGGTCTTCGAGGCGCAGCGCCTTGGCGATCATCGCGGGACTCGACGCGCGCGCCCGCTGCAGGATCCACCCCATCGCGACGCCGACGAGCAATCCATAGAACAACGGCATCTCAGTACCCTCCCCGACGGATCAGCCGCGCGGTGAGCAGCCCGGTGGCGAACACGCCCGCGGCGAAGAGGAACCCACTCATCGAGAGTTGCGTGATCCCCGAGATCACATGGCCGCTCGTGCACCCGCCCGCGATCCGCGCACCGAAGACGATCAGGAATCCACCGACGAAGGTGTTGAGGTAGCGCCGTCCGTTGGTGGTCTCGCTCGCGTGGATCGGCTCCGTGGCCTTTGCACGTGGTGCGCGCCCGGTGCGAGCTGCGAGGAAGGCCCCGATCACCAGTCCGATGACGAGCATCGACTCCGGCTTGAGGAAGCGCCCGACCTTCTCGAGATAGGCGTTCTGCGCCGCGACCGCCGGCGCCACGAGTCGAAGCACTTCGCCGATCGCGCGGGGATACGTTCCCGAGACGCCGATCGGCGCCACCAGCAGGATTGAGAGCGCGCCGAGCGCGCCGAAGAGGATGGCGAGTCGCGCCCACTCGGGGAGCGATCGCGGGGAGGTGGTGGACATCAGCAGCACTCCTGTGCGTGAGTCATCGGATGGTCGGTCCCCCGGCGCGGTCGTCGGTGACGAACCGACCGGCGCTCGGAAGCTTGAGCGTGCGAAGCCGCGCGGCGTCGAGCGTACCGTCGCGAGGGAAGACGCCGTTCTCCGCCAGGATCCACGCGGTCACCGCGTAGTTCTCGGCATCGGTCAACGAGCCCGGCGCGGGGAACGGCATCGCGCGCCGGATGTAGTCGAAGAGCGTGGTCGCGTGCGGCCAATACGTCCCGACGGTCTTGGGACGCGAGGGATCGGTGCCGAAGGGGAACGAGTCACCCGCGATCCGCGGCGCGATCAGCTGCGCATACGGCGTTCCCGGCACGCCTTCGCCGCGGGCGCCGTGACAGCTCGCGCACTTCGCCGCGAAGATCACCGCGCCCTCAGCCACGGTGCCGCTCCCGAGCGGGAGCGACGTCCCATCCGGGCCGACATCGCGGTCGAGCACCGCCAGTTCCGCCGCCGTGGGCGCGCGCCCTACGCCGACACGATCCGCGTTCGACGCGGCAGGCGCCCCGCACGCCGCGAGTCCAGCGAACACCAATACGAGCCCGACGCGCGCGCTCACGCGTCCCCCGCAAAGCTGATCTCGCCGCTCGACGCGACATGCCACGCGATGATCGGATTGAAGTGATAGTCCGTCCCTGCTCCGCGCACATCCACCAACACGCGCTTCGATGGCTGCGTGTAGCCCGTCTCATCGGTCGCGCGGCTCATCAGGAGCGCCTCGCCACCGGTCCACCGCCACGGGAGCGTGAAGCGCACATGCGCCTTCGGATTCGATGCGCCATCGACGCGCGCCTCCTGCCAGCGCGTCCCACCGTCCGTGCTGACCTCGACGCGAGTGATCCGCCCGCGGCCCGACCAGGCGAGCCCCGTGATCGGCCAGCTCCCGCGCGCCGGGAGCACGGTCGGCGCCGTCGGCGCCGTGATGATCGACTTCGCATCCATCTCGAACGAGAAGATCCGCGCGGTCCCGTTCTTCAGCGGATCGGTGTACTTCGCCGTCTCCCAGCGCGTCATCCACGGTTCGCCGCCGAGTTCGAGCCGACGCAACCATTTCACGTTCGCATTCCCCTCCCACCCCGGCAGCAGGAGTCGCAACGGGTATCCCTGCTCGGGGCGCAACGCCTCGCCGTTCTGCGCCCACACGATCATCGCATCATCGCGCAGCTTCGCGAGCGGGATACTGCGCGCGAGGAGGCACGCATCGCCCCCTTCCGCGAGCGCCCAGCTCGCGCCGCGCCGCACGCCGACCTCGGCGAGCAGATCGCGCACGGTGACGCCCGTCCATTCGGAGTTCGCCGTGAGGCCCGCGATCTGTTGTGCGGTCATCGCGGCGGTCGGCTTGCGGAACGCGGCGCGGCCGTTCCCGGAGCACTCGATGAAATAGGTGCGCGTGGTCGCGGGGAAACGCGCGAGGTCATCGACGGAGAGGACCAGCGGGCGATCGACGAGCCCGTGAATCGTGAGCGTGTGCTGCGCGCGCGTGATTGCGGGGACGCCAGCGTGGTGGCGCTCGAAGTGCAGATCGGCTGGCGTGATCGTCCCGGTGAGACGATGGAGCGGCGTGAGCGAGTTTCCCGCCTGTTCGCCGGTCGGAGCGCGAAGTGCGACCTCGCCGGGCGCGCGCGCGCCGACCGCGGTGGTCGGCGCGCCGGGTGCTTTGGTCGGATCGATCGGCGGCTGCAGTGGCGCAGTCGGTGCTTGTGCCTCGACCTCGGGCACGAGCCCTCGCAGCAGCGCTCCGCCGGCGAGCCCAGCGGCGCCTCCCAGGAGCGCACGACGCGAGAGCCGTGTCATCGAACACCGCCATCCGCGGCCCGCGCGGGGGCGTTGACCGTGGCCCCGCGGGGGTTCGCCCGCGGGAGCAACCGCGCCGGCGCACGATACGCCGTGTGCCCCTTGGTGTCGTACGGTGTGTCGGCCGCGGCATCGCCGGCCGGATAGTCGGCGCGCTTTCCCGGAGAATCGGGGCGCGGATGCGCGTTGATGTAGGCGGAGAGATCGTACGCTTGCTGTACCGTCAACGATCCGGGGGCGGTGAGCGGCATGTTGTGCTGGATGAAGCTCGCGGCACGTTCTTCGCGCGCCATCGAGGCGCCGATCGAGTACGACTTCGCGCCCCAGAGCGCGGGCGCCGGCGGGAGCTTCCCAGCCCCGTCGCTCCCATGACACTGCGCGCAGGTCGTCTCGAAGAGCGCATGGCCGCGCGCGCTGTCGCCGACCGCGTCCGACGGGAGCTTCAGGAGTCCCTCCGCCCCGGCCACCTTCGTCCCCACCGGCACGCCGGTCGAGAGCCAGGCGATGTAGGCGAGGATGTCCTGCATCTCGCGGCTCTGATCCGGGAGCGCGTTCCCCGCGAGTGAGCGTGTGAAGCAGTAGTTCACGCGATCGGTGAGGTTCACGACCGCGCCGGTGCGCGCCATGTACTTGGGATAGCGTGCATGCGCCCCGGCGAGCGGCGCGGCGCTCACCCGCCGCCCATCATCCAGATGGCAACTGACGCAGCGGAGGTTCGAGGTGGCGTAGCGCGGAAGCGAATCGGGCGTGTGGCGCAGCAGGGCGAGCCCGCGGCGGACGCTCACCCCCATCGAATCATCCGGGATCGCCGACTCCGGCGGTGGGGTCCAATCGGCCAGCGCCGCGCCCGGCTTGGCCGATGTCGGTTCCGCCGCGGGGGGCGCATCCGCGGTGCGACACGCGCCCGCCGCGATCACGACCATCCCGATCATCACTCGCCGCATCTCCCGACCTCCGTATATTCCTATATGCCGATATAGTATCCCACACGCCAACGACCACGCAAGGGTCACTCCGCCGGCTCCGCCGGGACCGCGCGCGCCCCTGGGCGCGTCAGCAGGGCCACCGCGCCCACGATGACCAGCATCGCCGCGAGCTCGCGCCGTCCGAACGGTTCCGCCGCGAACCACGACCCCAACGCTACCGCGACGATCGGGTTCACGAACGCGTAGGTCCCCACCATCGCCGACGTGGTCACACCGAGGAGCCAGCGATACGCCGTGAACGCGACGAGCGACCCGAACACCGCGAGGTAGGCGAGGCTCCACCACGCACTCGCCGGAATCGACGTCCACGCGATCGTCGCCCACTCGCCGTGGAGCTGTGCGGCGAGCGCGAGCGCGGCGCCCCCCGTGACCATCTCCATCGCGCCACCAAGTAGAGGAACGGCCGGCATCGGCGCTGCGCGCGCGACGAACGTCCCCACCGACCAGGCGAGCGTCGACACCACCATGATCCCGGCGCCAACGAGGTTCACGCCCCCCGCACCGCGTCCCCCGTCGGGGTGCACCAAGAGCGCCACGCCAGCGAGCCCCAGCGCCACGCCGAAGAAGTCGAGCGCGCGCGGTACCGCCACCCCTCGCCACCACCCGATGAGCATCAGCCAGAGCGGGACCATACCGACCAACAGCGCGACCACCCCGCTCGGCGCGTACAGCTCGGACCAGAGCACGCCGCCGTTCCCGCCCAGAAAGAGCAGCGTCCCCACGATCGTCGCGGAGCGCCATTCGCGCGGCGTGGGCCGCGCGGCGCCACGGAGGCGCAGCACGAGGTAGAGCGGGATGCCAGCCGCGAGAAAGCGGACCGCGCCCACGGCGAACGGGGGCATCGCCTCGAGGGCGATGCGCATCGCGAGGTAGGTCGACCCCCACACGAGGTAGACCGCCGCGAAAGCGGCGACTACGAGAGAACGCGGGGGACGGGGCACCGCACAAAGGTGGAGCGTGGCGCACGGCACCTCAACCGACGCTGCGAGCGAATTCGCCTGCATGGCGCTATCATCTGCGCCCATGCCCCGACACGCGGACCGACTTCGACGATCGGTGATCAGTGCCACGCTGCTCGTGGGTGCCGCGCGCGGCGCGTCGGCGCAGGCACCGCCACGCGTGACGAATGAAGCCGTCCACAACTGGTACGCCCTCTTCGGCGATCATCGCCTGAGCGAGCGATGGGCGTTCACGTACGACATCCAGAACCGGCGCGCTGACATTCCGGGCGCGAGCTGGCAACAGCTTCTGGTCCGGCCAGCGCTCACCCGCGCGTTCGGCCACGGACTGCGCGGCACCGCAGGCTACGCCTTCGTCGAGACGCACCCGTACGGCGAGGACGCGGCGCCCGCGCGCTTTCCCGAGCATCGGCTCTGGCAACAGCTCGCGCTCACGCAGCACGTGCGTGCCATCACCCTCGCGCACCGCGCCCGGCTTGAGCAGCGGTGGATCGGCGTAGTCCCCCGCCCTGACATCGATCCCGTCAGATGGCAGTACGCGAATCGCGCGCGCTACCTCCTCCGCGCGACCACCCCACGCCTCGGTGCGCTCGGCGGGAGCTATCTCACCGCGTACGACGAGGCCTTCTGGTCGCTCGGCGACGCCGGCGCAGCCCGACGCTGGGAGCAGAACCGCGCGTACGTCGGCCTCGGCGTGACCTTCTCGCCCACCTGGCGCGCCGAGGCGGCGTACATGGAGCAGCGGATCTGGCGGGCCGGCGGCGCGCGGCTGGAGCGGAACCACACGCTCATGCTCACGCTGTTCAGCAGCACGCCGATCCGCCGCTGAACGCACGAGGCCCCGACGCATCGCGTCGGGGCCTCGGCATCGTCCGGAGTGGGCCTGGGTAGAGTTGAACTACCGACCTCACGCTTATCAGGCGTGCGCTCTAACCACCTGAGCTACAGGCCCGGAGCCTTGAAAGATATCGTGGGTCGGTCGGCTCGGTCAACGGGTCATTCGATGAACCCGCCCCCCTCGTGCTTCTCCTCGTCGTCGAGGTCGTCGTACTCGTCGTCGAGGTCGATCAGGTCGTCGTCGAGGTCATCGAGGTCGTCCTCATCCTCATCCTCGCCATCCTCATCCCACTCGGCATCGTCCTCGTCGTCGAGGGCCTCGTCGTCGAACTCCTCGTCCTCGTCGAGATCGTCCGCGGGTGGCTCGTCGTCGTCCTCAGCCACAAGGACGGAGCGCTCGGTGGCCAGCCACGACGCGCGCGCAAGGCGCGACTCCTGCAACGTGCCCAACATGGTACGATGACTCCGGCAAGTGGTGAGTTCGGCACCAGCGGCGCGCCGATGCCCTCCGATATACTCGGGGGCACGGCATAGCGTCAACACCTCGGCGGACACAGTCGCGTCACGCCGAGGCGGGCGGTCAGACGCTCTCGCGCTCCTTCTTGGCTTCGCGCGAGGTGCGCTTGCGGTCGCTCGCGGCGAGCATCCGCTTGCGGAGGCGGATCGCCGTCGGCGTCACCTCGATGAGCTCATCGTCCTCGATGTACTCGAGCGCGCTCTCGAGGGTGAGCTGCCGCGGCGGCTCGAGCGAGATCGCGTCATCCGCGCTCTTCGAGCGCATGTTCGTGAGCTTCTTCTCCTTGCAGGGATTCACGTCCATGTCGCCGGGGCGCGCGTTTTCCCCGATGATCATCCCCTCGTACGTCGGCTCACCCGGCGAGACGAAGAGCGTGGAGCGTTCCTGCAAGTTGCCCAGCGCGAACGCGATGATCGTCCCCGGTTCCATCGAGACGAGCACGCCGCGCAAGCGACCCGAGAGGGGGCCCGCCCACGGCCCGTACTCTAGGAACCGGTGGTGGATGATGCCGGTGCCGCGCGTGTCCGTGAGGAACTCGGAGCGGTAACCGAAGAGTCCGCGCGCCGGGATCTTGTACAGGATGCGCACGAGCCCCTGCCCGGGGTTCTTCATCTCGAGCATCTCCGCCTTCCGCGGTCCGAGCTCCTCGATGACGACGCCCATGTACTCCTCGGGGACGTCGATCGCGAGCTCTTCGTACGGCTCCAAGCGCTCACCGTTCGGCCCCGTGTGCGTGATGACGTGCGGACGCGACACCTGGAACTCGAAGCCCTCGCGGCGCATCGTCTCCATCAGGATCGAGAGATGCAGTTCGCCGCGGCCGGAAATCGTCCACGTGTCGGTGGAATCGGTGTCCTCGACGCGCAGCGCGACGTTCTTCTCGAGCTCGCGCTCCAAGCGTTCCTTGATCTGCCGCGAGGTGACGTACTTCCCGTCCTTCCCGGCGAACGGGGAGTTGTTCACGAGCAGATCGACCGAGATCGTCGGTTCTTCCACCGCGATCCCCTCCAGACGCTCCGGGTGATCCGGGTGCGTGATCGTGAGGCCGATCTCGACGCCTTCGAGCCCTGCGAGCGCGACGATGTTGCCGGCCGCAGCGGTCGGCGTCTCGACGCGATCGAGCCCTTGGAAGGTGTAGAGCTTGGTCACGCGCGCCGGCGTCCCCTTCTTCTCGTGGTCGAGCGGAAGGAGGGTGACCGTGTCGCCGACGTTGACGGTTCCGCGCTCGATGCGCCCGATCGCCATGCGACCGAGGTAGTTCGAGTAGTCGATCGTCGAGATGAGCATCTGGAAGGCGCCCGCCGAGTCGCTCGGCGGGGGCGGGACGGTCTTGACGATCGTCTCGAAGAGCGGGGTGAGATCGGTCGCGGGGACGTCCATATCGAGCGTCGAGGTGCCGTGCCGCCCGCTCGCGTACACCACGGGAGCCTCGAGCTGATCCTCGCTCGCTTCGAGCTCGATGAGGAGATCGAGCACCTCTTCGTGCACGCGCATCGGGTCCGCGCCGGGACGGTCGATCTTGTTGATGCAGATGATGACCTTGCGACCCAGCGCGAGCGCCTTGCGGAGCACGAAGCGCGTCTGCGGCATGGGGCCATCGAAGGCGTCGACGACGAGGAGCACGCCATCGACCATGCGGAGGATGCGCTCGACCTCACCCCCGAAGTCGGCGTGCCCGGGCGTGTCGACGATGTTGATCTTCGTCCCGCGCCACTCGACGGCGGTGTTCTTGGCGAGGATGGTGATGCCGCGCTCACGTTCGAGCGGGTTCGAGTCCATCACCCGTTCGGCGACGACCTGATTCTCACGGAAGGCGCCGGCTTGACGGAGCATCTGGTCGACGAGGGTGGTCTTCCCGTGGTCGACGTGCGCGATGATGGCGATGTTGCGGATTTCCATAGCCTCGAAAGATAACTGAGGCGCGGGTCGAATCCGACCCCTTTTTTCGCTGTTTTTCGGTGCGTGGCGCCGGGGCTGG
>JAIETI010000157.1 GCA_019745365.1 Gemmatimonadaceae bacterium | reverse complement strand
GACGTCTGTCTCCCGGCTTTGGCGGGACCGGCGGCGCGCGCGACGCGGATCGCGGCGCGCGACTCGGTGTACGCGGCGGCGCGGCGGACGCTGGTCGACTCCATCGGCCCGACGCTCGGACGGAACGGGGTGCGGTGGGCGGAGCGCGTGGTGTTGAACAACGCCGCACTCCTCGCGCACCGCGCGTACCTGAGCGGACTCGATGGCTTCGACGCGGAGCTCACGGCGCAGCGCGGGGCGCTTCGCCCCGCAGTGGATGCGCTTATCGCGCGGCATCGCGCCGCGCGCTGAACGCGGCGGTCAGCTCCCGCCGAAGCGGCCCTTCAGGATCGCCCGGAGATCGATCTCCATGGGCCCGTTCCGCTCGGCGCTGACCTCATCGTGCGGCGGTTCGACGACCACGCGGTGCATCGTGTCGCGCACCCCGCGATCGAGGAATCGCGAGAGCTGGTCGAGCGAGTAGTCTGCGCCGCGGCGCGTGTCGTACACGTTGAGCGGATAGCTGACCGCGAGGTGGTTCCGCGCGCGTGTCATCGCGACGTACATGAGGCGGCGCTCTTCTTCGACCTGGAGCGGATCGCCAAGGGACCGCGACATCGGGAAGTAGCCGTCGACCGCCCAGATGACGAAGACCGCGTCCCACTCGCGTCCCTTCGACGAGTGCGCCGTGGAAAGCGTGAGGATGTCGTCCTCGGTCTCGCCGTCGAAGCCGAGGTCCTGCGTGCCTTGGGGCGGTTCGAGCGCGAGCGCGGAGAGGAAGGCCGCGCGGCTCGGGTAGCCGCCGGCGATCGTCTGCAGTTGATCGAGGTCGGCGAGGCGCGGGTCGACGCGGTCGTACTTCCGCCGCAGGATGTCGTCGTAGAGCTGGCGGATGGTGAGGATCTGCGTGCCGACGACGCCCTCACCCTCCGCGGGCGCATCCCGCAGGGCGTGCAGGAGCTGCACGAGTGAACGATGGGCGTCGCGTGCGCGAGAGGGTGCCGCGAACTCCGCGAAGGCTTGATGATGCCACGCCGCGCGGACCATGCTGTCGATCGCTGCGCGCGCGGTGAGCTCGCCGATCCCCGGCATGAGGAGGAGGATCCGATACCAGCTGACCTCGTCGCGCGGATTCTCGAGGACGCGTAGGAAGGCGAGCACATCCTTCACATGCGACGCCTCGAGGAACTTGATCCCGCCCCACTTCTCGAAGGGGATGTTCCGGGCGGCGAGTTCGATCTCGAGGTCGGCGCTCTGATAGCCCGCGCGGAAGAGGACGGCCATCTCCGCGAGCGGGATCCCCTCCTCATGCAGCTCGAGGATCCGCTCGACCACGAAGCGCGTCTGCGCGGGTTCGTCCTGCGCCGTGGCGAGCCAAGGGCGGTCGCCTCCCTCGCGCTTGGTATAGAGCTGTTTGGTGTACCGCTCCTCCGCCCGTGAGATCAGCGTGTTGGTCGTGTCGAGGATCGGTTGCACCGAACGATAGTTCTCCTCGAGTGCGACGATCGTCGTGCCGGGGAACTGCTGCGGGAAGTCGAGGATGTTGCGGACCGTGGCGCCGCGAAACGCGTAGATGCTCTGCGCGTCGTCGCCGACCACGGTGATGTTCTGATGTGTGCGGCACATCCCGCGGAGGATGCGCGCCTGCAGGAGATTCGTGTCCTGATACTCGTCGACGAGCACGTGGTCGTACGCACCGGCGATCCGCTCCGCGAGCGCGGGGGCGGCCTCGAGCATCGTCGCCCAGAAGAGGAGGAGGTCGTCGTAATCGACGAGGTTCCGTTCCTGCTTCCGTTGCACGTAGTCCGCGAAGACCGTCACGATGTCGGCTTCGTACTCGACGAACTGCGGATACTCGGCGCGAAGGAGCGCGCCCACCGGCTCGTCGGTGTTGATGTGTCGCGAGTAGAGTGCGTGGAGCGTCTCCTTCTTGGGGAAGCGCTTTCCCTTCTCCCCCATCCCCGTGCGGGCGCGCGCGAGCTGCATCAGATCCTCGGCGTCACCCTGATCCATGATCGTGAAGTCGCTCGCGAGGCCGGCCTGTTCGCCGTGCCGCCGAAGGATTCGATGCGCGGTGGCGTGGAAGGTGCCGCCGTGCACCGCGCGACTGCGGCTGCCGACGAGGCGCTCGACGCGTGAGAGCATCTCCTGCGCCGCACGCCGCGTGAAGGTGAGCAGGAGGATCCGCTCCGCCGCGACGCCCTGGTCGAGCAGATGCGCGACGCGATACACGAGGGTGCGCGTCTTCCCCGTCCCCGCACCGGCGACGATGAGCAGCGGTCCCTCGCCGTGCGTGGCCGCACGATGCTGGGCGCTGTTCAACTCCTCGACGTAGCTCGGCGTGCGGCGAGCGCCGACGGTGCGGTCCCGTTCGGGGAAGAGCTCTGCGCTCACGTCAGCGCACGTCGCCGCGGAAGCGCCACCAGGTGCTCCCGTTCCGCGTCACCGGGAGGAGGCGACGCTCGGCCGGTGGCCGTCCGTCGCGCAAGAGCGCCGCGAGGTCACCGAGGAATACCTGATTGCCGAAGAGCACGTGGCCGAGGAGGTCGCCTTGGATGCGCGAGGCATCGATCGTCTCCATGCCGGGGAGCACCACGAGCGAGTCGCCGGCGAGCCCCAAGCGCCACACGTTGTTCACCGAACGCGAGGCGACCAGCGCCTCATCCGCGTCGGAGGCGTAGAGCGTGATCCGTCGCGCACGCGGGGTGAGCCGCGGAAGGATCTCACGGCGGAAGACGCGGGCATCGACATCGGGGGCCGCGAATACGACCTGCTCGAACCGCGGAAGCGAATCGCTCGCCGTGGTGAGCGTCATCGCCTTGCCGATGACCTCCGACCCCATCGAGTGCCCGAGCAGATGGAGGCGATCCGGACGCGCGGCGGGCAGATGCCCGCGCAGGAGCCGCAGGAGCGCATCGCCCGCGTTGCGCGCGGCCTGCTGATCCTGGAGGTAGCCGGTGATCGACGCGGCGGATGGCCAGGAGAAGACGACCGTCGTGCCGTCGAAGTCGAGATCGGCGACGATCTGCGCCGCGCGCACCGCCGCCTCTTCGAACGAGGTGTTGAAGCCGTGCACGAACACGAGCAGGTCGCGGGAGCGCGTCGTCGCGAGATCCGCCGCGACGCGCTGCACGAAGCGGGCGGAGTCGACCGGGATCACCGAGCTCACGAAGACATCCTTCGTGGGATCCGGGCGGTAGCTGAACGGATTGACGCGGATCGCGCTCGGCGTCGGGAGCGCGCCGCTCCCGCGCTGCTTGTACGACGGGATGTTGACCAGCACGGCCGCGAACTGGAGCGAGTCGGCATCCTCACCCGAGTAGCGGAGCCCGGGCCGATCACTCGCGGCGGCGCGGCGCGTGGTCGCGAAGAAGATCGGCGCCCGCATCGCCCCCGTGTCGAGTGCGGCCCACGGGCGCGGCGTCGCGCTGCGCGGGAGCGCGGGTGCGACGATCGGGGCCGGGGCCGTGATGGGCGGCACCACCGGCGTGGCTCGCCCGCAGGCACCCAGGAGGACGATGAAGATCAGCGTGCGCCGCATGACCCGTGAATGATAGCGGGTCGACTTGCGGGCTCCGAGCGGTGGTCAGCCCGTGAGCGTCCTGATCGTCGCGGCGAGTTCCTTCACCTGGATCGGCTTCACGAGCACGCGCACGTCGTCGCGGCTCACGAACGCTTCGGCCTCGGCCGACGTCGCCCCCCCGGTGATGACGACGAGGCGGCGTCGGAGCTCCGGATGGGCTTCGGCGAGCCACGCGGCGAACTCGATCCCGCCCATCACCGGCATCATGAGGTCGGTGACGATCGCGTCGTACACCTGCTCGCAGCCGACGACATCGAGGTCGAAGCGTCCGAGCCCGCGTACCAGCCCGCGGAGGATGAGTGGCTCATCATCGATCACGAGCACGCGCAGCCGATCGCGGTCCTTCTTGAGCGCACGCGGCCCGGAGTCCGGCGCGTCGGGAGTCGTGGCGGTATCGACGTCACCGACGACCGGCGGGAACTGGATCGCGATGAGCGCGCCGCCCTCAGGCGCCACGCCGATCACCATGCGTCCGCCATGCGCGTCGATGATGCTCCATGATACGAACAGGCCGAGTCCGGTCCCGCCCTCGTTCGCGCGGGTCGTTACGTACGGCTCACCGATGCGATCGAGGATCGCGGCATCGAAACCTGGGCCACTGTCGGCGACCTCGAGCTCGGCCCACCCCTCTTTGGTGCGACGCGTGGAGAGGCGCAGCGTGGACGGACGAAGCTCTCGTGTGCGCTCGGCGGCCTGCGCGCCGTTGGCGAGCAGGTTCACCACCACCTGCACGAGGCGGCTCGCATCACCGTCGATGAGCGGCGGCTCGTCGTAGGATGTCTCGAAACGGATGACGCGACGCAGCTCGACGGTCGCGACGCGCGCCGCGTCGCGGGCGACGGTCCGGAGGTCGAGCCCTGCGGTGAGCGTACCATCCTGCCGCGCGTAGCTGCGCAGCCCCTGCACCACGTCGCGGATCCGGCGGACGCCGTCGTTCGCGTTGGCCAAGGCGCGCTGCACGTCGGGGGTCGCGGTGCGCCCGATGAGTTCTTTGAGTTCGTCGAGCGAGAGGGCGAGATACGCGAGCGGGTTGTTCACCTCGTGGCCGACGCCCGCGGCGATGCGGCCCAGCGCGGCCAGCCGTTCCTGCTCGACGAGTGCGCCGCGTGCGACATCGCGCTCGGCGGTGCGTTCGCCGACCTGATGCGAGAGGCGCTCGGAGAGGTCGTGAAGGCGCGCCGCGTCTTGGCGGAACCGCGTGAGGATCTGCAGGCCGACGGGGAAGATCGCCGCGAGGAAGGCGACGTCGGCGAGGAAGATGAAGCGGATGACACCGCTGGCGACGAGGAACTCCTCGAAGCCGCAGAGCAGGAAGATCGTGAAGCCGGCGACGAGCGCCCCAGCGCCCTCGACCCCCCTCCGCCAGCGACGGATCTGCTCGACGTAGGTGATGACGAGCCCGAGAAGGATGACGATCGAGAGCGCGGTGCCGAGCGCGGAGGACGCGACGCCGCGCACCGTCACCCCGATCTCGGGGAGCTCCAACACGAATCGCCGGGTCGTATCGATGACGGGGCCGAACATCGCGAGCGGCACGATGGTCGCCACACTCCAGCCGACGTATCGCTTCACCCAGCGCGGGAGTCCGCGCCAGGAGCCGCGTTCGTCGGAGAAGGTGAAGGCCAGCCACGAAGCGCTGTGGAGCGCCGCGACCGAGAGATTGATCCGGAGGACCCACGAGACCAACTGCTCGGTGTGCCCGCCCACGCCCGAGAAGAAATCGACGCCGCTGTAGATCGCCCCGGTGAGCGCCACGAACCCGAACACGCGTACGCGCCGCCACCCGGGGGCACCGGACAAGCGGAACATCACGAGTGCGGTGGCCGTGTGCAACGCGAACGCGATGCCGGCCAGCAGGGTTGGGAGCATCAGATGGGCGAGAGGGACCCAGAGAGTGTCGGTCGCTCAGTCGGCGGACCTGAGTGGAACCGGGAGGTCTGGCGAGAGAAGGACGGGCACCGCAAAGGCGTCCGCGAAGGCCGTAATCGTCGCCTCGAAGAGTTGCCGCGTCAACGCGGTAGCGTCCGGTGCGGTTCCGGCGCGCGTGAGCTCCGCCTGCACGCTCGTCATCGTGACATCGGCGATGCCGCAGGGGACCATCACATCGAAGTAGCGCAGGTCGGTGGTGACGTTCATCGCGACGCCGTGCCAGGTGACCCATTGCCGCGCGTGCACGCCGATGGACGCGAGCTTCCGCCCGTCGGTCCAGACGCCGGTCTTCCCGGGATTCCGGTCGGCCACGATGCCGACCGACGCAACCGCTCGGATCACCACCTCCTCGAGCTGACGGAGGTACCAGTGCAGATCCTGGCGATGTCCGGTGAGGTCGAGGATCGGGTACGCGACCAGCTGGCCGGGCCCGTGGAAGGTGACGTCGCCGCCGCGTTCCACCTCGTACAGCTCGATGCCGCGAGCGGCGAGCGCCGTCTCACTGAGCAGGAGGTTCGCGGCCTTTGCCGACCGCCCCATCGTGACGACCGGCGGATGCTCACAGAGGAGGAGCAGGTCCTCGGTGAGCTCGCCGGCCACCCGTGCCGCTGCCGCGCGCCGCTGCAGGGCGAGCGCGTCGGCGTAGGCGATCCGCCCGAGATCGTGGGCGAGCACGCGCCGGGCCTCAGGCGTGGAGCATCTTCCCCATCGAGTCGAGCACCGCTTCGGCGACCGCCTCGGAGAGCGTCGGGTGCGCATGGATCGCGAGATCCACTTCCTCGACCGTGAACTCGTTCTCGCGCGCGACCGCGAGCTCGTGGATCATCTCGGTCGCGTGCGCGCCGACGATATGCGCGCCGAGGATCTCGCCGTACTTGGCATCGCGGATGATCTTCACGAAGCCGTCCGTCTCGCCCGAAGTACGCGCCCGTCCGTTCGCGCTGAAGGGGAACTTCCCGACCTTGTAGTCGAGCTTCTTTTCCTTCGCCTGCGCCTCGGTGAGCCCGATCGAGGCGACTTCCGGGTGGCAGTAGGTCGCGTTCGGGATGTTGCCGTAGTTCACGGGGTGGTGGTGCACGCCGGCGATGATGTCGGCCACCACGTGCCCCTCGCGCGAGCCCTTGTGCGCGAGCATCGGCGGTCCGGCGACGTCGCCGATCGCGTAGATCCCCTTCACGTTCGTCTCGAGGCGGTCGTTCACCTTGATGAAGCCGCGGTCGGTGAGCTGCACGCCGGCTTCTTTGAGGCCGACGTTGTCGATGTTCGGCGCGCGTCCCGCGGCGACGAGCACCTTGTCGACGACGAGCTCCTCCTTCTTCCCGCCGACCTCGACCGAGAGCGTCATACTATCCTTGCCGACCTTGGTGCCGGTGAGCTTCGCCCCACTCCAGATGTCGATCCCGCGCTTCTTGAACGCCTTGGCCACCTCGGCGGAGCTGTCGTCGTCCTCGAGCGGGAGGATGCGCGGCATCACCTCGACGATCGTGACCTTGCTCCCGAACGCGGCGAAGACGTCGGCGAACTCGCAGCCGACCGCGCCCGCGCCGACGATCGCGATCCGCTTGGGCGCCTGCTCGAGCACGAGCGCTTCGTCGCTGGAGATGACCGTGGTCTTGTTGAGCTCGAGCCCCGCCTGCGGGAGCCCCTTCACGCGAGAGCCCGTGGCGATCACGACTGCCTTGGTCGCGGTGTGCGTCTCGCTCTTTCCGTCCGCGCCGGTCACCTTCACGCTCTTGTTCGCGCCGAGGACGCCCGTGCCCTTGAGCCAGGTGATCTTGTTCTTCTTGAAGAGGAACTCGACGCCCTTGGAGTTCTGCGACGACACGCCGCGCGAGCGCTTCATCGCGACGCCGTAGTCGAACGAGACCTCGCCGACATTCACCCCGAACTCCTTCGCCTTCGTCACCTTGGTCGCGATGCTCGCCGACTCGAGGAGCGCCTTGGCGGGGATGCACCCCCAGAGCACGCAGGTGCCACCGAGCCCCTCGCGTTCGACGACGCCGACGGTGAGCCCGAGTTGCGCCGCGCGGAGCGCGCAGACGTAGCCGGCGGGGCCGCCGCCGAGAACGATCAGATCGAAGTTGGCCATGAGAGCGTCAGGAGAAGGCAGGAGGGAAGAGGCCGCGCGCTAGAGCGCGAGCAGGAGCGGGTTCTCGATGAGGCGGCGGAGCGTCTGCAGGAAGGCGGCGCCGACCGCACCGTCCACGGCGCGGTGATCGCAGCTCAGCGTGACGCGCAGCTTCTTGCGGAAGGTGATCATCCCGTCCATGCCGGGCGCGGGCTTCTCCTCGATCGCGCCGACGGCCAGGATCGCCACCTCCGGCGGATTGATGATCGCGGTGAACTGATCGATCCCGAACATCCCGAGGTTCGAGACGGAGAAGGTGCTCCCCGTGAACTCCTCGGGCTTGAGCTTGCGTTCGCGCGCCTTCTTGGCGAGCGACTTGGCGTCGGCGCTGATGGTCGCCATCCCCTTGTCATCGGCGTCCCAGATCACGGGGACGATGAGCCCGTCATCGGTGGCCACCGCCATGCCGAGATGGACGCGGTTGTGGAGGCGGATCTTGTCGCCGAGCCAGTGCGCGTTGACCTCGGGGTGCGAGCGGAGCGCGGTAGCGACCGCCTTCAGGATGATGTCGTTGAACGAGACCTTGTACGCGTCGCCGAACTCGGCGGCCGCCGTACGCATCTCGGCCGCGCGCGTGAGATCGAACTCGGCCGTGAGATAGAAGGTCGGGATCGGGCCGATCGACTCCGCGAGGCGGCGCGCGATCGTCTTTCGGATCTGCGTGAGCGCGACATCGGTGAAGTCCGCGCCCGACGCGGCTGCGCGCGGCGCAGCAGCGGCCGGAGCAGCGGCCGCACGATCGAGATCACGACGGATGATCCGGCCACCAGGGCCCGAGCCCGCGACGCTCGCGAGGTCGAGTCCGCTTTCCGCGGCCACGCGGCGCGCGAGTGGCGACGCGCGGAGGCGGCCACCGGTGTTCGCGGCGGGGGCGGGCGTCGGTTCCGGCGCAGGGGCCGGGGCGGCCGGTTTCGCGGGCGCGTCCTGGCCGGCGGCGACTCCCGCCGTCATCAGGCCAAGGGCCAGCAGACTCAGGACGGGTCGCGGGCGAACCA
>JAIETI010000034.1 GCA_019745365.1 Gemmatimonadaceae bacterium | reverse complement strand
GAACTCCGATTGGTATCCGATCTCGTACGAGACAGTCTGCTCCGCCCGGAGGTTCGGGTTGCCGACGACGCCCTGCGCGTCGAGCGTGGGGCCGAAGCGCGTCCCCTCGTTGCGCGTCCCGATGCCGGTGTTCTGATAGACGTTGTTGTAGAGCGGGTTCTGGTAGTACACGCCGAAGTTGAACATCGCGCTCGACTTCTCGGTGATCGGGAGGTTCACCCCGAGCCGCGGCGAGAAGGCGCGGCGCAGCGAGGCGCTCCCCATGTCGTCGCGGAAGGCGATGTCACGCGCCGAGTCGCCGAGCGGGCCACTGACGCCGCAGGCGGTGAGCCCGGTGACGGTGTTTCCCGTCTTCGGGTCGATCGCGGTAGCCCAGTTGGCCGGTAGGCCGAAGCGGGTCGGGTCGTTGCACACGTGCAGCGACGTCGTGCCATTGGTCGGGTCGAGCGGGTTCACCCAGGCTTGGCCGCCGGCGCGGCCGTAGTCATACCGGGCACCGACGCGGATCGTGAGAAAGTCGTACTCGATGCGATCCTGAATGTACGCCGCCGCATCCCAAGGCTTACCGCCGTAGTCCGAGAATCGAAGCGATACGTCATTGAGCCCGACGTCGCGCGCCTGATGGAAGAGGATGTCATGCCGCTGATAGAAGATGCCCGCGGCCAGATTGTGGTGGTCCGTCGCCTGGAACTGCGCGTCGGCGCGGAGCAGGCTCGTGTTGACGCGGTCGAATCCGCCGAGTTCATCGGTGCCTTCGGTCGGCGTGCGGTCCACCGAGGTGACGCCCGGGGTCACGAAGCGACCGTCGAAGTTCGTGTCGGCGATCCGATCTTCCATGCAGATGCCGGAGAAGAAGGTCGCGCACGACTGACGCTTTTGATACAGCATGCCGCCCACGATCTTGTAGTTCAGTCGCCCCTTCGTCTGCTCGAAGCGTGCCGTGTAGAGGTTGCGGAGCTGCGTCTGCACGCCCGGATTCACGAAGGCGAAGCGCTCGGCCCCGGCGGGGCGGCCGAGCGGCGTGACGCGGTCCTTTCCATACATCGTGTTGCAGACGTCGGCGACGTTCAAGAACTGCCCGTAGCGCGCCTGGTAGGCATTGACGCACTGGTCCGACTGACTGTAGCCGGTGAGCCCCCAGTCGAACGGCACGTTCGACGCATTTCGGTAGTAGTGGAGCGCGCCCAAGGAGAGCTTGGTGGTCGGGCCGAAGAGGTAGGTCAGCTTCCCGAATACGTCACGGTTCCCCGAGACGCCGGTGGCGCGCCAGCCGGAGAAGAGATCCTGCGACTGCGGGAGTCGCCGGACGGTGTCGGCCTGGAACGGGTTGAAGATCTGGTCATCATACTCGAGCACGCGGGCGGCTTGTGCCTGCATGCGGCCCGACACCACGAAGCGAAGCTTGTCGTTCGTGAGCGGTACGGGGCCAGAGATGAAGCCTTCAACAAAGTTGTAGTTGCGGAGGCGGTCCTGCGTTGCATCGAAGAGTTCGCCGAAACGCGAGCTCTCGTACGTCAGCGCGCCTTGCAACGTGGCCCCACCTTCGCGCGTCGCGGTGGAAATCGTACCCGAGAGCGCGTTCCCGTACTGCGGCTCCATGAAGCCGATGTTCGACGAGATCGACTGCACCGCCTTGTTGGTGATGTCGAGCGTCTGGTTGCCGAACAGGAAGTTGTTGACTGGGATGTCGTCGATCAGGAACATCGTCTCACCCGCGCGTCCGCCGCGGATCACGATCCCTGGCGTACTGTTCGTGCGCGACGCGGTGAAGGAGGTCAAGTCGGTCGAGACCGCCGGGATCTCGGTAAACCCGGCCTGGAGGTTGAGCGCGTCGCGGATGCTGCGCACCGGAAGCGTCGCCAGCTCCTCGGCGGTGATCTGCGTCGTGTTTCCCGACTGCCGGAGTTCGACGAGGTTCGTCGCCGTCTCGACGATCTGCACTGCCGCGAGCGTTGTGGTGGCGCTCGAGAGTTGGAAGTTCAGTTCGCGCGTCACGTCGATCGAAATCGAGATCTGCGTCTGCTGCGTCTGGAAGCCGATGCGGCGCACCAAGACGGTGTACGTTCCCGGCGGGAGGCCGAGCATGAAGTACCGTCCGTTCGCGGCCGTCGCGCCACCGAAGCCGGTGCCTTGGAGCACGACCTGCGCTCCTTCGATGGGCTTGCCGTCGGCCTTATCGGTCACGACGCCGGCGAGCTTGCCGGTCTGCGCTTGGGCCACGGTGGCCGTGAGCGCCAGCGCGAGGGTGAAGGCGAAGCACGCGAATGCGGCTCGCAGGAACGTGGATTGACGCACGGACTGCCTCCCGGAATGGGATGGACGCATCGTCGGGGGGACGAGACGTCCGGTGTGGAGGGATGGTCGACCTGCCTTACCCTTCGTACCGTACCACGCGTTACAGCACCGACGAACTTTTCTGCGAACTCCCTGCGTACATCATAGCACACCGATCGGATGCCCCTGACGACGACGGGGGCGTCGGGGTCACGCAAGCGTCATAAGAAATGCCGCAACACGCAGTGCGTCAAGCACCTAGCGCTCGCGGCCCCCCTTGCGCCTCAGGCCGCGCTATGTTGTCGCTATATGGAAGACGTCGTTGCGCTGACCGCCGAACTCCTGAGTATTCCCTCGACCACGCGGGAGGAGGGAGCCGTGGTGGACCTCGTTGCCCGCCGCCTCGTGTCGCGCGGATGGAACGTGACGGTGCAAGAGGTTTCGCCCGGACGCGGGAATGTGTGGGCGTCGCGCCGCGGCGGCGGCGTAACCTTCTCCACACACCTCGATACCGTCCCCCCGCACGTCGCACCGCGCCTTGACGCGGGCGCGCTCTACGGCCGTGGCGCCTGCGACGCGAAGGGGATCGCCGCGGCGATGATGGTCGCGGCCGAGCAGCTCGTGGCGGAGGGCGAAGAGCGCGTCGATCTCCTCTTCGTCGTCGGCGAGGAGCGCGGCTCCGACGGCGCGCGGCTCGCGAATCAACTCCCCGCGACCTCGCGCTATCTCGTGAACGGTGAGCCGACCGAGAGCCTCCTCGCGACGGGATGCAAAGGAGCGCTTCGCGCGACGGTCCGCACGCGCGGCCGTGCCGCACACTCCGCGTATCCGCAGCTCGGTCATTCTGCATTCCCCGCGATGTTCGCGCTGCTCGGCGACCTCGAGCGCGTGGCACTCCCCGTCGATGATCGCCTCGGCGCGACGACCGTGAATGTCGGCACGATCGCCGGCGGCGCCGAAGCCAACATCGTCCCCGCACACTGTGAGGCCGAGATGATGGTGCGCCTGGTCGGTGACCCCGCGCCTGTACGCGCCGCGCTCGACGCGTGGGTGCGCGACCGTGGAGCGATCGAGTACGGCTCGTTCATTCCCGCGCAGCACTTTCACACGGTGCCCGGCTTCGCGACCGCGCCGATGGCGTACACGAGCGATATCCCGCTCCTCGGTCGCTGGGGGACGCCGCTCCTCTTCGGCCCGGGATCCATCCACGTCGCGCACACGCCGCACGAGCACATCCCGCTCGCGGAGCTGCGCGACAGCGTGGAGGCGTACGCGCGACTCGCGCGCACGTTGCTCGCCTCGTGACGCGCACGCGCATCCCCGTGGCGGTGCTCGGCGCGACCGGCGCCGTCGGACAGACCTTTGTCCGCCTGCTCGCCGACCATCCGTGGTTCGAACTCGCGGAAGTCGCCGCGAGTGAGCGATCGGCGGGGAAGAGCTATGCGGATGCCACGCGTTGGATCGAGGGTGCGATGCCGTCGGCCGCACGCGGACTCCGGGTGACCGTCTGTGATCCCGCGACGGTCCGGTCGGCGATCGTGTTCTCCGCCCTCGACAGCGCCGCGGCCGAGACGGTCGAACCCGCGTTCGCTCAAGCGGGGCGTCTCGTGGCGACGAACGCGAAGAACTTCCGGATGGACGCGCAGACGCCACTCTTGATCCCCGAGATCAATGCGTCGCATCTCGCGTTGCTCGCCGCGCAGCGCGCGGCGCGTGGCTGGACGGGCGCGATCGTCGCGAATGCGAACTGCGCCGCGACCGTCGCCGGTATGGCGCTGGCGCCGATCCATGCGGCGTTCGGCATCCGGACGCTCTTCATGGCGACGATGCAGGCGGTGAGCGGGGCCGGATACCCGGGCGTACCGTCGCTGGACATACTTGGAAACGTCATCCCCTATATAGGAGATGAGGAACCAAAGCTGGAACAGGAACTACAGAAAATACTGGGCACCGTCGCGGGAGATGCGATCCGTGCGGCAGAGTTCCGGGTGAGCGCCCACGCGAATCGAGTACCGGTGGAGCACGGGCATACCACGGTGCTTTCGGTGCAGTGTGAGCGACCGGTGACGGTCGAGGGTGCGCGTGAGGCGATCCTGGCGTGGCGCGGTGACGAGCAGGTGCGCGGTTTGCCGTCGGCGCCGGCGATTCCGCTGCGCCTTCATGATGATCCCTCGCGTCCTCAGCCGCGGCGTGACGTGATGGACGGGAGTGGGATGACGGTGCAGGTGGGGCGCCTCCGCGCCGATCCGGTGTTCGACCTCAAGCTCGTGGCGATGGGACACAACACGATCCGCGGTGCGGCTGGTGGGGCGTTACTGAACGCGGAACTCCTCGTGGCGACAGGCCAGGTGCCGGGCTGATGCTGGTCTGCAAGTTCGGCGGGACGTCCGTCGCGGACGCGGAGGCGATCCGTCGCCTCGTCGCGATCGTGCGCGGCCGCCTTGCGCGCCAACCGATCGTCGTGGTGTCGGCGCTCAGCGGGACGACGAACGATCTCCTCGCGATCGCGGAGCAGGCGCGCGCGGGGCAGCTCATCGTCGCGCTCGCGACGGTCGAGGCGCTCCGCACGCGGCACCTCGCGGTGGTGCAGGCGCTCGCCTTCGACGCGGCGACGGCGGCGGATCTCGCGGCCGACGTGAGCGCACTCTTCGATGAGCTCGCGCATCTCGCGGAAGCACTGAGCGTGCTGGCGCACGCGACCGACCGTGCGATCGACGCGGTCGCCTCCCTCGGCGAACAGCTCTCCGCGCCGATCGTTGCCGCGGCGCTGCGGGCGGGCGGAGTCGCCGCGCAAAGCGTGGATGCGCGCGAGGTGCTCATCACCGACGCGACCTTCGGGCGCGCCGAGCCGCAGCCCGAGCGGATTGCCGAGGCCGCGCGCCGCGTGTTGTCGCCGCTGGTGCGCGAGGGGACGGTGCCGGTGCTCGGCGGATTCGTGGGCGGTACCGTGGAGGGCACGGTGACCACGCTCGGGCGCGGCGGCAGCGACTACTCCGCGTCGTTGATCGGCGCGGCGCTCGATGCCGAGGCGATCGAGATCTGGACTGACGTGGACGGCATGCTGACCGCCGATCCGCGCGTGGTGCCTGCGGCGCGACTGATCCCCGAGATCCGCTTCGATGAGGCGAGTGAGCTCGCGACGTTCGGCGCGAAGGTGCTGCACCCGAACACGATCGCCCCGGCGGTGCGGAAGGCGATCCCGGTGCTGGTGCTCAATTCGCGTCGCGCCGCAGGGGCGGGGACGCGAATCACCTTCGATGCGCCACGGCACGCGGTGCGGGCGCTGGCTGGCAAGACGAACGTGACGCTCGTCCGCGTGAGTTCGCCACGGATGCTCGCGACGCCGGGCGCACTCGCCGCGATCTTCGCGGTGTTCGCGGAGCACGGGATCTCGGTGGACGTCGTCGCGACCGCGGAGGTGTCCGTGTCGGTCACCATCGATGATGATCGCCATCTCGACCGGGCGGCGGCGGCGCTCCGCCGCTTGGGCGATGTGAGTATCGAGCGCGGGCGCGGGATCGTCGCCGTGGTCGGCGCCGGACTCGGTGAGTCGACTGAGGCGGTGGCGCAGGCGATCCGCGCGTTGGGGCCGATCCGCGCGCAGATGCTCTCGCTTGCCGCCTCGGGGATCAACCTCACGATCGTGATGGATGGGACGTCGGTGCCCGACGCGATGCGGCGGGTGCACGCGAGCTTCTTCGAGGGGGCGGCGTGAAGGTCGCGCTGATCGGGATGGGGCGGATGGGGCAGGCGCTCGACGCGCTCGCCGCGGAGCACGGGCTCTCCGTGGTGGCGCGGCTCGACGGCGGATCGACGATCACGCATGCGGCACTCGGCGGCGCGGAGGTCGCGATCGAGTTCACCGTGCCGACCGCGGCGGCGTCGAACATCCTCTCGCTCTCCGCGCTTGGCGTCCCCGTCGTATCGGGGACGACCGGTTGGGACGCCGAGGTTGACGGTGTGGCGTCCGCTGTGCGCGCGTCGCCCGGGGCGTTGCTCTGGGCGCCGAACTTCTCGCTCGGCGTGCATCTCTTTCTGAAGGTCGGCGCGAGGGCCGGTCGGTTGTTTGCCGGCGTCGCGGGTTTCGAGGTCGCGATCACCGAGACCCATCACACGAGGAAGCTCGATGCCCCCTCCGGCACGGCGCGCGCGCTCGCGACGGCGGTCGAAGGTGAGCTTGGGCGTGCGGTGCCGATCACCAGTGTACGCACCGGTGAGGTGACTGGGACGCATCTCCTCACGATCGATGGGGTGTTCGAGCAGCTCCGCCTTGAGCACATCGCGCACGATCGCCGCGTCTTCGCGGCCGGCGCGTTGACGGCGGCACGATGGCTCGCGGGTCGCCGCGGCGTGTTCACGCTCGACGATGTGCTGGGGATTCCTCTGGAGGATCGATGACGCGATTGCATGGCTGCATCACCGCGCTGGTGACGCCGTTCACTGCGGCGGGCGCGCTCGACGAACCGGCGCTCCGTGCGCTCGTGGAGTGGCAGATCGCGTCGGGCGTGCATGGCCTGGTCCCCGTCGGCTCGACCGGCGAGGCCGTGACGTTGACGCTCGAGGAGAAGGTGCGCGTCGTGTCGATCACCGCCGAGGTTGCGGCGGGGCGCGTGCCGGTGATCGCGGGCGCGGGTTCGAACGATACGACGACCGCGATCGCGTGGTCGCACGCGATGGTCGAGGCAGGCGCGACGCATCTGCTGCACGTGTCGCCGATGTACAACAAGCCACCGCAGCGCGGGATCATCGCGCACTTCCGCGCGGTCGCGGATGCGGCGCGCGTGCCGATCGTGGTGTACAACGTGCCCGGGCGCACGGGGAGCAATGTGGAGGCGGCCACGCAGCTCGCGATCGCGGAGCATGCGAATGTGTGCGCGGTGAAGGAGGCCTCGGGGTCGCTGCCGCAGATCTCCGAGATCCTACGGCATCGCCCAGCTCGGCTCGCGGTGCTCGCGGGTGACGATCCACTTACGCAGGCGGTGATGGCGGCCGGCGGCGATGGCGTGATCTCGGTGGTGTCGAACGCGCTCCCGGCGCCGATGGCGCGGCTCACGGAGGCGTGCGCCCGCGGCGATCAGCCGACGGCGGCGGCGCTGCATCTCGCGCTCACCCCGTTCTTCAGCGCCGCGTTCATCGAATCGAACCCGCTCCCGATCAAGGCCGCGCTCGCGATGCGGGGGCGCATCGGGAATGTGTTGCGTCTCCCGCTCGTGCCGATCGATCCGAAGCACGAGGCCGTCCTGCGTGACGCGCTCGAAGCTGGAGAGCGCGCATGAGCGCCGTGTTAGAAGCGCGCATCGAGGCGCTCTGGAGCAAGGCCGCGCATCTCCCCGAGCCCGCAGACGCCGAGGAGACGATCGGCGAGCTGCTGAGTGCGCTCGAAGCGGGTACCCTCCGCGCCGCCACGCGCGAGGCCGACGGCGTCTGGCGCGCGGTGCCGTGGGTGAAGCGAGGGATCCTCGCGGGCTTCCGCGTGGGGAGGGTGATCGATCAATCGCCGTTCGGCGATGCGTCGGTGGGGAAGCCGTTCGCCTTCTTCGATAAGCACACCTATCCCACGCGACCGCTCACGCTCGCGGACGGTGTGCGCGTGGTCCCCGGTGGGACGACGGTGCGCCGCGGTGCGCATCTCGCGCGGAGCGTGGTGGTGATGCCGCCCGCGTTCGTGAATGTCGGCGCGTGGGTCGGTGAGGGGACGATGATCGACTCGCATGCGCTCGTCGGGTCGTGCGCGCAGGTCGGGGCGCGCGTGCACCTCTCGGCGGCCGCGCAGGTCGGTGGCGTGCTCGAGCCGGTGAATGCCGCACCGGTGATCATCGAGGATGACGTCGTCGTCGGTGGTGGGTGCGGCGTCTATGAAGGGACCGTGGTTCGTCAGCGCGCCGTGCTCGGGTCGGGGGTCATCCTCACCCGCGGAACGCCCGTGTACGACCTTGTCCGCGAGACGGTGCACCGGGCGAGTGCCGACGCGCCGCTCGAGATACCTGAAGGGGCGGTGGTGGTCCCTGGGTCGCGGGCGGTGCGCAGCGCGTGGGGCGCGAGCGAGGGACTCGCCCTGCAGACGCCGGTGATCGTGAAGTACCGCGACGAGAAGACCGACCTCTCCACGGCGCTGGAAGCGTGGCTGCGGTGACCGACGCGCGCGCGTGGCGCGTCCCTGGTGACAAGTCGATCTCGCATCGGGCGCTCATCCTCGCCGCGCTCGGCGATGGCCGGTCGCGCATCCGTGGCCTGCTCCGCTCCGCGGATGTGCGGTCCACCGCTGGTGTGCTGCGTGCGCTCGGCGTCGCGATCCCGTCGCTGGACGCGGACGAGATCGTCATCGATGGCGCGACCCTCCGCGGGCTCGCCGCGCCGCGCGCCGCGCTCGAT
>JAIETI010000082.1 GCA_019745365.1 Gemmatimonadaceae bacterium | reverse complement strand
TGGATATCCGTCTGTGGCTCACCGCGATAGATCGTCAGGCGCTCGTCGTCGCCGTCGGAATAGTTCTGGCCCTCGATTACCGCGACCGGTCGCGGCGTCGAGATCGACGATGTGCAGGAGCGGAAAGCCCGCCCCGATCCACCGCTCGACCACCGCGCCAACATCACGTTCACGCACCTTCTCGGCATCGTACGCGCCGCCGACGAGTTGTACCACGGCGCCATCGCGCAGATCGATCGCTGGGATCGCGAGCATCATGCCCTCGCGGGTTGAGGAAGGAGCGTGCGCACCGCGCGACGGAGAAGGGCGACTCCCGCCTGCGACGACTTCTCGGGATGGAACTGCACGCCGATGGTGTTCTCCATCCGCACCGCGGCCGCAAAGCGATCGCGTTCGTGCGTGGTCCACGCAATCACCGGCGCTTCACTCGCCGGGCGACATGCGAACGAATGTGCGTAGTACACGATGCTCGGCCCTTCGTCGAAGAGTGGATCGCGCACCGATTCGACGCTGTTCCAGCCGATCTCGGGGACGCGGCGCGCGTGCAGCCGCGTGACGGTGCCCGCGATCACGCCGAGCCCGGCGCCGGGCGCTTCCTCACTCTGATCGAAGAGGAGCTGCATGCCGAGGCAGATGCCGAGGGTGGGGTGCCCCGCGCGGATGGCGGCGCGGAGTTGTGGGCCTGCGCTGCCGAGTGCGGCGACGCCGGCGCTCCACCCCCCGACGCCGGGGAGGACGATGAGATCACTGGCGAGGAGCGTGAGGGGATCGCGCACCACGGTCACCTCGCCCTCAGTGCTGAGCGTCTTGAGGAGCGAGTGGAGATTCCCCGCGCCATAGTCGAAGACGGCAATGATCATCGGGAGGCGTCCAGTGCAGCGAGGCAGTCGCGGAGCTCATTCGACGGCCCGACGCTGATGCGGAGCGCATCACCGATGCCTGGGAGCGCGGTGAAGGCGCGGACGGCGACTCCTCGAGTGCGCATCGCGGCAGCGATTCGTGGTGCATCAGCCAACGGCACACACAAGAAGCTCGCGCGCGAGGGGAGTGGTGCGAGCCCGCGCGTGCGAAGCTCGGCAGCGAGCCATTCGCGCCCCGCGATCGCATCGGCCGCGCGTGCGGCGACCCATTCGGCATCTTCACGGATCGCGGTGGCGGCGACGACATCGGCGACGGCGTTGAGGGTGTAGGGGCCGCGTGCCTTCTCGATCGCCGTCGCCCACGTGGCAGAGGCGACCGCCCACCCCGCACGGAGCCCCGCGAGTCCCCACGCCTTCGACATCGTGCGCGCGACGATCAGGCGATCGCTCGTCACCGCGTCGGCGAGTAGCCCGGGGTCATCAGCGAAGTCGATGTAGGCCTCGTCCACGATGACGAGCGCGTCGCTCTCCGCGAGGAGGGTGCGGACCACCGAGGGATCGGTCCAGGCGCCGGTGGGATTGTTGGGCGCACATACGTATAGAATGCGGGCGCCGGAGCCGAGTAGCGCGGCGGGGTCGGCGCTGCCATCGGGGAGCGGCGCGAGCGGGATGGCACGGACTCCAGCCATCGCCGCGAACACCGGGACCATGACGAAGGTCGGGGCGGTGTAGGCGATCGCATCACCCGCGCTCGCGCCAGCGAGGATCGCCGCACGGAGGATGTCATCCGACCCGCACCCGGTCACGACCTGATCGCGCGGCACCGCAAAGCGTTCCGCGAGTGCATCGGCAAAGTGCGAGCCGTACAACGTGGGGTACGCACTCATCGAATCGGCGAGCGCGCGGAGCTTGGCGCCCGCGGCGGGAGGAGCGCCCCAGCGATTGGTGTTGTCGGCAAGGTCTGTTGGACACGCGCCGCTAGGCGGCGCGTAGCGCGTGAGCGCATCAATAGACGGGCGGATCATGCGTCGGTCCCCCAGGCACGGGCTGCTGCGGCGTGCGCGGGGAGCCCTTCGGCATCGGCGAGCACTGCGACATCGGCGCTCAGGCGCGCCGCCGCCGCGCGGTCGATCTCCTGCAGCGTGGTCCAGCGGTAGAAGTCCACGGTCGAGAGGCCAGAGTAGGAACGGGCGAGCCCCGCAGTCGGGAGCACGTGGTTCGCACCAGTCGCATAATCGCCGAACGCAACGCTCGCGGCATCCCCATAGAACACCGTCCCTACATCGCGCAGCTCAGCAATCACCTGCTCCACACCGGCGCACGCGACTAACAGATGCTCCGCGGCCCAGGCGTTCGCGGCCCCAATCGCTTCAGCGATCGACGACACCACCAGTGCGGCGCCATTCACCTCGATCGCTGCGCGCGCCACCTCGGCGCGCGGCGCCACCGCGAGCTGACGCTCCAACGCCTCAGTCGTCGCCTCGATCAGTGCCTCGCTCGTCGCGAGCAACACCACCGCGGCCTCAGGATCGTGCTCCGCCTGCGCCAGCAGCTCGCGCGCGAGCCGCTCTGCATTCGCGCGCTCGTCCGCGATGATCAACAGCTCACTCGGCCCCGCCGGTGCATCAATCGCGACCACACTCGCGACCTGCGCCTTGGCCTCAGCGACCCACGCGTTCCCAGGACCGACGATCCGATCGACCGCGGGCACGCTCGCCGTGCCGAACGCCATCGCCCCGATCGCACCCGCGCCACCGAGCGCGAAGACGCGCGTGGCGCCACCGATCGCTGCCGCCGCGAGAACGACGTCTGTTGGGAGACCGTTCGGTGACGGCGGCGATGAGACGATGATCTCCCGCACTCCCGCGACCGCCGCGGGGACGACACCCATCAGCACCGAGCTCGGATACGCTGCGCGTCCGCCGGGCGCGTACACGCCGACCGCGCCGAGTGCGTCGGGGCGGCGAGTGATGGTAACGCCGTCGCGGGTGGTGATGCGGCGTTCGAGCGGACGGAAGGCCGTGTGCACTTCACGAATGTTCTCGGCCGCACGTTCGAGTGCGCTGCGCGTGGCCGCAGGGAGTGCGTTGAGTGCACGCTCCCACTCTGCGCGCGGCACCTCGAGGGCGTCGAGCGTGACGCGATCGAACTCGGCTGCGAGCGCGCGGAGTGCGGCGTCGCCCTCGGTGCGGACGCGTTCGAGGATCGCTGCGGTCGCGGCCTGACGCGAACGGTCGGGGAGTCCGCGTCGATCGAGAAGGCGCGTGCGGGTGGCGGGATCGAGTGTGTTGAGCGCGCCGCGAATGGCCCATCGCAACGCGCTCACGCCATCAACCTCTCGATGCGTGTGACGAGGATCCCCTGGCCGCCGAGCGCTTTGAGGCGATTGATGGTGGTGTAGATCGCGTTCACGGGGCAGACCGCGTGTACCGCGACCATCACGCCGCCGTTCATCACGTCGATGACCGTGGGACCGGAGATGCCGGGGAGGACCGCTTTGACGGCGTCGAGCTGCGCGCGTGGAACGTTGGCCATCACGTAGCGCTGTTCGCGCGCGGCGAGCACCGACTGGAGCGCGGCGGCGAGTTCGTCAGCGGCGCTCTGTTGCGCGGCGTTCTCGAAGCGCTCGGGAATCACGAGCCGTGCGGTCGATTCGAGGACTGTGGCGATCTCGCGGAGGCCGTTCACGCGGAGGGTGGAGCCGGTGCTCGTAAGATCGACGATCAGATCGGCGATGCCGAGGTGCGGGGTGACCTCGACGGCGCCGGAGACCGGGACGAGCTGGACCGCGCGGCCGGCCTGCTCGAAGAACTGGCGGGTGAGCTGCGGAAAGACCGTGGCGACGCGCGGGGTGCCGGTGATCTCGTCGAGGGAGCGGGGGCCGCCGTCCTCGCGTGCGGCGACCACCAGGCGGCAGCGGCCGAAGCCGAGGTCGAGGGCGGAGCGGAGGGGGCGCGCGGACTCTTGGACCAGGTCCCAGCCGGTGATCCCGACCTGCGCGGCGCCGTCGGCGACGAACTCGGGGATGTCCTGGGCGCGGACGAAGATCGCTTCGAACTCCCCGCCGAGTCTGGCGACGAGGGCGCGTTCGGAGGAGGAGCGGAGTTCGAGGCCGGCGTCGGCCAGGAGGTCGCGGGCTTCGGTATTGAGGCGACCCTGGTTGGGGAGGGCGATTCGCAGCATCGAGTGTGGCGGAGAGGAGGGGGCCGAAACGACGATCGCCCGGCCATGGGAAGGGCCGGGCGACTCGGTGCGGTAGGATCCGTGGGTGACAGGATCAGGTTACGACGCGCGCGCGAGCTCCCGGCTGGGATGGCCGTGATGGTGGTGCTGGTGGCGGGGCGCATTACGCATCGTGGGGCGAAGGGTAGTCGGGGCGGCGGTCGGCGTCAAATTTGGGGGTGGGTGAGGTTGCTTCCCGGGCCTTTGTGAATAAATTCACATTGCTCCGGTGGCCCTCTTGGCTGACGGATGCGTCAGACCAACATTCGTGTATTCGGAGGCAAGACAGATGCGGTTCATCGGTTCGGCGCTCGTGGCGAGCGCGATCGTCCTCGGCGCCTGCGGCGGTGGGGAAAAGGCGCCGGAAGGTGCGGCGACTGCGGATACGGCGGCGGTGGCGGCTCCTGCGGCGGCTGCGGCTGCGACGCCGGGCGCGGCGGCCCCGATCACGGGCACCACGCATGAGATCAAGATGGTCGGCGACGACAAGGGCTATCGCTTCGAGCCCGCGAACCTCACGATCAAGGCCGGCGACGGCGTGAAGTTCGTGATGGTGACGGGTGGCCCGCACAACGTGGCGTTCGACGGCACGACGCTCGCCGCTGACGTGAAGGCGCAGCTCGACGCGAACTTCGGCACGGAGCGCATGGCCGAGCTTTCGTCGAACATGAAGATGAACGCGGGTGAGTCGATCACGATCTCGTTCGGCGGGATCAAGGCCGGCAAGTATGCGTTCAACTGCACGCCGCACCGCGCCATGACCATGAAGGGCGAGATCACGGTCCAGTAAGTCGGCGCGTCGCTCCGGCGACGCGACGGTCAAACGGGCGGGCGCCACTCGGCGCTCGCCCGTTTGCGTTGCTCCCCTTGCTCTCGCCCACACGGTGGCGATCTTGAGCGCGGTGCTCTCCCCCGCCCTTCCCATTCCTCGCGCTGATTGGCTCGCGGGGCGCGCGCAGCTCACCGTGCTGCGGCTGCGCCGCACGAGTGGTGTCGCGGTGTTGCTTCTGCTCGCCGCGCTCGTGGCGACGGTGGAGCGCGCGAGTCAGGGGACGGCCGCGCCGAGCGCGGCGTTGCGATGGACCGCAGCCTTCTTACTCGCGTCGGTGCTGAGCTTTGTGCTCGGCTTTCTCCTTGAGTGTGCGCGGCCGACGCTCGCGAGTGCGCGTGAGGCGGCGTTGCTGACCGGGTTACCGGTGCGGGTGATCCCCCGTGAGAGTGGCGCCTCGCAGCGCGAGGCGTATCACCTCGCGTATCTCGCGCTCGGTGGGAGTACGAGTGCGGGGGGCGCGATCGTGTTGACGCGTGGGCGTGCGTCGTTGCTCGCGGAGCTCGCGCATGGGTTGGCGACCGCGGCGGTGGAGGACGCGCGCGCGGTGGTGATCATCGACGGTGATGCGGATGCGCCGAGTGTGCACGCGCGGTATGGGATTGCGCGCGCGCCGGGGTGTGCGGAGGCATTGGTGGGTGTGCACCTGTGGCGCGATGTGATCCACACTGTGTCGGTGGGAGCGGGGCGGGTGCAGGTGATCGCGGCGGGTGATCGTCGCGCGGCGGGCGATGATCGAACAGCGTTGGGTTTGGAGGAGTGGTCGCGATTTCGTGTGGACTACGACGTGGTCATCGTGGTGGCGCCTAGTGGTGACGCGGCGGCGCGCGCGGTGGAGTCGATGGTGGGTGGTGCGCAGGTGGCGTGTGTGGTGGAGGAAGGGGTGACGAGGCAACGGGGTGTAGTGGCGAGCGCAGACGCGTCTAGTAGCGTCATAACAGTGACATGATAGGGACAGCAAGGCGACAAAGCGGAAAAACTGGAACTACAGGAAAGACAGGCACGACAGGAAGTACACGTTGGAGACGGGTTCGTTCGCATTGCCCTTCCTGCGCCCTCGGTGTCCGCTTGCTATGTTTCCGCCCCGTTCGACTGCGTCGTGGAGATGGCTGGCTACTCGGATCGCATCAATCACGCTTTCGCGTTCGCCGCGAAGCATCACGATCGGCAGTACCGCAAAGGGACCTCTGCGGTGCCGTATCTCACGCATCCTGCGAACGTCGCGATCATCCTCACGCGCTATGTGCAGGATGAGGACACGGTCATCGCGGGGATCCTGCACGACGTGATCGAGGATTGCGTGCGTGAGGGGTGGACGCGCGAGATGCTCGAGGAGCGGATCGGCGAGAAGTTCGGCGCCGCGGTGTTGGAGACCGTGCTGATGGTCACGGAGCGTCGCGTAGATGACGACGGCACCGAGCTCGATCGCGCCGAGCGGAAGTCCGACTATCTCGAGCGATTGGCGACCGCGAGTGCGCGGGCGCGCTGGGTGTGCGCGGCGGACAAGGTGCACAACGGGAGTTCGATCCTCGCCGACCTGCGGCGCACGCGCGACCCTGATTCGGTGTGGAGCCGCTTCGCCGCGGGGCGCGAGGGGACGATCAACTGGTACCGCCAGGTGCACGACCGACTGCGCGCGGTGGGCTTCGACGCGACGATCCTCGCCGAGTTGGGTGCGGTGTGCGAGGCGTTGGATTCGTACAGCGAGATCGGGGCGGCGCGCGGCGGGGGGTAGGTGTCACCGTGCGCTCGGGCAGCGGCAGTAGATTTCCGATGTCTCAACAACGAGCGAGCCCATGGTTCAGTCCAGCGGTAAGGAGTTGTTGCGCCAGGCAGTCGAGCAGCTCCCCGAGAACGCGTCCGTCGAGGACGCGATGGAGCGACTGGTGTTCCTCGCGAAGATCGAACGCGGCCTCGTTGATGCTGAGGCGGGGCGCACGATCAGCCACGACGACGTGAAGAAGCGCCTCGGGTTGTGACCGACGTCCGCTGGACGTTCGAGGCCTTTGAAGATCTCAAGAGCATTCGCGACACGATCCAGCGGGACTCCGCCGCGTATGCGCAGCTGGTCACGAGCCGACTCTACGAAGCTGTTGGGGTGCTGAGTGAACACCCAGATCTCGGGCGCGTGGTTCCGGAACGCCACGATCCGAACGTTCGTGAATTGGTGCGCGCACCGTATCGCATCGTGTATCGGCGCCGTGCCGAGGCTGTCGAGATCCTCACGATCTTCCACGGGGCGCGACAATTCCCGGACCGGCTTCCGGGCGGTATCGGCTGACGGCGCGCGCGCCCTCCCCTACCCTCGCGCTGCCGGGTAGGTGCGCGCGACGTAGTCGTTGAGGATCGTCAGGAACTCCGGCACGATCGCATCGCCCTTGAGCGTGCGCAGTAGCTCGCCGTCGACATAGACCGGCGCCTTCGGTTCCTCGAACGTCCCGGGAAGCGAGATGCCGAGGTTGGCGTGCTTGCTCTCACCCGGCCCGTTCACGACGCATCCCATCACGGCGACCTTCATCTCCTCCACGCCGGGATGCGCGGCTTTCCACTTAGGCATCTGCTCCCGCAGATACTCCTGGATGTCCTCCGCCATCTTCTGGAAAAAGGTCGAGGTCGTGCGTCCGCAGCCGGGGCACGCGGTCACCTGCGGCGTGAAGGAGCGCAGCCCGAGCGATTGGAGGATCTGTTGCGCCACCACGACTTCTTCGGTGCGATCACCGCCGGGGCGCGGCGTGAGCGAGACGCGGATGGTGTCGCCGATCCCCTCGCTGAGCAGGATCGCAAGCGCGGCCGTGGTGGAGATCACGCCCTTGGTGCCGAGCCCAGCTTCGGTGAGGCCGAGATGCAGCGGATAGTCGCATCGCGACGCAAGGCGACGGTAGCACTCGACGAGATCCTGCACCTGCGAGATCTTGGCCGAGATGAGGATGCGATCGTGTGCGAGCCCGGTCTCCTCGGCGAGTGCAGCGGAGCGGAGCGCGCTCTCGAGCATCGCCTCCATGTACACATCCTTCGCATCGCGCGGCTCAGCGGCACGCGCGTTGGCGTCCATCATCTCAGTGAGGAGATCCTGGTCGAGCGAACCCCAGTTCACGCCGACGCGCACGGGCTTGTCGTTGTCGACGGCGAGACGGACGATCGTCCGGAAGTTGTCGTCGCGGCGCTTGGAACCGACGTTCCCTGGGTTGATGCGATACTTGTCGAGGGTACGCGCGGTCTCGGGATACTTCGCGAGAAGGAGATGGCCGTTATAGTGGAAGTCGCCGATGAGCGGGACCTCGACGCCGGCATCGCGCAGGCGCTGGCGGATCTCGGGGACCGCGGCCGCAGCCTCTTCGTTGTTGACCGTGATGCGGACGAGCTGCGAGCCGACACGGTGCAGCGCGGCGACCTGTTCAGCGGTCGATGCGGCATCGGCGGTGTCGGTGTTGGTCATCGACTGCACCACGATCGGTACGCTGGAGCCGATGGGAACACCGCCGACATGGGCGGTCACGGTGTGGCGACGCGGAGAAAATGGCATGACTGTAATATCTTCAAAGAAGCGCTTCCCTGCCCCGCCCTCCTTCGACCCGCCACGCTGCCATGACCGATCCGACGCCTTCGCCTGCTGCTGCGCCCGCCGCGGCGCCGCGCCCCTCGTTCGCTCGGCGGCATTGGGGGAAGCTCACTCTGCTCGCGGTGATCGGGTCGCCGTTGGTGGCGATCACGCTCTGGAGCTTGGCCGCGTTCCAATACACCTACTCTGAAGGAACGCGAACGGGGATCGTGCAAAAGCTCTCGCGAAAGGGGTGGGTGTGTA
>JAIETI010000164.1 GCA_019745365.1 Gemmatimonadaceae bacterium | reverse complement strand
GTGCCGCCGCGTGCGCACCGCGTGCGCGCGCCTCGATCAGCTCCCCGATCGCCTCGCCCTGCAGGAGATCGACGCGGCCATGGCGTACCGCGCGCTCCGTGAACTCCCCCGCGAGTGCCTCGCGCGCTCCGGCGAGCACACATGCGGCGAGCATCCGCGCCGACCCCACGCGTCCGCCATGGAGCTGGAACTCGACCACATCCTCACCCGTGAACGAGTGCGGCGCATCGAAGCGCAGCACGAGCGCGTCGTCGATCACCTCCGACGGGG
Source organism: Gemmatimonadaceae bacterium (assembly GCA_019745365.1). Classification (GTDB taxonomy): domain Bacteria; phylum Gemmatimonadota; class Gemmatimonadetes; order Gemmatimonadales; family Gemmatimonadaceae; genus JAIETI01. The sequence continues at coordinate 8,503 of JAIETI010000164.1, read as the reverse complement.
TGTCCGGCGCATGCACCGTGGTGTGCACGACAGCGCTCGGCGCGTTCGGGAAGCGCGCGCCACAGCGCCGCGCGATCGCGTGGGCCTCGCGACCGCTCAGACGCACGATCGCCACGGCCCCGACTCCGGAGGCCGTGGCGATCGCCGCGATCGTGTCGTCGCGACCCACCGCGACGCTCACCGCATCATCCCTTGTTCTGCTTGGCGCGCTCATGCGCCAACATCCACTGCTGCGGGAGCGCGGCCAGGTTCTGGATCGCGTAGTAGAGGTTCAAGCCCGCGGCCATCTTGAGCAGGAAGAACGTCATCATCACCGGGAAGAGATAGCTCATCATCTTCGCCTGCGGGTTCGGCGGCGCATTCCGCATCCCGATCCAGCTCAGCAGATACATCGACGCGCCCATCAGGAGCGGCAGGATGTAGAGCGGATCGTGCAACGAGATGTCGGTGAGCCAGAGGAAGGGGACGCCGCGGAACTCGATCGTGTTCTGGAACACCCAGAACAGCGCGAAGAGGATCGGCATCGGGAGGAGCATCGGCAAGCACCCGGAGAAGGCGCTGAACGGGCTCATCCCGTGCTCTTTGTAGACGCGCAGGATCTCCTGCTGCTGCTTCTGTGGGTCGCTCTTGTACTTGGTCTGGCTCGCCTGCAGCTCGGGTTGGAGCCGCTGCATCTTGATCGACGTCCGCATCGCGCCCTGGTTGAGCGGCCAGAGGATGAGTCGGATCGCGACGCCGAAGATCACCAGCACCCAGCCGTAGCCGAAGCCGAGTCGCTCCTTCATCCACAGGAGCACACTCATCACGATCGTCGCGAAGGGCTGCACCACCCCCTGCAACCAGCCGCCGTACGGGTTGGTGTTCTCGAAGTTGCGGCCGAGCGCGACGAGTCGCTTCCATTCCTGCGGGCCAGCGTAGAGCTCGAAGTGCACCTTGCCATTGAGCGGGAGCACTGCGGTCGCGTTGCCACGCGTCGTCGCCTTCTTCGCGCGTGGTTCCCCGATGATGTGGGCTTCGGCGAACGGGGTCCCGCTGGTCGGCGCCAACAGCCCGACGAGGAAGTACTTGTTCTTCGCCACGACCCACGAGAGCGGCCCCGCCTCGAGGCGACGCTCGCCGCCGTCGAGCTTCGTGAAGGCGATCCCGGTCGCGTCGCCACGGGTGGTGTTCACGGCGTAGGCGAGATGGTTGTAGTCGTCGGTGCTGTCGGCCTCCTGCGTCGCGAAACCGCGCGGCAGATCGACCAGGAGGAACGCCGGCGCCGCCACACCACTCGCGCTGAGTCGCACGTCGGTCAGGTAGTCCACGGCACCGGCGGTGTAGCTCACCTGCAGCTCCGCCGCGCCCACGCGCCCGACGAAGCTCACGCCGCTGGTGGTAGCGGTCGGCACGAAATCCGCACCACCGAAGTCGATCGTGTCGCCCGCGGCGATGATGCGATAGCGCAACATCGGCGACCCCGGGAGACCGATGCGTGCCGCGTTGCCGCGCTGCGCACCGAGGGCCTGAAAACGCGCGAGGGTCACATCGAGCGGCGATGCGCCGCGCGTCGAGTAGCGTGTCGTCGCGGCGGGCTGCACCACGGTCACCGTCTCGACCGGCACGGCAGCGATCCCGGGTGCGGCGCCGTTAGGCGTCGCCGACATCGCGGCGGGCGCGGTCGTCGCGGCGGATGGAGCCACCGCAGGTGCCGGAGCCGTGGCGCTCGAGTCGGTCTTCGGCGCACCTGCCGGGCGCGCCGGTGGCGTCGGCGTGGGGAAGAGGAACGGCGTGCCGACCAACACAGCGCCGGTCAGGACGAGCGCGAGCAGAAAGCGACGATCCATCGATCGGGGAGGGCTAGGGAACGGGGTCGAATCCGCCGGGCTGGAACGGATGACAGCGCGCGATCCGGCGCACCGCCAACCCTCCACCCCGCCACGCACCGTGACGCTGTAGCGCCTCGATCGCGTACGCGGAACAACTCGGATGATAGCGACACGACGCGGGCAACAGGGGCGAGAGCCAGAGTTGATACGCGCGCACGAACAGGATGAGGAGGTGGCGCATCACGCCGCCGGGAGCCGCGCGGCCCACTGCGCCGCATCGTCACGCAACGCGTCGAAGCTCGCCGCGTACGCCTTGGGTGCGGCGCGCACGGTGAGCTCCAGCGCCGCCAACTGCGGCAACACATGCAACCGGATGATCTCGCGCAGACGACGCTTCACGAGGTTCCGTTCGACGGCGCTGTGTGAGTACTTGGGTACGATGACGGCCACGCGTGGCGTGGCCGTCGCGCTCGCGCGGAACCGCACTTCGACGAGCGACGTCCGCACACGACTTCCTTCACGTCGGACATTGTCGATGTCCGCGGCGCGCACCAATCGCGCGCGCCGCGGAAAGCGGCGCGACTCAGGCGCCAGCGTACTTGGACGGCAGCTTCACCGTGAGGCGCTTGCGCCCCTTCTTACGACGACGGCTCAACACCGCACGCCCCCACTTGTCTTCCATCCGCGCGCGGAATCCGTGCTTCTTGATCCGGCGCTTGTTGCGCGGACGGTACGTCGGCTTGCCCATGGCTACTCCAAAAATGCGGCGATCGGTAATGCGAACAGACCGCTAACACTAACGGAGCGTTAGAGATAGGTCAAGCCAGCGGTTCTGGCTCGCACTCACGAGCGTTGACTTTTCCACATCGCGGCGGGTACCTTCGCTCCCCTTCTACATCCCCCCCGCCCGCCGAAGTTCATGAGTCTGAGCGCGACGGAGGTCTGGACCCGGCTCCTCGACCGAGCCAAGGCGGACCTTCCGGTCAACATCATCGAGACGTGGCTCTCGCCGCTCGTACCGGCGGAGATCGCGGACGACCGCCTCACCCTTCTCGCGCCCGACGCCTGGGCGCTCGAGTGGAACGAGAGTCGCTACTCGGCGTTGCTCGAAAGCTACGCGCCCGTGGCGTTGGGCCGCCCTATTCACATCAAATGGGCGGTGCAGCAGGAGCGGGTGACCCGCTCTCAGATGGACCTCTTCGTGCCTCCGAAAGAGGACACTAAGGCGCCATCATTCGGCGATCAACAGATCACGAAGCCGTCGTTGAACTCGAGGTACACCTTCGACCAGTTCGTCGTCGGCAAGTCGAACGAGCTCGCGGCTGCCGCGGCGAACGCGGTCAGCCAGTCGCCGGGACGTACCTACAACCCGCTCTTCATCTACGGCGCCACCGGACTCGGCAAGACGCACCTTATGCAGGCCATCGCCCATGAGATGCTGCTCCGCCAGCCGAACGCGCGCATCACCTTCATCTCCACCGAGCAGTTCACTAACGACGTCATCACCTCGATCTCCAAGCGCGCGATGCCCGAGTTCCGCCGCCGCTACCGCGAGACCGACCTTCTCCTCGTCGATGACGTCCACTTCCTCGGCGGCAAAGAAGCCACGCAAGAGGAGTTCTTCCACACCTTCAACGCGGTGTACGAGGCCGGCCGACAGATCGTCCTCACCAGCGATCGCCCGCCCTCGGAGATTGCGCGCCTCGAGGCGCGCCTCGTCTCGCGCTTCGAGTGGGGGATGGTCGCCGACATCGGCGTCCCGGATCTCGAGCATCGCATTGCGATCCTGCGGAAAAAGGCCGAGCTCGATCACTTGGAGCACACCATCGGCGACGACGTGCTGCACTTCGTCGCGAATCACGTGCAGGCGAGTGTCCGCGAGCTCGAGGGCTCGATCATCAAGCTCCTGGCCTACGCCTCGCTCCGCCATCGCACGGTGACCGTCGATCTCGCCCGCGAGGCGCTCCGCGACAAGCTGCGCGCCGCCCCTCCCGTCACCAGCGTCAGCGATGCCGGCGCGCGCATCGCGGCGATCCAGTCCGCGGTCGCCGCCGCCTGGGGCGTGACCGTGGATGGCCTCCAATCAAAGACGCGAACCAAGAACCTCACCGTCCCCCGTCAGGCAGCGATGTTCCTCGCCCGCGAGCTCCTGGGCACGTCGCTCGTCGAAATCGGCGCCGCGTTCGGTGGCCGCGACCACTCCACGGTCATCCATTCGCTCGAACGGGTCGCTGAATCGATGCGCGACGATGTCGAGTTCCGCGGACGTGTGGACAACCTCCGGGAAGCATTGCGGAGTCGTGTGTAACGAACGTGTGAAGGTGGGGATTTCACCGCTGACGCTTCGGTTACCCACGGTTCTCAACGTTCCACTAACAGTGCCCGGATGTTTCCCACAAGTCCGAACCGCAAGCAATCAAAGGGTTTGTATTGCTTTTCCACTTTCCACATCTTACTACTACTACGGCTATCTCTCATATATCTAGATAGGTTCTTCTAGAAGAGAGCTGGGCGTCTCCACATTCCCTCTCACCGGTCCCGGTGATGCGATTCACGATCTCGCGCGAGAAGCTGCAGGAAGGGCTCGCGGCCGTCTCTCCTGCCGTTCCGTCGAAGACCACACTTCCCGTCCTCGCGAATCTGCTCGTGCAGACGACCGATCGCGGTATCCGCATCTCAGGCACGGACCTCGATATCGCGGTGAGCACCGAAGTCGCCGCCGAGATCGACACACCAGGCGCGATCACGATCCCCGCGCGCAAACTCTCTGAGATCGCTCGCGAACTCCCTGCCGCGCCGGTGAAGCTCTCCTCGTCGGGCGATCAGCGTGTGACGCTCGAATGCGGCCGCTCGAAGTTCAAACTGTTGGGACTGCCGAAGAGCGAGTTCCCGAGCTTTCCCGCGATCCAGTTCGATAAGGCAGTACGCATCCCGTCTGGGGAGCTGCAGAAGCTCATCCATCACACATCATTCGCCGCGTCCACCGAAGAGAGCCGCCCCATCCTCAACGGTGTGCTCTGGGAGATCCGCAGCGATCTGATGCGCATGGTGGCTACGAACGGTCACCGGCTGGCGAAGATGGAAGTGCCGGTGAAGGGTGGAAAGCAGACCGATCTCATCATCCCGCCCAAGGCGCTCGAACAGATCCGTCGCCTCTTCCCCGCGGAGGAAGAGCTCGAGGTCGCGCAGGGCGAGAATCACCTCGGCTTCCGATCGCCGTTCACGTCCGTCTATACGCGCCTCATCGAAGGGCCGTACCCGGGCTACGATCAGGTCATCCCGAAGGACAACGACAAGGTCGCGCTGCTCGACAAGGCCGCGTTCATCTCGGCGCTCAAGCGTATGTCCGTCGTGGCGTCGGACCAGACGCACCGCATTCGACTCTCCTTCAACGCCGGGATGCTGAAGTTCGCCGTCAGCACGCCAGACCTCGGCGAGGCCCAGGACGAACTCCCCATCCGGTACACCGGCGATCCGATCGAGATCGGCTTCAATGCCGCGTATCTCCTCGAGATCCTGCGCTATCTGCCGACGGATGAGGTGCGCATGACCTTCCGCGCGCCCGAGCGCGCGTCGACGGTCGAGCCGGAAGGGTGGACCGATCCGTCGAAGTACCTCACGCTCCTGATGCCGCTCCGCCTGGTCGACTGATCAGGGGAGCACGGCGGCGTGGAGTGCCACGCGCTGCCGCACACGCTGGGTCCGAAGCCGGCCTTGGAGCTGCATTGTGAGCTGGCTCTCGCCCTCGAGTGAGAGCAGGGCGCCGCTTGCCGCGCTGATGCGAAGCGTCGCATCGCCTTCGATCTCGCCACGCAGCGACACCGGCTCGTTGAACTGTGCACCCTCGCCCACGAGCGAGCCACGGGTGCGGCGCCGGACGCGCAGCACGAGAAGACCGGCCTCGCGTCGCGCCTCCTCGAGTTGATACTGCCGCACGATCGTGACGGTGAGCGGGATCCCGTCGCGGCAGAGCATCACGAGGGCCGAGTCGCTCCAGCGTGCGCCACTCCGCAGGGTGTCGGGATGCGCCACCACCAGCTCGCGCAGCGGTTGTGCGAGCGCGGCGGCCGGCGTCGCACAGGGAGCACCGCTCGCTGGAGCCGTCGTCGTCACGCGATGCAGCGAGTCCACGCGGAACGCGACGGCAAGCGGGAGCATCACCCCCGTCGCGGCAGCGGCCCCACCGAGCGATGCGTCGTACGCGAGCAGCGATCCGCTGATACGCGCACCCGTGCGCGCCAACGCGGCCTGGATCGTGACCTGCAGCGTGTCGCGCGAGCGCAGGGTGTCGCTCTCCAGCTCGAGCACGCCGGCCTGCGTCAGGCGATATACGGTGCGCGCAACGGCGCTGGGGAGCACCCAAGGGCCGCGCATCGAGTCCGCTGCTGCATCACGCGCCACGGGGACGTTCGCGGCAGGCGGCGGCGTGCGCGGCACGCTCGCGCACGCGCCCCCGATGAGGGCGAGTGCGGCGAGCCACGAGGAGTGTTTCCGACCTATAAGCCGGGTCCTGTCGGAACGTGAATTCCGGACGGTCATTTCTCTCGAGACGTGGTCACCCACGCCTTCTAGCGGCCAACCCGCGGTGTCTTGATCGAAGAGGGTCGCTTCTCACCGCTTATTCGGCCTTGCTCCAGCTGGGGTTTGCCATGCCGTTCATGTTACCACGAACGCGGTGGGCTCTTACCCCACCGTTTCACCCTTACCTCCACCGAAGTGAAGGCGGTCTGTTCTCTGTTGCACTGTCCGTCACGCATCGCTGCGTGCCCAGGCGTTACCTGGCAGCCTACCCATGGAGCCCGGACTTTCCTCGGCGCGGAAACCCGCGACGCGACCGTCCGGCCGGAAACACGACTCGTGTCCTTCAATGATAGGGGTGTGACGGAGACGCAGCAACCGAACGCCCGAGCGCTGAATCGCGATCGTCGCCGAAACCACACGGCGATGACGGGATGATGATTGCGCGGACGCATCCTGTCGCACCACCTGCACCGGAGGAGTCGATGTCCCCGCGCACGATCGCCGCCCCTATGGTCTCCACGATCCTCTCCGCTGATGAGCGTGCCCGCGTCGACGCGGCGAGTGGCGGGGTCTATCGCACGGTCCACCGCGAATCCTTCGCGGCCGTGCTCGAGGATCTGCGGCGCGCGCGGACGCACGCGGTCGTTGTCTCGGTCTCCCGCTGCATCGGTGAGACGCCGCGTGGGATGCGCACGATGGTCCGGGAGTTCCCTCGCGTCCCGACCGTCGCGCTCCTCTCCCGCGATGAGCAGCGCCTCGCCGAGACGATGCTCTCGCTCGGGCGTGATGGCGTGCAGCACGTCGTCGATGTGCGCGAGGCGTCCGGATGGAATCGGTTGCGACAGCAGCTCGCGCACGACGAGAGCGGCGCGATCGAACAGGAGACGCTTGGCGCGCTGCGCCGCGAGCTGTCCGGCGCGACCGCCGAGTGTTGGCGCTTCTTCGAACAGCTCGTCGTGGCGACACGGCATCCCACCACGGTGCAGCACCTGGCGCGCGCGCTCGATGTCCAGCCGAGTACACTGAACAGTCGCTTCTTCCGTCGCGGGCTTCCCGCCCCCAAGCGCTACGTCGCGTATGCGCGGTTGGTGCGTGCCGCGCGTCTGTTGGAGAATCCCGGGACGTCGATCGCGCAGGTCGCTGTGCGACTCGAGTACTCGTCGCCGCAGAGCTTCTGCCGACACATCGGGACCTGGCTCGGCGAGACCGCGCTCTCGTTCCGGCGCAAACATGATGGAGCGCGGATGCTCGCGCGCCTCTGCGCGGAGCTCGTGCGCCCCTACGCGACCGTGTTGCGGGGGCTCACTCCGTTGCGGGGAGCGGCATCCGAGGGATGAGGTCGCTCGCCGTCACGAGGGCACGCACGGCGAGCCCTTCGGCCTCGATCGCTTCGCGTCCACCCTCCTGACGGTCGACCACGGCGAGCACGCCGACGAGGGTGGCGCCGGCGGCACGCAGGGCGGCCGCGGCCTTGAGCGCCGATCCGCCGGTCGTGATCACATCCTCGATCACGACGACACGGTCACCCGCGGAGAACGGCCCTTCGATGAGCTTGCCTGTGCCGTGGCTTTTCGCTTCCTTCCGCACCGTGAAGGCACGGAGTGGTCGCGCGGTCGCCGCGCTCGCGAACGCGATAGCGTATGAGACAGGATCCGCGCCGAGCGTGAGGCCGCCGATGGCGTCGGCAGTCCACCCCGCGTCCGCGATGGTCGCCAACCCGAGTGCGCCGATCGTCGTCAGCCCCTCGGGGCGCATCGTCGTCAGGCGACAATCGACGTACAGGGAGCTGCGCCGGCCGGAGGCGAGCACGAAGTCGCCGCGCCGCGCGGAGTGGGCGACGAGGAGGTCGATGAGCGCGAGGCGGTGGTCCATTCGGGGGGAGGCTAGTCGCTCGTGATGGCGCGGTCAATGCGCACGCGCCGCCGCATCCCGCCGGCGCCGACCATCGCGATCAGCGTCGCGGCGTTCGCGGTCCTCATCGCGGTCGTGGTGCCGCTCCTGATCCGCGCGCCGCACACCGCGCGTGCCTGGGGGATCGTGCTTGGCGCGATCGCGCTCGTCGCGCTCGCGGTCGCGCTCTGGTTCGAACGGGTGCAGGCGCGCGAGGAAGCGGAGCGGGCGGAGGAGTTGGAGCATCTCTCCAGCGAGCTCCTGCGCGCCAATCGCGCGAAGAG
>JAIETI010000097.1 GCA_019745365.1 Gemmatimonadaceae bacterium | reverse complement strand
GCTCGTGGTGCTCCGCGAGGGGACGAACGGGATGCACTGCCTCGCGCTGTATGTGACGCGACCGGACTTCCACGTCGCCTGCTATCACAAGGGACTCGAACCGTTCATGGCCCGCGGCCGTGAGCTCCGGGCGAGCGGTGTGAAGGATCCTGAGGTGGACAGCGTTCGCTACCGCGAGGTGCGCACGAAGAAGCTGGCGCTCCCCTCACACGGCGCGCTCTACTCGCTCACGGCACCAAAGGCGAACTACGACGCGGCGACGAACACGGTGAAGCAGGCACGACCGCTCGCGGTCGTGTACGTGCCGGGCGCCACCCCGGAGAGCGTGGGGCTCACGGCGCAGCCGACCTCGAACGGGCCCTGGCTCATGTTCCCGGGAACGCCGAAGGCGCACATCATGATGGTCGGGTCGATGACGCCGTGAGGCGGACCGCGCGTGCACTCGGTGCGCTCGCACTGGTGACACACGCGCTCGCGGCCCAGCGCACCCTGCCAGGGGTGCGCTGGGACTCGGCGGCGCCGACGCAGCTCATCGTCCTCGGGAGTGGCGCTCCGCTCCCCGACCCCGCGCGGCACGGCCCCGCATTCGCCGTGACGATCGGCACTCGGGTGTTGTTGTTCGACGCTGGCGCCGACGTGATGCGGCGCATCGCCGCCGCGGGACTCCCCATCGATGGCGTGACGGATGCGTTCCTCACGCATCTCCACTCTGATCACACGCTCGGCCTCCCTGATCTGATCCTCACGAGCTGGGTGATGGGCCGTCGGCGACCGTTGCCGATCGTCGGTCCGCCCGGTACGCGCGCGATGACGGACCATCTGCTTGCCGCGTGGGCCGAGGACATCCGCCATCGTACCGAGGGGCTCGAGCACGGGCAACGCGACGGTCAGCGCGTCCGCGTCAACGAGACGCGCGGCGGCACCGTGTACCACTCGGCTGGTGTCACCGTGCGCGCCGTGCCGGTGCATCACGCGAGCTGGCCCATCGCGTTCGCCTACCACGTGACCACGCCCGACCGCACGATCGTGCTCGGCGGCGACTTCGCGCCGACCCCCGCGCTCGAAGCGGCGATCACCGGAGTGGATCTGTTCGTCGCCGAGGTGTATCCGTCGTCGCGTGCGCTCCCGGAGCCGCGACCCGGCGGGGAACAGTGGCCGGCGTATCTGCGTGACGCACACACCTCGGATGCGGAGCTCGGGGCGATGCTCGCGCGCGCCAAGCCGAAGCAGGTCGTGCTCACGCACATCCTCCGCATGGGCGGGTCGATCGATGAGATCGTCGCCACGATCCGGCAGGCCGGATACACTGGCATCATCACCGTCGCTGAGGATGGCGCGCGGATCCGCTGACGGCACTACGTTCTCTCTGCATCGCCCTCGACCTCGAACTCTGATCCTATGGCTCCCCTGCGCGTCGGCTTCGTCGGCTCTGGCTTCAATGCGCGTTTTCACATTCAGGCGTGGCAGGGCGTGCGCGACGCCGACGTCTGTGGCGTCTGGAGTCCCAACGCCAAGAACGCCGCCTCCGCCGCCGCGCTCGCGCGATCGCTCAACGTCGGCCCGGCGCGACCGTATCCGAGCATCGCGGCGATGGTCGAGGACCCGGCGATCGACGCGATCTGGCTCACAGGGCCGAATCAGGCGCGCGTGGAGAACGTCGAGGAGATCGTCGACACCATCCGTCGCGGCCGCGGCACGCTGAAGGGACTCGCCTGCGAGAAGCCGCTCGCGCGGAATGTCGCCGAGGCGCTCCAGGTGAAGAAGCTGGTCGACTCAGTGGGGCTCGCCACCGGCTACCTCGAGAATCAGCTCTTCGCGCCGCATGTGGAGGCGGGGAAGAAGTTGCTCTGGGCTCGTGGCGCCGCGACCACGGGTCGCCCGTATCTCGCCCGCGCCGCGGAGGAGCACTCCGGCCCGCACATGCCTTGGTTCTGGCAGGGAGCGCTCCAGGGCGGCGGGGTGCTCAACGACATGATGTGCCACTCCGCGCTGGTGGTGCGACACCTGCTCACGCACCCGGAGGAGTCGCTCGCCACGGTGAAGCCCGTGCGCGTCACGGGACACATCGCGTCACTCAAGTGGAGCCGCCCCGCGTACGTGAAGCGCTTGAAGAAGATGATGGGGCCTGCGGTGGACTACGCGAAGGCACCGTCGGAGGACTTCGCCGCGGTGAACATCGAGTTCGAGACACCGGGTGGGATCGCGATCGGTGAGGCGACGACGTCGTGGAGTTTCGTCGGCGCAGGGCTGCGCTTGAGCGCGGAGCTCTTGGGCCCGGAGTACTCGATGAAGTGGAACTCGCTCGACAGCGGGCTGCAGCTCTTCTTCTCGCGCGAGGTGACGGGGCGCGCGGGCGAGGATCTCGTGGAGAAGCAGAACGCGGAACAAGGGGTAATGCCAGTCGTTCCGGAGGAGTATCTCGCCTATGGCTATACCGGAGAGGATCGGCATTTCGTGAACGTCTTTCTCGGGCGCGAGCGACCGCGGCTGACCTTTGCCGATGGCGTTGAGGTGGTGCGGACGTTGATGGCCGCATATCAGAGCGCGGAACAGGGGAAGACGCTCGCGTATCCGCCGCGCGGAATCGACACGTTCGTGCCACAGGTGGCGCGCGGGACGTGGAAGCCTTGAGGCGCGCACTCTGGGTGCTCGCGCTGCTCGCGGCCACCGTTGGTGCCCAGACCACGAAGACGAAGAACGTCGTGGTCATCGTGATCGACGGGATGCGCTGGCAAGAACTGTTCGGCGGTGCCGACAGCACGCTACTGACGCCGCGATACGGCGTGACCGACACGCTCGGCGCGCGACGCCGCTGGCTGCGTGCCACGGCGGAGGATCGCCGTCGCATCATGATGCCCTTCTTGTGGGACACCCTCGCCGTGCGTGGGGCGATCTGGGGCGCACCGGGGCGTGGCGCGATGGTCCGCAGCACGAACGGGCTGAAGTTCTCGTATCCGGGCTATCAGGAGATCCTCGCCGGCTTTCCCGATCCCCGCATCGACAAGAACGACTTCGGCCCGAATCCAAACGCCACGGTGTTCGAGTGGCTCGCCGCGAAGCCGGCGTACCGAGGCCGCGTCGCGGCAGTCGCGACCTGGGGGGTCTTCCGCGCGATCTTCCGCACGCCGCAGAGTGGTGTGCCCGTCTACGCGGGGTACGAACCGAGATTGCCGGAGCCGCGTGATGATGCGGGGCGAGAGCTCGACGCGATGTATCGCACGCTGCCACAGTTTTGGGGAGACAATCCGCTCGACGCGCTCGCGGTGCGTGCCGCGCATGAGGTCATCCGCCGTCAGAAGCCACGCGTCCTCTTCCTCGGGCTTGGCGAGAACGACGAGTGGGCGCACGCGGGGCGCTATGGGGAGTATCTCGACGCGGCGCAGCGCGCGGACCGTGCGATCGGCGAGCTGTGGGCCACGATGCAAACGATGAAGCAGTATCGCGACAAGACGACCTTCATCATCGTCGCGGATCACGGGCGCGGGTTCGGCGCCGAGTGGACCGATCATGGCCGCGGGGTCGATGGCGCCGACCGCATCTGGTGGGCGATGATCGGGCCGGACACTCCAGCCCTCGGCGTTGCAAGGGCTGCAGAGGAAATCGCTCAGGCGCAGGTCGCCGCGACCGTCGCGTGGCTCTTGGGCGAGGACTACCCGCGTGCCGATCCACGGGCGGCACTACCGCTCAAGCCGTAACTCACTGGACAGCGGCGCGTTGGGCTCTCAGCTTCCCTGCGAACGGTTCACCCTCTCTCCTCCGCATCGGATCTATGGGCATCGGCCGCACGCTCCTCCTGGCTGCTTCGAAGTCGGATTTCCTGAATCGTCAGGCAACCCAACGCACTTTCGTGAAGCGTGCAGTGAAGGCGTTCATGCCGGGGGAACGCCCCGAGGACGCGCTCGAAGCCGGCGCCATACTCGCTCGTGAGGGGCTGGGGACGCTCTACACGAAACTCGGTGAGGCGCTCAACTCGCTCGACGACGCGCAGGCCGTGCACGACCATTACATCCTCTTCTTCGGCGAGCTGCACAAGCGCGGCATCCCCGGCGAAGTGTCGATCAAGCCGACGCAGCTCGGGCTCGACCTCTCGATGCCGTCCTGTGCGGATCACCTCGCGTCGCTCGCCAAGCGCGCCGACGAGACCGGCTCCGTGCTCTGGATCGACATGGAAGACTCGAGCTACGTCGATCGCACGTTGGAGCTCTACCGCGCGGTGAAAGCCAAGCACCCCACCGCCGGCCTCGCCCTGCAAGCGTATCTGCATCGCACCCCGGGCGATCTCGCGGCGTTGATGCCACTCGCCCCGGTGATCCGTCTGGTGAAGGGCGCCTATGCCGAGCCCGCCTACATCGCCCACGCGGCCAAGCGCGACACCGATCTCGCCTACTACGACCTCGCGCGCACCATGCTCGACGCCGCGAAGACGAAGCAATGCACCGCGATCTTCGGCACGCACGACATCCCGCTCGTGCAGCGGATCATCGCGCGCGCGCAGGAGTCCGGCGTCGCCGACGGCGCCTACCAAGTCCACATGCTCTACGGGATCAAGATGGGAGAACAGCGACGCCTCCGCGCGGCCGGCCGCACGGTGAAGACGCTCATCTCCTACGGCAACGCCTGGTATCGGTGGTACATGCGCCGTCTGGCCGAGCGCCCGGCGAACGTGGGCTTTGTGCTCCGCTCGATGTTCGGCTGAGCGCTCAGCGCGCCGCGATCGCCTCGGCGACCCCCTGCCAGTCGCCGGTATGCACGTCCTTCACCCCGCTCTGCCGCACGAGCGCTCCGGCGTTCTCGGCGCGGATCTTCCCGCCAGCGAGGATCCGGATGCGGTCACCCGCGCGCTCCACGAGTGAGTGCAGGCGGGCCGCGCCCTCGAGGGCGGTCGGTGCGCCACCCGACGTGAGGACGTGGTCCACCTGCATCGAGATGAGCAGCTCGAGCGCGTCGTCCTGATCGCGGAGCTGGTCGAAGGCGCGATGGAACCCTACGCGCAGCGGACTCGCCATCGCCACCAGCTCGGCGAGATGATCGGCATTCACATCCCCGTCGCGGGTGAGTGACCCCACGACGACACCGTCCGCGCCCAACTCCTTCGCGACCGCGATGTCCTTCAGCATGATCTGGAGTTCATCGTCATCGTACACGAAGTCGCCGATGCGCGGACGGATGAGCACATACACGGACGTGATGAGCTTGTCGCAGCACCGAGCGATCAATCCCGCGCTCGGTGTGGTGCCACCGTCCGCGAGTGGACCGCAGAGTTCGATGCGATGCACCCGGTCGCGCTCCGCCTGCAGCGCGCGCTGGTAGCTATCGACCGCCGCTTCGATCAGGACACTCATAGCGTCCACCCGGCGCGGTAGGGTGGCGCGATAAACTCGTTCGGGATCCCGCCGGTCTTGAGGATCCCCGTGTCCGGATCGAGCTCGATCGTCCGCCCTGAGCGCACCGCGAGATTGCCGAGTACGATCATCTCGGTGAGTGTGCCCGCGTACGAGTGGAACGCGCTCCCGGTGGTGCCCACGCCTTTCATGGCGTTGACGAACTCGGCGTGGACCCCTGGCGTGCGGGGATACTTCGGCACGAGCGGCTTCGCGGCGAACGCGGCCGCCGTCGCGGAATCGAGGAGACGCGGCTCCTCGGCATACGTGCCGGCCACGAGCATCCCCTTATCGCCGACCCAGAGTTGACCGCTGCCGTCGAACGGCCAGCGGATGTCCGTCGGGTAACCTTCGGGCCGCGGAGGCGAGAGCGTGCCATCGCGCCAGATGAACTGCACCGGCGGCAACGCCCCGCGCACCGGGAAGTCGAAGGTGATGCGCGTCGAGGCGGGCGCGGTCTCCGGGAAGAGCGGTGTGCTCTCCGGGGTCACCTTCGACGGGAACTTCACCTGCAACGTCCACACGGCCGCGTCCATGATGTGGCAGGCCATGTCGCCCATCGCGCCGGTGCCAAAGTCCCACCACCCGCGCCAGTTGAAGTGCGCGTAGCGCGGATGGTACGGCCGTTCTGCCGACGGGCCAAGCCAGAGATCCCAGTTGAAGGTGCTCGGCACATAGTGCATCTCGGTCGGGCGCCGGATCGCCTGTGGCCAGATCGGGCGATCGGTCCAGAACTCGACGCGCTGCACCGTCCCGATGGCGCCCGCCTCGACCCACTCGCGAATCAGACGGATCCCCTCGTTGGCGTGCCCCTGGTTCCCCATCTGCGTGATCTGCTTCGGCCGACGCGCGGCCTCGGCCTTGAGCGCACGTACCTCACTCACGGTGCGGGCGAGCGGCTTCTCGCAGTACACATGCTTGCCCGCCTTGAGCGCCGCCATGGCCGCGACCGCATGCGTGTGGTCCGGGGTGGCGATGACGACCGCGTCGAAGGTGGCGGATTTCGCCATCATCTCGCGGAAGTCGCTGTAGCGCGCGGCCTGCGGGAAGAGCGTGGCGGCGCGTTCAAGATTCAGCGAGTCGACATCGCAGAGCGCGACGATCTGTACCCCGGGCTGCGCGGCGATGGCGCGCATGTCGTCCCACCCGCGGCCCCCGACACCGATGCAGGCGACGCGAACCGTGTCGGCCCATGAGGGTCGGGCGAGGCCGTGCACGCTGCGTGGCAGCGCGAGCGCGGCACCGGCGAGGGCGGTGCGTCCGACGAAGTCGCGGCGGGACACAGACATGGGCGAGGACTCCTTAGGCAGTGGCCGCCGAGCGCGCGGGCCGGAAGGTGAGGGCGAAGAGGACGAACACGGCGAGTGCGCCGAGGGCGGGGACCATCCAGATGGCACGCCAATCGTGGATGACCGCCGCGCAGTCGGTCGCGCCCGCAACGCAGGCCGCATTCGCGGTCGCGTAGCGGTTGACGACCCACCCCGAGACGTTCGCGCCGATGAAGTAGCCGACCCCGTTGGTGACGAAGTTGATGAACCCCTGCGCGGCGCCACGGATGCGCGCCCCCGCGACCTGATCGGTGTAGATCTGTCCGCTCACGAAGAAGAAGTCGTAGCAGACCCCGTGCAGGAGGATCCCCGCGTACACCAACCACATCGCGCCGCTCGCGTCGCCACGCGCGAAGGCGACGTAGCGGAGCGCCCACGCGAGCATCCCGACCAGCATGATACCGCGGATCCCCACGCGTCGGAGCGCGAAGGGGAGGATCAGCATGAAGCCGATCTCGGACATCTGCCCGAAGGTCTGGATGAAGGCCGGCTCTGGCGCCCCGATCTCATTCAGATAGGCGTTCGCGAAGGAGTAGTAGAACTGGAGCGGCACGCAGAGCAGGAACGACCCCACGACGAAGATCAGAAAATCGCGGCCGCGCAGGAGCTGCAGCGCGTCGAGCCCGAGCGCATCGCGCACCGAGAACGGCGTGCCCGCGGCGCGGGGCGGTGTGCGTGGGAGCGCGAGCGCGACGACCGCCATCACCCCGCTCGCGAGCGCCGCGAGCCGCATCGGCGTGGCGAGCGCATCGGCCTTCAACACCTTGCCCACGATGATCCCCGCGACGATCCACCCGATCGTGCCAAGCACGCGGATCAGGGGGAACTCCTTCGCGGGGTCCTTCACATGGTGGAAGGAGATGGAGTTCGTGAGCGAGAGCGTCGGCATGTAACAGAGCGCGTAGCCGATCAGGAGCGGGTAGAACGCGCTCCACTCGGTGGCGAGCGAGACGCGCCACATCAGGAACGCGCCGATCGCATGCAGTGCGGCGAGCATCTTCTCGCTGTCGGCGAACCGATCGGCGACCATCCCGACGAAGAAGGGAGAGATGAGCGCGGCGATCGCGGTCGCGCCGTACGCCGCGCCGATCTGCGGGTCGGTGAAGTGCAGTGTGCGCCCGAGGTAGGTGCCCATCGTGACGAACCAACTCCCCCAGATGAAGTACTGGAGGAACATCATCGCCGAGAGCCGCGCGCGGAGGGCCATGTCAGAGCGCCCGGATGCGGATGTTGCGGAAGGCGAGCGTTCCGTCATGATCACCCTGCAGTCCGATATGGCCGCTCGCCGCGCGACCATAGTTGGGATACGCGCGGAACTTCGACGCGCCGACCTTCGCGGTCCACTCGGGGCTCCCCAACTCGTAGGTGACTACCATCGTGCCGTTGAGCCAGTGCTCCACGTGCGGGCCCTTCACGATGATCCGGGTGCGGTTCCATTCACCCGCCGGGCGGAGCTGTCCGGCGAGCGACGGATAGAGACCATAGTTGGCACCTGCCGCGGTGAGACGATTCGCGCTCTCGCGATTCCCCGCATCGTCGAGGAGCTGGAACTCCGGAGCACTCCAGTAGATGTGGTCGTACTCCTCGGTGCCACGATAGAAGATCCCGGCGTTCCCCCCCGGACTGATGCGCCACTCAAGCTCCAACTCGAAGTCGCTGAACCGCTCCCGGCTGATCAGATCCCCCGTGGGGCGTTCCTTGGAAAGCACACCATCCACCACGCGCCACCCGCTGGGGATGGTATCGGCGCGGTAGGCGCGCCATGCGGACGCGCCGTTCGGCTCAAGGAGCGAGCGCCATTGCGAACTCGCACCTCGCGTGATGGTGATGCAACCGACAGCGAGGAGGAGGGGGAGGAGGAGCGCGGATCGACGCATCAGGGATCGGGGAGGAGGACGCGGCCAACGTACCGCGTGAGGGAGGACGGCGAAAGCCCGAGAGATGCGGGGCGACGCCGTTGGTGCTATATCGGAAGGGACCACCCTCCTCCCGGAGTGCTTTGATGCGCCTGTCCGTGCTCACCGTCGCTGTGCTCACGCTCACCGCGCCGCTGTCGGCCCAGGGCC
>JAIETI010000190.1 GCA_019745365.1 Gemmatimonadaceae bacterium | reverse complement strand
TGTGATCGCGGGCATGGCCATACCGTACGCTCGGCGAGAGAGGGTGCGCAAGAGTGGATCATGCACAACGCTACGGGCTCCTTACTTTCTCTCCGTTACCGCGTTGTTCCCCTTCGCAGCATGTGGGCGCGCGAGTGGACTTAGTCCACTCGCAGCGCGCCGCAGAGGCGATCGACTTCTGCGAAGAGCGTGCGCAGGTCGATGAAGAGCGGTGCTGACGCGCCAGCGGGATTCCACGCGAGTTCCTCGCTGAGTACCTCCGGGCGCTCGTCGCCAGGCCGCCATCGCTCCACGAGGTGCGCGTCGGCATCGACGATCCAGTACTCCGACACCCCGATGCGCTGATACAGGGAGCGCTTGAGCTTCCGGTCATATCGCGCCGTTGAGGGCGATAGGATCTCCACGCAGAGCAACGCCTGGGTTAGCGTCGACTCGTCGTCGTGCGGCGTCGGAGGGGTGCGGTGAACGTGCAGGTCCGGCTGTACCAGCGCACGGTCGCCGTCACGGAGATCGCTCGGTGCCATGAGGGCGACGCCGACGCGATGCGTCATGACGAATACGCGGAGAATTGCGAAGAGCTCCCCCAACGCCACCTGATGCCGCGCCCTCGGTGCGGGGCTCACCAGCAGCTCGCCATCGATGCACTCGTAACGCTTCCCGTCATCCGGAAGCGCCCACACATCGTCAGGGCGCCAGTACTTCTGCGCGGGTGTGATCGCGGGCATGGCCATACCGTACGCTCGGCGAGAGAGGGTGCGCAAGAGTGAATCATGAGCCACGCTACGGGCTCCTTACTTTCTCTCCATCATCCGGTTGTCGCGGCAGTCAGCATTGCGCGGCGCTACCGCCGCTTCACTCCTCCCCTCGGCAATAACGGATCAACGGCGCTCCAGTCCATGTCCGTCTTGACCCCCTGCCACGCATCCAGCGCACCGATTGTCATATCGGTGCGCGCCGAGTTGCCCACGAAGAAGACGGCACGCGGTACGCTAAGGCTGAGTGGTGTGCGCGACATCCACACCGGGCGCCCATCGATGGCGACGCCGCAGCGTCCGTCTTCGAAGAGCTGCACGCGCACGGTCATCGGCCTCCCGCTACGCCAGTTCGACGGCGCGTTGAGTCGCACGCGGTTCGATGCGGTCGCGACCGAGAGCGAGTCGACGAGTTCAGCACCCTCGCCACCGGGAAACCCGACGGCGCACATGTCTGGACTGGTATCGACGTCGCCCAGTCGTCGGATCGAATCGCTGGTCGCCATGGTCGGACCGCCGCTGGTGAAACCGAACTGAATCGCCTGATGATTGGCCTCGCGCACCGGCAGTCGTAGGGTGCCCTCCACGCCGATGCCGCCTGCAGGAGACGCACGCACGGCGGAGAGGGCGCCGTTCGCGAAGTGGCCGTCTCCGTTCTAATGGAACACACCTTCGCCAAGTCGCACTACCGGCGCGGGCTCGCGAACGTGACCCATCGCTCTTCCCCGTGTGCTTCCCAGCGTTCAGTAAGCAGCAGCGCTGACGTCCTCGGCTCAACGCTGAAGGTTGCGGTGTCGGCGCGCCAACCACTGAGCGATGCGACCAGACCTACCGAGCCGTGCGCGCGCGGTGTGACGACTCCGAGCGAATCCACGGTGGCGATCAGCGGGTCGAGCGAATGCCACTGCACCACTCCTCTCGCGGTCACGCGGCCGAGCGAGTCAAGCGACTCAACGGCCAAGCTGCTGGGTGAGCCGATGATGAGGCGTGCCGTGCGTGGCTGCACGATACGCATCGCCGCAACCCAGGGCGTCGGCGCTGGCGCGCCCTCGATGAGAATGATGCGGGGTCTGCGAGCGAAGGTGACCGTCCGCACGCGAGTCGGCTCCCAGAGCGGTGTGATCGCCATGGAAGGCTGTGCCTCGTCCGTACAGATGCGCCAGCCGCTCGGGTACGCGGCGAGCGATCCGCGGCAATCGAACTCCGGAACGCGGCGTACGGTACCGTCGATGAGATCGATCAGACTGAACGCGACGAGCTGGTCGCCGTTGCCCGCGCGAGTGAACTGCACTGCGCCGAGTTGCGTCGGTGAACGCCAGGCCAGGGGCGCAGCGCCGAGCCCGAGGGGCCAGCAACGCGGCGAATCGTCCGCGCCTGCAGTCGACGTACCCACGCAGACCGCACTTGGCTCGCCGATTCGGTAGGAGTGGCGCGCCCAGGCGATCGAGGCGCCGTCGGGTGACCAGGACGCGGACGCCTCTAAGAAGTCGGGCGATCGCGTGAGAAAGCGCAGCGCTCCCGTGGCAAGCTCCATCACCGCGATGTCGGTGCGATCGGTGAGGGTGTCGAGTCGTGAGGTCGTCAGGAGTGCGAAGCGGCCGTCGGGTGAGAACCCGACAACGTAGTCATCGCCGGGCGAGAAGGTGATGCGTTCTTCGCGCCCGTTTGGGCGAACGCGTACCACATCGATCTCTCCCGAGTCCGCGAACACGCGCGAGAGATAGCGATCACCATTCGGGTGAAGCAGTGGGACCTGCGCCTGCCCGACGAGCATCGGCGCGCGCGCGCGCAGCCGCACCGGCGCTCCGATCGGCCACTCCTCACTGGAGAGTCCCGTTCCCTTCACCCCGACCGCGATGAAGTCCGGGGTGATGCTGTCCGCCACGATGAGCATCGGTTCGATCTGTGCGTCTTGGGCGAGGAACGCGTGCGCCGTCAGGCCCACTGCGACGACGAGCGCCGCAGCCGCGCCGAGGAACGTGGCGGTCGAGATGCGCAGACTCCGAGAGAGCGCATCCCGGAGTGCGCGCTCGAGCTCACTCGACCGGGGGTGACTCCCCGCGATCGCGGTGGTGAGGGCACGCAGCCCAGCGCGGTCCCCGCGGAGCCCGCGCGCTCGGGCCACGCGCGCCGTCGCCTGCACGAGCTCCGCCGTCACGCCCCCCTGCGCCATCATCGAGAGCGCGAGCGTGGTGGTGCTCTCATCGCGCTCGCCCGTCGCAAGGAGCGCGCGCCCCACCGCGACCGCCGCCGCGGTTCGCGCACTGTCCGGCGCGCTATCGAGCATCGCTTCGGCGATCAGGTCGTGGGCGCACTGCCAGCCCCCTCCCGCGCGTGCGAGCAGTCCGCCGACTTCGAGCGAGTGCAACGTCGCATCGCTCGGCGGACCTTCGAGGGCACTGAGCACCGAGGGCGCGAGTGGTCGTCCCGCCGTGGCGCAGGTCAGCACCGCCCAGCGCTGATCCCGGTCCAGTCGCGCGAGGCGATGCCGTAGCGCGCCACCTTCGCGCAGCGCCGCAAGCAACGCGTCGGGTGAGCCACACTGCCAGCCCTGCGGCGTCACGCTCAGTAGGTCGCGTTCGATCAGGAGCTGGAGCGTCTCGATCAGATCCAGTGGCGATCCGGCCGAGCTCTCTGCCATGGCGTTCACGGCGTCGGCGCACCACGAGGCGCCGGGCAGCGGCGCAACCGCCGTGATCAGCTCCTCGACCTGCGTGGCGTCGAGGGGAGCGAGATCGAGGGGGAGCGTACCCGCGAGCGCGAGGTCACCTTCGGGCACCGGACGCCCGGCACTGACCACGAGCAGGCGTTCGTGTTCGATGCGACTGAGCGCACCGCTCAGGAGCTGCCGCGATGTCGCGTCGGCCCACTGGATGTCGTCAAGGAGGAGCGCGACCGGTACCTCGTCGGCCACCGCGCGCAGCAGCTCCGCGATCGCCGCCGTGCGGCGACGGAGCGCGTCCTCGCCCGTTGCGGCATCGATGGTCGCCTCGTACACACTCCCGAGTGCCGGGCTCAGGGCAAGCAGCGTCGATGCGACCGATGGCGGCACCGCGCGCGCACCTGGGAGGGCGGCGAGCGCTTCGGCGATCGTGGTGACGAAGGCGTACGAGAGCGATCGTTCGCCGGGGTTAGCGCGCACCGCGACCACGCGAGAACGCGAGGCGCGCAGGCGCGCGCGCAGATCAGCGAGCAGCCGTGACTTGCCGAGCCCGGCGCTCGCTCGAAGATGCGCACGGCGCACGCCACTTCCTTCGCGCACCTCATCCCAGAGCGCGAGGAGCGAGCCGAACTCTCGCTCGCGGCCGATTAGGTCGGTGACGAAGGCGCCCGAACGCGACGCGCTCTCGCGCTCGCCGTTCGCAGCGTCTGTGGTCGTACCGCCGGATACTCGCCCGCCGTGCGGGGCACCGGCTGACGCGTGTGCGCGCGCCGCCTTGATGAGCGCCTTGGTCGATGGCTCGGGCTCGAGTTCCTCATCGCGGAGATGCTGTTCGAGCGCGCCGAGTTCGCCGAGGATGGCGACCGGGTCGTTGGAGGCGACGGCCGCCTCGATGAGGAGTCGCCAGGCGCTTTCATTGAAGAGATCGGTGTCGCGCGCTCGGCGAGCGAGCGCGATCGCGTCGCGGTAGCGGCCGATGCTAAGTAGCCGACGGACCTCTGCCTCCGCGCAGACCACGAAGGCGCTACGAAGGCGGCGGCGCTCGAGCTCGGCCCACTGTTCGAACTCGGCGCCGCCTGGGGTGGCGAAGCCCGCAAGGAACTCCCCAGTGTAGAGCTCCACCACGCGAGTGAAGTCGCGTTGCTCCGCGGCGGTGAGGAGCTCGGTGCGGTCCCACCGCACGGGGACGCCGATGGCGACCAACCCGTTGGGTGTGGTGAGTACCGACTCGTGGAGCTTCTTGCGGATGTGCCAGATCGTCTGTCGGAGCGCGTGCCGGCCGGCGTCGGGGTCGACGTCGCTCCAGAGAAGATCGACCAAACGCTCGCGTGACGCCGTCTGCCCTGGTGCCGCGGCGAGGTAGGCGAGGAGGGCGAGGGGTTTGCTGGCGCCGAATCCGCGCGCGTTCGGCGAGTTGGCTCCAACTTCAACACGAGCCGCTCCGAGACTCGTGAGGTGAAGGGATAGCGTCTCCTCAGCCATACGATCCGTCACCTCGGGAGCCAAGCGCTAATGCCCCTCCTCCAACCCCTTAACCTCTTTGATCAGCCCACCAAGAACACCCTTAGCATCCCCATAAATCATCCGCGTCGTTTCAAGAAAGAACAACGGATTCTCCACGCCGCTGAAGCCCGTGCCTTTCCCACGCTTCACCACATACGTCACCTTCGCCGTCCACGGGCGGAAGATCGGCATCCCGTACAACGGGCTCGCCTTGTCCTCCTCCGCGTCCGGATTCACGATGTCGTTCGCGCCCACCACGACGGCGATATCCGCTGACGCGAGCACACGGTTCGCATCGTCCACATCGGTGTGCAACGCGCCGTAGTCGATCCCCGCTTCGGCGAGGATCACGTTCAGGTGCCCAGGCATGCGACCGGCCACGGGGTGGATCGCGTACTTCACATCGCCACCCTTCTTCTGGATCAGCTCGTGCAGCTCGCGGCACACATGCTGCGCCTGCGCCACTGCCATCCCATACCCCGGGATGATGACCACGCTCGACGCGTACGCGAGCTGCATCGCCGCATCTTCCATCGAGATGGTCTTCGACTCCCGTGTCTCCGCCGCCTTCGCGCTCGCACTCGGCGGCGCACCGAACGCGCCGAAGATCACGTTGCCGAACGAGCGATTCATCGCCTTCGACATCATCACTGAGAGGATCAAGCCTCCGGCACCCTCGAGTGCACCGGCGATGATCAGCACGTTGTTCCCAATCGCGAAGCCGGTCGCACTCGCGGCCAAGCCAGCGTACGAGTTGAGCAGCGAGACCACCACCGGCATGTCGCCGCCGCCGATCGGCAGCACCATTGTCACGCCGAGCACAAAGGCGAGTGACACCACGGTGTAGAACGCCCACGCGCGCGTGGGGTCGAGCACGAGCGCGATCAGCGAGCCCACCGCAACCGCCATCATCACCCCGTTCACCGCGTTCTGGCCGCGGAAGGTGATCGGCCGCCCGGTGATCAGCTCCTGCAACTTGCCGAACGCCATCAGCGAGCCGGTCACGGTCAGCGCACCGAAGAGCACCTCAAAGCCGAGTGCGGCCACGAGGCCGCTGGAGAGCGTCCCTTCGTGTTGGAGATGCCGGTACTCCACGATGCCGACGAGCGTCGCCGCCACCGCGCCGAACGCGTGCGAGAAGGCGATGAACTGCGGCATCGCCGTCATCGGCACGCGCATCGCCATCGGATACCCAGCGATCGTGCCGATCACGAGTCCGGTGATGATCCACGAGTAGGTGAGGATCTCCTGATGCAGCATCGTGCCGATCACCGCAAAGAGCATCCCGAGCGCGGCCTGCTGCATTCCGCGGCGCGCGCTGTCGGCTCGCGTCAGCGAGCGGAGCCCGAGAATGAACAGCACCGACGCGGCGAGATACGAACCCTGGATGATCGTGTCGCGTACCACTGAGGGTTCGCTCACTGCGCCGCTCCTTCATTCGCTGCGCTCTTCGTGTCCTTCGGCGGCTGCTTGAACATTCCGAGCATCCGATCGGTGATCAGGAAGCCAGCGACCACGTTGGTCGACGCACATACGACCGCGACAAAGCCGAGGATCGTCGAGAGTCGCCCGTACTGACCACCAGCCGCGACGATCGCGCCGACGAGGGAGATCCCCGAGATCGCGTTCGTCGCCGACATCAACGGCGTGTGGAGGAGCGGCGGCACCTTTCCGATCACCAGAAAGCCGACGAACCCCGCGAGGATGAACACATACAGCAGCATCACGAGCGTCATACGCGCAGCTCTCCCTGGTGGCACACCAGCATCGCGCCGGTGATCTCGTCCGCTGGATCGATGTGGAGCGCACTCTCCTTGGTCAGATGCTGCAGGAGGGTGAGCACGTTCTTGCTGAGCAGTTGCGACGCATGCGCCGCCGCTTGCGATGGCACATTCGTCGGGCCGAGGATGCGCACACCGCCGACGCGCACCGTTTCTCCCGCTCTCGTTCCTTCACAGTTGCCGCCGGTCTCCGCCGCGAGATCGACAATCACCGCGCCTTCCTTCATCCCCGCGATCGACTCGGCCGTCAGCAACACTGGTGCACGTTTGCCGGGAATCGCGGCGGTGGTGATGACAAGATCCATCGTCGCCACATGCGCGCGGATCGCGGCTTGTGTGCGCGCGGCCTGCTCAGCGTCCTGCTCGCGCGCGTAGCCGCCGCTCCCTTCGGCGTCGATTCCTTCGACCTTCAGCACGGTGGCGCCGAGCGAGAGGATCTGCTCGCGCGCGGCAGGGCGCACATCGAAACCGCTCACCAGGGCGCCGAGTCGGCGCGCGGTGGCGATCGCTTGGAGTCCCGCGACGCCGGCGCCGAGGACGAAGCACTTGGCGGGTGCGAGCGTGCCGGCCGCGGTGGAGAGCATCGGCATGAGGCGATCGAGCGCTTCGGCACCGAGGAGCACCGACCGATACCCGGAGATGGTGGCCTGTGAGGAGAGCACGTCCATCGATTGCGCGCGGGTGATGCGCGGGACGAGCTCGAGCGCGAGGGCGCTGGCGCGGCGCGCGTTGAGCGCGTCGATCGAGGGGCGCGACGTCGCGGGTTGCAGATAGGCGATCACCGTCGCGCCGGTGGGGATGGCGGCGAGGTCGGCGAGGGCAGGGGGCTGCACCGCGCAGATCACCTGCGCGTCGCGGACCGTGTCAGCAAAGTCGGCGCCGATGCGGGCGCCGGCCTTCGCATAATCGCTATCTATAGAAGACGACTGACTCCCGGCCTGCGTTTCGACGGCGATCTGGTGCCCGAGTTTGGCGAGTTTCGCGACGTCGGCGGGGAGGAGGGCGACGCGGCGCTCGCCGGGCGCGGTTTCGCGCGGGACTGCGATATGCATCACAGACAGGGGTGGGAGGACGCTATATGGTAGAGGGATGCACGTAGCGTGGTAAGTACGCAGGAGGGGCACCAGAGCGCTGTCGGGGGTACTCGGACCGCGTGACGGACGGCTTCTTGCGCGAAATAGCGACAGCGTTAGATTATTAGACAGCGAAGCGAGGGGGCGTACGCCCCAAGATGTGAACTCACAGTCTACATCCTGGCCCGATGCAGACCACTTGGAAGACGATGATCAATCTCCGTTGGCGTGCGACGACGCGCGCCCTCATCGCGGCGTTCCTGCTCACGAGTTGCGGCGAGATGCCGACCGCGCCGGCGAGCGACGAACTGACTCTCGCGCCTGCGCAAGCGTCGGAGAGCAACTCATCGAGCAGCTCGAATCGCCCGCGCCTGCGCGTGAGCGACGAGGAGCTCGAGTTCAACGCGAAGAAGGGAGATCGGAGCCCGAACCCACAGATCGTGAAGATCACGTCGGATGTCTCGACGCAGATCACGGGGATCGCGGTGCAGAAGATCACGTACAAGAAGGCGAGCGGCTGGCTTTCCGCGACGTTGTCGCGTTCGACGACCCCGCTCGATCTCACCCTCAAGGTGACGCCGGGCTCGCTCAAGAAGGGGACCTACATCGCCGACGTGTACCTCTCGTCGACGAATGGATCGAATACCCCGTACGTGGTGCACGTCCTCCTCAAGCTCCGCGACGGCGATGACGACGACGCGTGCGGCGAGGACGACGACGAGGACGAGTGCGCGAAGAGTCTGGTCGCGAGCGTCCCGTCCTCCACCGTGACCGGCGCGATTGTGTCGCCCGCTCCGACAGCGACCATCAAGTACGCCTCAGGTTCGACGAACACGAGCGCGACGGGGACGGTCACCGTCTCCACCACGACGGCTGGCGCGTCGCTGTCGGGTGGCACGAGTGCGACCGTCGTCAGCGGCGTCGCGACCTTCAGCACGCTCCGCGTCACGCGCTCGACCGCCGGTCCGGTCGCACTGCTCTTCACCTGGAGCGGCGGTGCCACGACGACGCAGAACATCAACGTCACGCTCCCCGCGCCGGTCGCAACGACGCTCGCGGCGACGGCTCCGGCGACCGCGACGAGCGGCGTGGCGCTTTCGCCCGCGCTCACCGCGACGGTCCGCGATCAGAACGGCGCG
>JAIETI010000150.1 GCA_019745365.1 Gemmatimonadaceae bacterium | reverse complement strand
AGGGACGCGCGACTCGACCGAGAAGGCCATCGAATTCCGGTCTTCGTATCGGAGAAGCGCCGGCAGTGAGTGAACCACGAGGTAGTGCCGGAGCATCTCCTGAAGGTTCGCCGGTGTCGTGGACCTTCGCGAAGGGCTCTGGTCCAGCACCAGCGTGGAGAGTCCCGTACCGCCGTCAGCCCCTCGGTGGTGGTTGAATCGGTGCAGGAGCCCGGTAAGAGAACCGAACCGGCCGATCAGTGCGCCGAGGTTCGCGCCGAGCAAGGGGGGAAGATTCTCCGCCGAGCGCCGCAGCGCGCCGACCCGTCCCGCGCCGCGGAGAAAGGGGCGCAGGAACGTCAGGTACCCGGCAAAGATCTCGTCGGCGCCTTGACCGTCGAGGACGACCTTGAGGCCGGCCGCGCCGATCGCACGGAAGAGTGTCCACTGCAGATACACGCCGGTCGAACCCACCGGCTCTCCTTGCACCGCGAGACATCGATCGAGGTCGGCGACAAAGTCGTCCGTCGTGGGAGCGACTCGGGTCGCATCGAGCGCCGCGAAGCGTACCGCCGCCTCCGCGTACCGCGTTTCGTCGAACGCGCTCCCGGGCACGATCGCCGTGAAGGCGCGCGGGCGAGGTGCGCTCTCGCCAAGTTCGCGCCGTACCACGCCCGCGATGCTACTGGAGTCGAGGCCGCCGCTGAGACAGATCCCAACGGGTACATCGCTCCGCAGATGCAAGCGCACCGACTCGACGAGCCGCTCGCGGACGCCCGCAACGGCGTCCGCGTAGCTGATCGAGGACTGTTGGGTGGGGGGAGTCCAGTAGGAATGCGCCGTCGGCATTGGGCCACCCAGCCAGCCCGGCTCGATGACCATCGTGGTGGCGGGACGCAGCTGTTCGACGTTGACGAAGAAAGAGCGCTCGTCCGTGTCGGTGAGTCCGTCGAGTAAGAACCGACTCGCGCGGGCCGGATCGGGGCGAAGCACGGTCAGCCCGCTGGCGGCGAGGGCTGCCGGTTCGGACGCGAAGAGCAGTCCGTGCTCCGTTGGACAGAGGAAGAGCGGTTTGATCCCGAATCGGTCGCGAGACAGGATCACCGCCTTCGATCGCGCATCGTGGATGGCAATCGCCCACATACCGACCAGCCGCGCGAAAGCGTCGATGCCCCAGGCCTGCCACGCCGCCACGATCACTTCGGTGTCCGACGCGGTCTTGAATCGATGGCCGAGCTGCCGGAGTTCGTTGCGCAACTCGACGTGGTTGTAGATCTCGCCGTTGAACACGATCGTGCTGTGCCCGTCGCACGAGTGGAGCGGCTGCTGTGCCTCTGGGGAGAGATCGATGATCGCGAGGCGAGCATGACCGAAGGTCGTCCGCCCGTCTTGCCAGATGCCATGACCGTCAGGGCCCCGGTGACGCAGGCGCGCGGTCATGCGCTCCACGGCGTCGCGAGCGCGATCCGGGCTGCTCCCACCCGTCGCGACGATACCGGCGAGCCCGCACATCGCTAGCGCAGATCCTGTTCCGAGCGCACGAACGGGGCGAGCACCGCGTCGGTGCTCACGACGCTATCGTGGCCCGCTCGCCTGAGACGCTCCCGCGCCTTCGCGCTGATCAGCCATTCGGACACGCCCTTGTAGAGGGCAAAATCCAATCCGGCGAATCCGTCGAGGAAGCCAAGGCGAAAGACGTACAGGTAGAGAAAGATCGCGGCGCCACGAAACGGCAGGCGCACGTACACGTTCTTCATCCATCGACGTCGCTCGGCATGCGTGCCGAAGACCCGCCCGCGAATCGTCGTTGGGGAGCGCGCGCCCGACAGGACTTGTGCATAGGCGACCGCTTCGAGCGAAGAGAATTCGTTCATGCGCTCGACGAACGCCTCGAACGGCCTTCGATCCTCGGTCAAAAAGTGGGCGCGAAGGTAGCCTTCGCGCCCAGGCGCGACTCGCGGGTGCGCGTTGACCTCGCGCTGTTCGTATCGCACGACCGCGTGTCGGAACAGGCGCATCGACCACGTCGGGTAGGGGCTGCTGCGCCGTATCCAGCGGCCTCCGAAGATGATCATGAAGCGACACCAGTACCCGTCGCGATCCGCGGGGTCACGGCGGACGATGTCGGCGACTTCGTCCCGAAGCTCGCGGCTCATCTCCTCGTCCGCATCGAGGACGAAGACCCACCCGTTGCGGATGGGCCCACTATCGAGCGCCCAGTTGCGCTGGGCCACGAGGCCGACGCGCGTGCACGGGCGCGACAACACGGTCGCGCCGTAGCGTCGCGCAATCTCCTGCGTGCGGTCCGTCGAATCGGAGTCGATGACGATGACCTGATCAGCCCAATCCGTGACACTTCTGAGGCAGTATGGGAGATTCGTCTCCTCGTTCTTGCAGTGCACCAGAACCGAAACCGGGACGAGCCGAGCATCCGCCATATCAAGTCTGTCGCTGAAGTGGACGAGCACGCGCGCGAACAGCCGCCAAGAGTGGCGAGCCTCCAACGAGCGTATAACATAGCACACCGCTCCGTACGTCGAACGCCGTAGCCGGTGACTCGGACTTGAGCGATCTTGATAGGATTCCGATCTCACGCAAAATGTGGTTGCTCGCGCCACCGTTAGCCGCAGCACTGCACCAGAGGAGAACCACGCCGTGAGCGAGACCGAAGCCCCACGCGACGTCGAGAGCGAGCCACCGCGGGTGCACATTGACGTCGTCGCAGCATGGGACGGCTTCACGGTGGAATGGCATGATGGGGCGACGGTGCTGCTGTCGAGACGACGTCACCTGTATGCCGCCCGCACTGACGACCCGCGTCCGCGTTATCTCGCGTCGGTACCCGAATCACCCAGGCGTCGTGCGCTCGCTCGTTGGCGCTTGGGGCAGCGCGCGCTGCGTGCCATGTTCTACAACGTGGTCCCGCTGGGAGATGAGCGATGGTTCGTGTGCTTCGGACGGCGCGTCGGGATCCTCTCTGCTGGAGGGTGGCACGAGCTACGACTGCGACAGCCCGCGCGCATCATGCGCGGAGGGGTGGCGCGCTCCCCGGACGGCGCGCTCTGGTTCGGCGAATATTTCGACAACGGGGATCGGCGCCCGGTACACGTGTACCGCTGGGCCCCAGGCGATCACGCCCTGACCGTCGTGCACACCTTCGCGAGGGGCGAGATCTATCATGTCCACTCGGTAACGTGGGACCCGTATCGTGTGGGGCTCATCTGCTGTGTTGGCGATCGCGGTGCCGAGTGTCGGATCCTCCTGACCCGCGATGGCTTCGCAACCGTGGAGGCGATCGGCGCGGGGTCTGAGGACTGGCGTGCCGTGTCGATCGTCCCGACGGCGGACGCGTGGCTCTATGGGACCGATGCCGAGTTCCAGCAGAACAGCATCGTGCACGTCGACGCGGCTTCACGCGCGCGAACCGTGGTCGCCTTGGTAGAGGGTCCGGTCTACTTCTGCCGCGCGTGGGGGCAGCAGCTGTTGTTTAGCGTGACCGCGGAACGTTGCGAGATCATGCGCACCCCAGAGGCCGTGCTCTGGTGTGTTGACGGGAGACGCGCCGTGCCGCTCGTACGGTTCGAGAAGGACCTCGGCCACGCGCGGTGGATCTGGCGGGTGTTCCTCCCTGGAACGCTTCACTTCCCCCTCGGACCTGGACATCGCGACCAGACCTTCGTGTCCGGCACCGCGCTCCGCGGCCTCGACGCCCGGGTGCTCTCGATCAGGCGATAACGTGGGTGTGCGCCGGGGGCGCATCGATAGGCACACGCATTGCGTCCACTCCCGACGAATCGTAGTTTCCTCGCCCATGAGTGTCGCGGCAGAGGTCATCACGGAGTATCTGGCACTCTCGGGGCGCGAGTCGCCTGCGTTGCGCGCTGAGACCAAGATCATGCGGGACCTCGAGATTGATTCGCTCGGGCTTGCCGAGATCGTCATCATGTTGGAGCAGCGGACGGGAGTCGACCCATTCGCGCATGGGTTCCGCGAGTTCGAGACCATCGCCGAACTTGATGCGCTCTATTCCACCTAGCGCAGCCGCAGTACTACCCGCGGGCTTGAATGGCGCGGACTTTGCCGCGCTCGGCGCATCCAGCGCCGCGCTGCTGTCGAGCATGCATGCGGTGGCCGTGCATTCGTCCGACCCCGCCGCACTGCACGCGTTGGTCGTTGTCGCCTCGAGGGTGAACGCGCGCGTGGTGTTGCTCCCCGACGTCAATGTTGCCGAACGAGCAGCGCTCGCCCAGCAGGTCGGCGCGGGTCGAGTGGTCTCGTACGGCGCTGGCGGGTGGCACATCGAGGTCGAGCGTGATCCTGACGCGACCGCGGTGCCCCCGGCGTCCCAGCTCGGGTTCTTCACGTCCGGAACGACCGGCCCACCGAAGCTCGTGTGGCATCGCTGGGCTTCGGTCTCCGCGCGCACAGGTACGAGTGCCCGCTCCGAGGTGGGAGCCCGGTGGTTGATGACCTATGCGCCTCGGAGCTTTGCGGCGATCCAAGTGCTCTTTGCCGCGCTACACCACGACGCTTCGGTGTGGTACGCACCGCCGGAGCCGTCCGATGTGGTGGCGCTGTTACGGACCGCTGCGATCACGGTCGCGTCGGCCACCCCTTCGTGGTGGAGACGTCTCCTCCTGAACTGGCCGCGTGGTGAGCCTAAGCCGATGGTCAGGCAGATCACAATGGGCGGCGAGCCTGTGACCCAAGATGTGTTGGACGCCGTGCGCACCGCGTTCCGTCCGGAGCGTCTGACGCACATCTATGCGTCAACCGAAGCCGGGTCGGTCTTCTCAGTCTCTGACGGTCGCGCGGGATTCCCCGTGGCGTGGCTGCGTTCCGAGCGCGGGCAGCGCATCCGGGTGCGCGACGGGCAGCTCGAAGTGTTCATCGGGGAGGGCGCGGGACGCGGACCGTCGACCGAGAGCGGGAGGACCGAAGATGGGTGGTATCGTACGCCCGACATCGCGGACGTGGTCGAGGACCGCGTCGTCCTCGTTGGACGCGTCGATTGCGTCATTAACGTGGGTGGTCGGAAGCTGACGCCAGAGCAGATCGAGTTGGTCGTTCGTCGCGAACCGGGGGTCGCGGACTGCCGCGCATTTGCAAAGCGCAGTCCGATCACCGGTGCGGTCGTCGCCCTGGAAGTGGTTCCCGCGCCGGGCGTCGCTTTGGACACGCGTGCGTTGCGATCTCGACTCGCGCAATCGCTCCCGCGGGAGCTCGTCCCTCGCCTCATCTCCCTGGTGCCTGCGATCACTATCACGTCTGCGGGCAAGCGCTCGAGGGTTGATCGATGACAGGACACATCGTGTTGTCGGGTGGCACTCGCGGCCTTGGCCTGTACCTCGTCGGCCGCCTGCTCTCCGAGGGCTGGAGCGTCTCCACCTGCGGGCGCCAGCGAACCGAGGCGACGGATCGGCTCGGCGATCTGCATCGCGAGCGCTTCCAGTTCATCGAGGCCGACCTCGCCGACACCGACGCGACGCGCCGATTCGTTGAGGACGCGACCAAGCGGTTCGGCGCGCCGTGGGGGCTCATCAACAACTCCGCGATCGCGGTCGATGGTGTGTTGGCGACGCTACCCGAGATCGAGATCGCTCGGATGTTGGACGTGAACCTCTCGGGCTCGATCCGCCTTGCGCGGTTAGTGCTCCGTCAGATGCTGCGGCGGACCGGGGGTGGCCGCATCATCAACATCAGCTCCATCGTCGGTACGCGCGGTTACAATGGGTTGGCCGTGTACTCCGCCACGAAAGCCGGACTGGACGGCTTTTCGCGGGCGCTCGCCCGGGAGGTTGGGCGTCGGGGAATAACGGTGAATTCCATCGCCCCCGGCTATATGGAGACGGAGATGTCTTCCGGCCTGCAGAGCGCCGAGCTCAAGCAGATTCTCCGCCGGACGCCGATCGGGCGTTTGGCCACGCCGGCGGATGTCTGGGGAGGAGTGGCGTTCCTCCTCGGCCCCTCCGCCGACTTCGTCACCGGGATCACCCTGCTGATCGACGGTGGCATCTCATCGTGAAGGGTAGCGGGGCGACTTCGGTCGACCGTGCTCGGGGCATACGCTGGGCCGACCTCCCCGCGCTTGTCGCGGAGTTGGTGGCGAGGCAGGTGTACTTCCGGCTTCCGGCGCACCGTCGCCGCCGCGCCCCCCGCGCACCTACTCGGCAACCGACGTCTCGCGACTCCCTCCTCGCGGCGTTGTCGAAGCTACCGTTGCGCCCAACAGATGTCGTGATGGTGCACTCGAGCACGGGCGGGCTCGTGTGGAGCGAAGGGTCGCAGGAGATCCCGGAGTCGATGGCGTTGGTTCTGCGGGTTCTCGACACGATTCGGGCGTGGATCGGTCCGGATCGTACCCTCGCCATGCCAACACACCCATGGTATCGCGCCGACCCGGGCTATCACGCGGGTGGCGACAAGCGGGATCTTGTCCTGACGTACGATCCTCGCCGCACGCCAAGCTCGGTGGGGCTCGTCTCGGAGGCATTCCGTCGCACACCGGGCACGGCGCGTAGCAGGCACCCGCTGCAATCGGTGAGCGCGATCGGCCCGAAGGCGTCCTGGCTTGTGGGCGACGTCGTCGCGTCCGGCGCGCCGCCGCACGGCCCGACGTCGCCATACGGGCGTTTGTGCGAGGCCGACGGACTGGTGGTCAGCATCGGCCTGCCGTTGGCCGAGTGCTTCACCGTCATTCACGCGGCGGAGGATGCGCGCGATCTCTCCACGATGGTGCCGACGTTCTATCGACCGAGGCGATTTCGCGTCGTGGAGGCCGACGGCGAGGAACGAGAGGTCGCGGTTCGCGAGCGCCGACCGCAGTTCGCGCGTTCTTACGCCAAGGGACAACTGGAGCGCGACCTGCGGCGTGAGGGGATACTGCACTGCGCGAACGCTGAGGGAGTACGCGTCGACTGGCTGCGAGCGGGGAGTCTGTTCGCGTATCTGATGTCGCGGAATCGCACGTCGACCTATCCGTATTTCTTGACGGGGCTCGCGAGCCGTGGATGATCCGACGGCGGGGCCGGAGCCTCACGAGTGCACCGCGCGGGCGACCTCTAAACATCGTCGGCGGCCCATCATCTCTCCGATCGTTCGTACGGTGCGGACGGCGATGCACCTCACCACCGAACAGCTGCTCTTCCAGCTCATCCGGCGGTGCCAGCCGACGCCCGTCGGACGGCGCCGAGACGTGCGATGGCCGCGCGCCGAGAAGGTGGGACGGTTGTCGCTCGCCGTCGCCGAATCGCTGGTGCCGCCGGATGAACGGCGGATCGCCGCCGCGCGCGAGCGGACGTTCTCGTTCCTCGCGACGCGCCTCCGGCTTGATGCGCACCTTAATTGGGGCGTGCGTCATGGCGTCGCGCTCGCCTCCTTCGAACTCCAGTACATGGGGCACCTTCGGACCTTGGCCAGCGCGTGGTCGAGGGAGCGTCGTGCGGAAGACGTTGCGCTGATCGCAGAGCAGCTGCGTACCTGGATGGCGACGACAGCGTCTGGGCAGGGGGATGCCTGGCATCCCTACTGCATCGCGGTCCGTACGATACACTGGTGCGAGCTGCTCATCCTGGTCGGAGATCTCCTCCCCGCTGATGTGCGTGACGCCGCCGTGGACTCGCTCGCGCGTCAGCTCGACGTACTGGCGCGCCGACGCGAACGGCACCTGGGTGCAAATCACCTGCAGCGGGACGATGCAGCGCTCGCGATCGGTGGCATGCTGCTCGAGGGCGACGCGGCGAGGCGCTGGATGGCCACGGGTCTTCGCGGTACGTGGCATGCGTTGGCCACGCACGTGCTGCCCGATGGCATGCACTTCGAAGGCTCCCCGATGTATCACGCGGCGATGCTCGACGATGTGTGTCGCGTCATCACGTGCTGCGACGCGCTCGGCGTCCCCGTGCCGTCCGCGGCACGGGAGACCCTTGGACGGATGGCGCGAGCGGCGGTGCAACTGAGCCGACCGAACGGTGCGCTGCATCAGTTCAACGACGCCGAGGGGTCGGCGCACCCGCCGGTCCTGTGGCTCGCCGCGAGAGCGGACACCCTGAGTCGGCGCGGTGAGACGACCGCCGCGCTCCAAGGCCCGTGGTTGCTACCCGCCGCAGGCTACGCAGGCTGGCGCGACGACGCCCTCGGAGAGCGGTTGGTCTTCGACGCGGGACCGGTCGGCCCGCGGGCTCAACCTGGACATGCGCACTGTGATGCGCTCTCGTTCGAGCTCGACGTGGCGCACCAGTCGTTCATCGTCGATGCCGGCGTGCATGGGTACGACGGCGATCCCTTTCGGCCCTTCTCGCGGTCGACGGCGGCGCACAATACGCTAATGCTGAATGGTGAGGAGCAGAGCGAGATGTGGCAGACCTTCCGCGTGGCTCGGAGGGCGCGAGTGGAGGGCCCTATTGTAACGCGGGATCCCACCACGTGGGCCGTGAGCGGGCGCGTCCGGGGGTTCGCCGGAGGAGACCATCGTCGTCGAATCGTCCGCCTCGGCGGCACGGGATATCGGATCGAGGATTGGGCGCAGGCAGCGACTGCGCGGGCGTTCCTCCACTTCGCTCCAGGGCACCGGGTGCGAGTGCAGGGATCGGTCGCGGTCGTGTCGCGTGCCGACGGTTGGAGCGCGGAGATCACCTTCGCTGGCGTGCGCGACCTCGTCGTCGTCACCGGCGCGTTGGAGCCAGTGCAGGGTTGGCACTTTCCCCAGTTCGGAGAGGCCTGTCCCGCGCCCTGCCTCGTCGCGAGCGCCGTGGCCGATGCGTCCGCGCAGATTTCGTTGGTGACCACCATTCGATGGAGCGGGGCGTGAGCCGCAGTCTTCGTATCGGCTACCTGAACCAGGACTTCGTCCCGGAGGTGGGCGCAGGACCTGCGCGTATTCTCGAGATGTCCCGCTTCTGGCAGGCGGCCGGGCATCGCGTCACGGTGGTCTGCGGAATGCCGAATCGTCGGATTCCGGGACAAGCGGACGGCGAGCTCGACCCCGCCTATGTCGGGCAGCTGCACGTGGAAGAACGCTGGGATGGGATCACCACACATCGGGCGTGGGTCTACACCGGTGGGACACAGGGAATGCGGGCAAAAACCATCAATAACCTGTCGTTTCTCGTCTCCGGCACCGCGGTTGCCGCGCGGCATCTCGGTCCGACGGACGTGCTGATCGCGAGTTCACCCCCGTTCTTCCCGCATC
>JAIETI010000031.1 GCA_019745365.1 Gemmatimonadaceae bacterium | reverse complement strand
GTCCGGATCCCGCTCCTCCACCGGCGGGTCCGGCGGTGAGTCGGGATCCGGGGTGAGCTGATGGACCGTTGCCGATGAGGTTGGACCGCGGTCGGCTCATTGCGACTGCCCTGCCGGTCACGGCGGTCGCGATCCCGGGATGCGCGGCTGGGATCCCGCGCGGACCCCCGTACGCGAGAAGGACATCACGCTCGGCGTCGCGCTCGCGCTCGAAGAGGAGTTGCGCCGGGACGGACTCGACATCGTGATGACGCGCCGCACCGACACGCTCATCGCCCTCGACGACCGCGGCCGCATCGCGAACCGGCGGGACGGGGATCTCTTCGTCTCGATCCACGTCAACGCGGCGAATCCCGGATGGAAGGATCCCACCGGCGCGCGCGGCTTCGAGACTTACTTCCTCGCCGAAGCGAAAACCGAGGATGAGCGACGCGTCGCGCGGATGGAGAACGAAGCCGTCCAGTTCGAGACCCAGGTCGACGCGCCGAAGGACGATCCCCTCGGCTTCATCATCAACGACATGGCGCAGAACGAGCATCTGCGCGAGTCGAGCGATCTCGCGCTGACGATCCAGCAGGCGTTGCGGGGGATGCATCCCGGGCCGAGTCGCGGGGTGCGGCAGGCCGGCTTTCGCGTCCTTGTGACGGCGTTCATGCCGGCGGTGTTGGTGGAGGTCGGCTTCGGGACGAACCCCACCGAGGCCGCGTGGATGAACTCCCCCGAGGGGCAGCGCAGTATCGCGCGCGCCGTGGCGACGGGTGTGCGCGAGTATCTGGCGCACTACGAGCGTCGCCTGGGTACGGGCGGCGGCCAGCGGTGAGGCGCGCGTTCGGCGCGGTCGTGCTCGCGCTCGTCGCTTCCGGGTGCGCGTACTACAACGGCGTGTACAACGCGAAGCGCGCAGTGCGCCGGGGCGAGGCGCTGCGCGCCGTCGGTCGCGAAGGGGAGGCCGCTGGCGAGTTCGCACTCGGCGCCATCAGCGCGGAGACGGTGCTCGCGCGCTATCCGCGCTCGCGGTGGCGCGCGGAAGCGCTGTATCTCGCCGGACGCGGCGGTGCGCTCGGTGGCGACTGTGGGCGCGGTCGTGGGCACCTGATGACCTTTCTCGCGCGCCCCGCAGCGCAGCGCGAGTGGCGCGATCGCGCCGGTGTGGCCCTCGCGCTCTGTGATCTGCGCGCGGGGCGACTGGCGGATGCGCGCGTCGTGCTCGATTCGCTCGCGGTCCACGCGGTCCCGTCGGCGCGCGACGAGGCGATCATCGGCGCGGCTCGTGCCGCGATCGCGCTCGGCGATCTCCGCGGTGCGGAGCAACGCCTCGCGCGCGTGGATGCGGGGGTGGCACAGTGGGAACTCGCGGCCGCGGCGCTCGCCGCCGGAGAGCCCGTCCGCGCGGAGTCGTTGATGATCCTCCGCGTCCGTCGTGGCGATGCACGCCCGGATCTCCCGCAGTTCGTGCGCGGACTCTGGGTCGCGGGCGATCGCGCCGCGATGGATCGCGTCGTGTTCACGTTCGGCGGCTCACGGGCGCGGAGCAGTGACCGGTTCGCGGCGCATCTCCTGGCGGCGGACCTCTGGATGGCCGCCCGGGTCGACGCGAACGCGTCCGCCCATCTCCTCGCCGCGCGCCGCCTCGCGCTCGACAGTGTGGCCGAGGTCGAAGCGGGCAGCCGCCTCACGCTCCTGCGACTCGCCGATCGCTCGCGCCTCGAGGATGTCACCGCAGTGGTCGGACAGGGGCGGCGCGAGGGGCGTGGCACGTTGCTGCAGCAGCGCCTCGAGGATAACCTGCTCCTCGTGCAGATTCTCGAACGTCGCGTGGACCGTACCGGGGCCGCGCTCTTCTTGGCGGCCGAGGTCGCGCGCGATTCCCTGCGCGCGTTCTCGCTCTCGGACGCACTGTTCCGTCGGCTCGAGGAGTCCGGGACGGTGATGGCGTCGCGCGCGGTCCTCGGGATCGCGACGGTGACGCCCGAGAGTGCGAGCGTGGTGGCGGCACGGGTGCAGGAGCGCTTCCCACGCTCTCCCGACGCCGCGCGGTTGGGCGGGAACGACGCGAGCACGATGCCGGCGTACGTCGCGCAGCAGGCCGCGCTGACGGACGTGTGGACCACGGCGACGCGGCGCTGGCGCGATTCGCTCGCGATCCTGCGTCCCGCACCTGGTGGCGCGGCGCGCGCTGGCGCGCCGCGGCGCGTCCCATGACGTCGATGACCA
Organism: Gemmatimonadaceae bacterium; assembly: GCA_019745365.1. GTDB lineage: Bacteria > Gemmatimonadota > Gemmatimonadetes > Gemmatimonadales > Gemmatimonadaceae > JAIETI01. The sequence goes on along the minus strand of JAIETI010000031.1, from coordinate 6,973 downwards.
CACCACTCGCGACGACGGTCGCGGGGCTCGCGTTCCGGAATCCCGTGCTCCTCGCCGCGGGCACGGCCGCGTTCGGCCGCGAGATCGACGAGGTCATCAATCTCGACCGCATCGGCGGACTCGTGACCAAGGCCGTGAGCGTGGCCCCGCGCGACGGGAACGCCGCGCCGCGGGCCACCGATGCTGGCCCCGGGATGTTGAATGCGATCGGACTCGCGAATCCGGGAGTCGCGGGCGTGCGGGCGACGGAACTCCCATGGCTCGCGACGCATCGCGGTGACCTGCGCGTGCTGGTGAACGTGGTCGGCAAACGCATCGAGGAGTTCGCCGAGGTAGTGGCGGGACTCGATGATTCGGCGGCAATCGATGGCTACGAGATCAACGTGAGCTGCCCCAACACGGAGCAGGGGGGACTTGAGTTCGGCGCGGATCCCGTCGCGCTCGCGTCGGTGGTGCGCGGCGTGCGCGCGACGACGCGCAAGCCGATCGCGGTGAAGCTGTCGCCCTCGCTCGCCGACATCGGTGCCGCCGCACGCATCGCCGTCGATGCGGGCGCGGACGTCATCTCGGTCATCAACACGATGCCGGGCCTCGTCGTGGATGTCGCGTCGCGTCGCCCCGTGCTCGGCTTCGGCTCCGGCGGCGTCAGCGGGCCGGGGTTACGCGCGATCGGCGTACTCGCGGTGCGGAAGGTACGCCTCGCGGTCGCGGTGCCGATCATCGGCATCGGTGGCGTGGTGACAGCGGAAGACGCGCTGCAGTATCTGATCGCGGGCGCGTCGCTGGTCGCGGTGGGGACGGCGGCGCTCGCGGACCCGCGCCAACCTGAGCGGATCGTGCGGGGGCTCGAAGCGTGGTGCGCATCGGAGCGCGTGGACGCGATCGGGTCGCTGGTCGGCACGCTGGAGTGGCCGTCGTGAGCGCGATCCCGATCGTCGCGCTCGATGTGCCGACGCTCGCCGACGCGCAGGCGCTCGTCACGCGCCTCGGCGCGAGCGCGGACTTCTACAAAGTCGGCCTAGAGCTCTTCACCGCGGAGGGACCGCCGGTGGTACGGTGGTTGCGCGCGGCGGGGAAGCGCGTGTTCCTCGATCTGAAGTTGCACGACATCCCGAACACGGTGCGCGGCGCGGCCGCGAGCGCGGCGCGGCTCGACGTGCAGCTGCTCACGGTGCATGGCGGTGGAGGTGAGGTGATGGTGCGCGCCGCGGTCGACGGGGCAGGAGAGCGGACCGGGATCCTCGCGGTGACGGTGCTCACCTCGTTCGATGCGGCCGCGCTCGCGGCGGCGAGCGGACGCGCCGACATCGCGGTGCCGGGCGAGGTGATGCGCCTCGCCGGGATCGCGCGGGCCGCGGCGGCCCATGGGATCGTCTGCTCGGGGGAGGAGGTCGCGGCCGTACGTGCCGCGCACGGAGATGCGTTGGCGCCGCTCGTCCCGGGGATCCGCTTCGCGGATGGCGACGCGCACGATCAGCGTCGCGTGGTGACGCCCGCCGAGGGGCAGCGGCGTGGTGCGCGGTATCTCATCCTCGGCCGTGCGGTGACGGGCGCGAGCGATCCGGCGGCGGCGATGGCCCGGGTGCACGAGGAGTTGGCCGCCCCGTAGCCCCGAAGAAGGACCGAATCCGCGAATGGAGGAATTCGTACACGTCTGTCGCTTTTGGAAGTCAAGGGGGGAGGGCTTGAATCTCAGCCTTCCCCCGTTTATCGTTCGAGTCTGTCCCGTTTTACGCGTTCCCCGCTCGATCCGGAGTCCCCGTGAAAGTCCGCAGCAGCGTGAAGCCGATGTGTGAGCACTGCAAAGTGGTCAAGCGCGCCGGTGTCACTCGCATCATCTGCAAGCGCAATCCCAAGCACAAGCAGCGGCAGGGTTAACGAATGGCACGTATCGCTGGTGTCGATCTCCCGCGCGACAAGCGGGTTGAGATCGGTCTGACCTACATCTACGGCATCGGCCGTGTGGTGGCGCGTCGTATCCTCGAAGTGACCGGCGTGAAGCCGGAGCTCCGGATCCGCGACCTCACCGACGCCGACGTCAACAAGCTCCGTCAGGAGATCGAGAAGACGTACCGCGTCGAGGGCGCCTTGCGCACCGAGATCGCGATGAACGTCAAGCGCCTGATGGACATCGGCTCGTATCGTGGGACGCGGCATCGCCGCGGGCTCCCGGTGCGCGGACAGCGGACGCACACGAACGCGCGGACCAAGAAGGGTCCCCGTCGCGCGATCGCGGGCAAGAAGAAGGTGACCAAGTAATGGCGATCGGAAAGAAGACCAAGCGCGTGGTGGAGGCGGAGGGCTTGGCCCACGTCAACGCGACGTTCAACAACACGCTCATCACGATCACCGATTCCCATGGGAACGCGGTCTCGTGGGGCTCGGCCGGAAAGGCCGGATTCAAGGGGTCGAAGAAGTCGACCCCGTTCGCGGCGACCGTCGCCGCCGAGCAGTGCGCGCGCGAAGCGCTCGCGGCCGGCATGCGGCGCGTCCACGTGCGGGTTCAGGGTCCTGGGTCGGGGCGTGAGTCGGCCATTCAGGCGCTCGCGGCGGCCGGGCTGACCGTCAAGTCGATCAAGGATGTCACGCCGATCCCGCATAACGGCTGCCGTCCCCCGAAGCGTCGGAGGGTCTAACCATGCGTTATACCGGACCCGCCTGCCGGCAATGCCGGCGCGAAGGTACGAAGCTGTTCCTCAAGGGCACCAAGTGCTTCACCGAGAAGTGCCCCGTGGAGCGTCGCCCGTACGCGCCTGGCCAGCACGGCCAGAGCACGGCCCGTCGCCGCAAGGTGTCGGAGTACGCGAAGCAGTTGCGTGAGAAGCAGAAGATCAAGCGCATCTACGGCGTGAGCGAGCGGCAGTTCCGCAACACGTTCGAGAAGGTGAGCACGTTGCCCGGGATCACCGGCCACAACCTGCTCGCCGCGTTGGAGAGCCGTCTCGACAACATGGTGTACCGGATGGGCTTCGCCGCGAGCCGTCGTGCCGCGCGGCAGTTGATCCGCCACCGCCACATCGAGATCAACGGCCGCTCCGTGGACATCCCGAGCTTCCAGGTGGAGCCGGGGCAGGAGATCCGCATGCGCCAGAAGTCGCGCGAGCTGACGATCGTGTCGGCCTCGCTCGAGCAGGCGGCGCGCGGGAGCACGCCGGCGTGGCTGGCCGTCGATAAGGAGTCGTTCAGCGGTCGGATGCTGGAGCGTCCGCAGCGCACCGCGATCCCGATCGCCGCGCAGGAACAGCTCGTCGTCGAACTCTACTCGAAGTAAGCACGGTCGGGGCCTTGACCCCCGTACGAGCCTACCGCGCGTCAAGGGCGGGGTAGGGCGTCGACAGCACGCATGGGCTGTCGTGACCATCACACGGATCCACCACTGATGACCACTATCGATCTCCGCGGGTTGGTGCGGCCGCAGCTCGTCGAAATGACGAAGCGCGACGACAACCCGAACATCGCTGAGTTCCGCCTCCAGCCGCTCGAGCGTGGCTACGGCCACACGCTCGGCAATTCGATGCGGCGCATGCTGCTCTCGTCGCTCCGTGGCGCCGCGGTCTGGGGCTTCCGGATCGACGGCGTGCTGCATGAGCACCAGACGATCCCGGGTGTCGTCGAGGACGTTCACCAGCTCGTGGGCAACCTCAAGACGCTCGTCCTGAAGTTGGACGAGGACGTCGAGGATGTCATCCTCAAGGTCAACACGTCGAAGGGCGGCGCGATCACGGCTGGCGACATCGTCGCCGCGGCTGGGGTCACCGTCGTCGATCCGTCGCAGCACCTCTTCACCTTCTCGGATGATCGCGACCTCTCGGTCGAGCTCTTCGTGAACAAGGGGCGCGGCTACGTCGAAGGCGAGCAGCACCCGGTGGACCGGGCCTACCCGGTCGACCTCGTGCGCATCGACTCGATCTACTCGCCGGTGCGGCGCGCCAACTTCGCCGTCGCCGAGACGCGCGTGGGCCAGCGCACGGACTACGACCGCCTCGTGCTCACGGTCGAGACGGATGGGACGATCTCGCCTGAGGAAGCGGTCAGCTACGCCGCGGCGCTCGCGCAGACGCACTTCCAGTACTTCGCGAGCTTCGGCTCGCACGCGGCCGCGCCGCTCGCGGTGGCCGGTGAGATCGCCGGTGGTGACGCCGCGCGCCTCGCGCACCTGCTGCGCACGCCGATCGACGAGCTCGAGCTCTCGGTCCGCAGCGTGAACTCGCTCAAGAACTCCAGCATCCGCTCGCTCGGCGACCTCGTGCGCCAGACCGAGACGCAGATCCTGGATGTGAAGAATTTCGGGAAGAAGTCGCTCCAGGAGATCGCCGACCTGCTCGAGCGCGAAGGGCTGAACTTCGGGATGCGTTTCGAAGAGAACGGCGATGGCGTCCGCGTCACCGAGTGGGGGACTCCCCCCAGCCGGGCCGCCGCGAACGCTCCTGACGATACGGAGGAGTAACCCATGCGACACCGGAAGGCGGGCCGTTCCCTGCGCCGCACGAGCGAACAGAAGCTCGCGCTGATGCGCAATCTGGCCACGTCGCTCATCGAGAGCGGCGCCATCACGACCACCGAAGCGAAGGCCAAGGAACTCCGGCCCTTCGTCGAGAAGCTCATCACCAAGGCCAAGGCTGGCACGCTGCACGCGCGCCGCCTCGCCGGCAAGCACGTCCAGAAGCGTGGGGCGGCGGACAAGCTCTTCCATGAGGTCGGCAAGCAGTTCGCGACCCGTCCGGGCGGCTACACCCGCATCCTCAAGCTCGGTCACCGCAAGGGTGACGGGGCCGATCTGGCGCGCATCGAACTCATCCAGGACTGATCCGATGCCCATCGCCCGCAATAAGTGCTACGTCTGCGAGAAGGGGATCGCCTTCGGGAACAACCGCTCGCACGCGAACAACAAGACGCGCCGCACCTGGAAGCCGAACCTGCAGGTCGCGCGCGTCGTCGCCGACGGCAAGACGGTGAAGATCAAGGTCTGCACGCGTTGCCTCAACGCTGGGAAGATCCGCCGCGCCCCGCGCGGTGCCGCGCTCCACGCCGCGGTCTGACCGTCCCTCGCGTGACCGTACCGACCGACCACGAGGGGGGCGATTCGCTCCCCTCGTGTCGCGTCCACCCCAGTTGATCGCTCCCGCCACCCTCGAGCGCTGCCCATGCCTACCGCGCTGATCACCGGCATCACCGGCCAAGACGGCTCCTACCTTGCCGAGTTCCTGCTCGCGAAGGGGTATCGCGTCGTCGGCGTGGTGCGCCGCAGTTCGACGACGCCGTACGACCGGATCGCGCACCTCGTCGATCGCGTCGAGCTCGTGTCGGCGGATCTGCTCGACCAGACCTCGCTCGTGGACGCGATGGAGGAGGTCCGTCCGGACGAGATCTATAACCTCGCCGCGCAGAGCTTCGTCGCGACGTCGTGGACGCAGCCCGTGCTCACCGGCGAGTTCACCGCCATCGGCGTGACGCGGATGCTTGAGGCGATGAAGCGCGCGGCCCCCAAGGCGCGCTTCTATCAGGCCAGCTCGAGCGAGATGTTCGGCCAGGTGCTGGAGACGCCGCAACGCGAGAGCACCCCGTTCTACCCGCGCTCGCCGTACGGCGTGGCCAAGGTGTACGGCCACTGGATCACCGTGAACTACCGCGAGTCGTTCGATCTCTACGCGGTCAGCGGCATCCTCTTCAATCATGAGTCGCCCCGTCGCGGACTCGAGTTCGTGACGCGCAAGGTCACCGACGCGGTCGCGCGCATCAAGCTCGGCCACGCGAGCGAAGTACGGCTGGGCAACCTCGACGCGCGTCGTGACTGGGGCTACGCCGGCGACTACGTCGATGCGATGTGGCGCATGCTGCAGGCGGAGACGCCCGCCGACTACGTGATCGGCACCGGCGAGACCTGGTCGGTGCGCGACCTCTGTGCGGCGGCCTTCTCGCACGTCGGGCTCGACTGGCAGGAACACGTGAAGCTCGATCCCAAGTTCCTCCGGCCAGCGGAGGTTGAGCTGTTGGTGGCGGATCCGGGCCGAGCGAAGGCGGAGCTTGGGTGGGAACCCCGTGTCCGCTTCCGGGAGCTGGTCGCAATGATGGTGGACGCGGATCTCGAGCGTCACCGCCGAGGCCACGGCTGAGGTGCAACGCGCGCTCGTGACGGGGGCCGGCGGATTCGTCGGTCAGCACCTCTGCCGAGCGCTAGTGGCGCGTGGGGTGCACGTTGTGGGGGCGACGCTGGGAGGCGCGCCGGAGCGCGCGACCGGTTCGCTCACGGCGGTCGAGTGGATCGACGCCGACCTGCGCGATGCGGAACGCGTGGCGCAGGTCGTCGAGCGCGGACGCCCCGATGCGGTCTATCACCTCGCCGGCGTTGCTCTGATCTCGGCCGCCGCGGATCGCCCTCTCGAGACGCTGCAGACGAACGTCGGGGTGAGCGCGCTGCTGCTCCGACAGCTCGCGAGCGCGCGCCGTGCCGAGACGTGTGACGCCCGCGTGCTCCTCATCGGATCCGCGCAGGTCTACGGGCGCGTCGAGACCGACGCCCCGATCAGTGAACCGACGCCCTGTCGCCCCCGCTCCTTCTACGCCGCATCGAAGCTCGCGCAGGAGGCGTTCGGCCTCGAGGCGTGGTACGGTGCCGGCGTGCCCGTCGTACTCGCGCGCCCGTTCAATCACAGCGGGCGTGGTCAGTCCCCGACGTTCTTGCTGCCGGGCCTGATCGGTCGACTGGAGCGCGCCCGGCGCGATGGGCGCATCGCAATCGGGAATCCGTCACCGGTGCGGGAGTATCTTCACGTCGAAGACGTGGTCGAGGCGTATATTACCCTCATCGAACGTGGCCAGCCGGGCGAGGCGTACAACATCGCCACCGGGAACGGTGTCACGGTCGAGGGGCTGGTGCGCGAGGTGCTCGCGGCCGCCGGTGTGGATGCTCGATGTGAGACCGACCCGGCGCTCGTCCGGCCGGTGGATGTGCCCTATCTCGTGGGCGATGGCG
>JAIETI010000129.1 GCA_019745365.1 Gemmatimonadaceae bacterium | reverse complement strand
AATCCGCCGCCCCCGCCCGGTGCGCCGTCGGCCCGGAGATCCCACACCACGCGATTGACGCCCGCCTCGTCCGGCACGCGCGTGAAGCGACGCACCACACGACCCGTCGCATCGATGACCGAGATGTTGACCGCGCCCGGGGGCTGCTGCTTGAGGTAGTAGGTGATCAGCGCACCCGTCGGCGGATTCTCCCCGGCCCACTTCTTCTGGCCGAGGTTGCCGTCCTTGCTCCAGAACTGCCAACGGATCGCGGGGCGCACCTCGAAGAGCTCGGCATCGTTCGCCGCCACCGCACCGAACTGCTGGAGCGCGGTGATGTCGTCGAGGATGTAGATGCCGCGGCCGTGCGTGCCGAGGATCAGGTCGTTCTCGCGAGGATGAATCTGCAGATCGCGCACCGGGACCGTCGGGAGATCACCACGGAGCGACACCCAGTGTTGCCCGCGATCCCAACTCGCCCAGATCCCCATCTCAGTGCCGAGGTAGAGGAGGTTCTTGTTGCGCGGATCCTCGCGGATCACATGAGTCCAGCTCGCCGACGTCGGGAGATCGCCGCGGATGCTCGTCCACGTCTTCCCGAAATCCGTCGTCATGTACACGTACGGCGTGTAGTCATCGTCCTGGTGATGATCCGCGGTCGCGTACGCGGTGCCGGGCTCGAAGTGCGAGGCTTCGACCGTCGCAATCCACGCCGCGGGCTTCAATCCCGGGACGTTGGTGAACGTGTTCGTCCACGACCTCCCGCCGTCGCGCGTGACCTGGATGTTGCCGTCGTCGCTCCCGGTCCAGATGATGTTCGAATCGAGCGGCGACGGCGCGATCGAGAGTAGCGTGGAGTGGAACTCCGCCGCGGTGTTATCGGTGACGATCGGCCCGCCCGACGATTGCTGCTTCTTCGGATCGTTCGTCGTGAGGTCCGGCGAGATCACATCCCACGAGAATCCGTTGTCCTTGGAGCGGAAGAGGACGTTGCCCCCGAAGTACACAACCGACGGGTTCTGCGGCGAAAGTGCGATCGGCGAATTCCAGTTGAAGCGGTACTTGTGGCCGATCATCGCATCGCCCACGGAGCCCACGCGATTCGGATACGGATAGATCGTCTTCTGGGCGCCGGTGCGCGTATCCGTGAGGTTCAGCATCCCGCCCTGCGCATCGGAATAGACGAGCCACGGCTTGTCGAGTACCGGCACGGCAAAGAACCCGTCCCCGCCAGAGATCGTGTACCAGTCACTCCGGCGATTCCCCTGCCCCGAGAGCGAGTTGCTCGGCCCGCACCAGTTCCCGTTGTCCTGCAGGCCGCCGCAGATGTAATACGGCTGCCGCATGTCGTAGTTCACGTGATAGAACTGCGTGAACGGAAAGGTGTTGACGATCTCGAAGGTGCGGGCGTGGTCGTAGCTGATCTGCCAGCCGCCGTCGCTCCCGCTGAGCACGCGCTTCGGGTTGAGCGGATCGATCCAGAGCGCCTGATGGTCGCCGTGCACATCACGGGCGATCGTGCGGAAGTTCGCGCCACCATCCTCGCTGAGATAGAGTGATCCCGAGAGCGTGTACACGCGGTTCGGATTCGCTGGATCGACACGCAGATCGGCGTAATAAAAGGGACGGAAGTTGATGTTCGGATCGCGGTTCACCATGCGCCACCGCTTGCCGCCATCCTCGGAGCGCCAGAGCTCTCCTTCTGTCTTCGTCTCCGTGAGCATGTACACCACATCCGGGTCGCTCGGCGCCACCGCGACGCCGATGCGGTCCATCTCCGTCTTCGAGAGGCCGAGGTCGCGGTCCTTCCCCGAGAGTCGCTCCCAGCTCGCGCCGCCATTCACCGACTTGTAGAGCGCCGTGCTCCCGCCGCCCGAGGTGAAGTACCAGGCGTAGCGGCGGTGCGAGTAGATGCCGGCGTAGATGATATTCGAGTTGTGTGGGTCGGCGGAGATGTCCGAGCAGCCGCTCCCCGGATCGACGTAGAGGACCTTCTTCCACGACGCGCCGCCGTCGGTGGTCTTGTACACGCCGCGCTCCTCATGCTCGCCCCACTCGCGACCGAGGACGCAGCTGTAGACGATGTTCGGATCCTTCGCGTCGATGATGATGCGCGCGATCTTGTCGCTCTTCTCGAGTCCGATGTGCGTCCAGTGATCGCCACCGTCCGTGGACTTGTACATCCCATCGCCGATCGAGGCGTTGTTGCGCGGGTTCCCTTCGCCGGTGCCGACGTAGAGGATGTTCGGATCGCTCGGTGCCACCGCGATCGCGCCGATGGAGCCGACCTTCTGATCATCGAAGATCGAGGTGAAGGTCGTGCCGCCGTTGGTGGTCTTGATGATCCCACCGTTCGCGCCGGCGACGTAGTAGGTGTAGGGATCGCCCGGCACACCGACGATCACGGAGATGCGTCCGGCCTGATTCGTGGGGCCGATCGACCGCCAGCGGATCGTCTTGAGCACATCCGCGGGGTTCGCGGCTGGCGCGGCGGGTGCGGCCGCGGGCTTTGCGTTCCGAGCGGGCGCTTGGGCCGTGAGCGGCGCGAGTGCGAGGAGCGAGAGGAGAGCGGATCGGCGCATCTGAGTGGGGGCGGAGGGTCGCGGTGCGCGTCTATAGTAGCTCGCGCAGCGAACCGATGCGACCCGAGTCGAGCGGATGACGCGCGTGGAGCTTCCGCCACCGATGCTAGCGCATGCCGAGTTGCGCATCTCCTCCCGCCGAGCGTACGCTATGGGTATGCCACTGCTTCAGCACTATTGGACGCCTGAGGACATCGAACGCCTTCCAGAGACGGGCGGCAAGCAGGAGTGCCTTGGTGGGGTGCTGTTCTTGACCCCGGCGCCGGCGCTCCCGCATGCCGTGACGGGTCAGGAACTCGCCATTGCGCTCGGCGAAGTCTGTGCACAGCGACGCGTGGTGCAGACGGTGATCGGCCTTCGGCATGAGGACTCAATGCTTGAGCCCGATCTTGTCGTGTTGCGCGAGCCGCTCACGACATCGGTGGACGCGCTGCACTATGCAGACGTGGTGCTCTTGATCGAGGTTGCCTCGCCCGGCACCGTTCGCCGCGACCGCGGCATGAAGCGAGAGCACTATCAGGCGATGGGTGTGCCCGAATATTGGTCCGTCAACGCGCAGCGCCGCATCATCGAACGATGGGGCCCAACTCGGGCGGCGACGGTCTACGACAGCGGCACGATCAACTGGTCCGATCCGGTGACCGGGCGAACGCTCTCCCTTGACGTCGAGCGGTTCTTCTCAGCCCTCTGGGGCGAAACGCCCCGGTAGCGCGAGCTACCGCGACGACTTCTTCGCGCGCGGCGCTCGACCGCTGCGCGTGCCGCGCCCGCGACGTGCCGTGCTCGCCGCGGGGGCATCCTCGAGGTAGGGCGAGTCCTTCGCCGACGCGGCTGTATCGCTCGCACCGAACCGCTCGCGCCCCGGCGCCGTGGCGTACTCGGCCTGACGCACGACGTCCGCCGACACCATCGGGCGCAGTGTGTCGAGGATCCCCGCGCTCAGATGCTGACCGTAGCGGAAAAGATGCGTCGCGCGCGAGCGGTCGCGGAGAATCCATGCGAGGAACGACGAATCCGCCTTGGCGCCGTTACAGGTCTTGCAGGCGAGCACGAGGTTATCGTGCCGGTCGTACGCGCTCTGCCCCTTTCGTGGGGCCACGTGGTCGAGCGTGAGCTCCAGCGCCGGGAAGGTCCGCGCACAGTAGGCGCACACCGGCCCGTGACTGCGGAGGAGCGACTTCCGCGTCTCCGCGTACGCGGCGCGCCCGGTAGGGACGGAGGTGTGCTGCACGGCGGCCTTGGCCGGTCCGCGCCCGCGTCCTCCTCCTCGGCGACGGCCTCGTTTGGCGGTGGTCATCCGGGGAATCTAGCGCTTTACCTGACGATGGCGCGCACCTTGGGCACCACCGTCCCCCCGTACAATGCGATGCTCCGCAACATCTTGTCGTGCCCCAGCGTCCCCGCGCTGTACTTCAGGTCGAAGCGGTTCAGGCCGAGTGCCGTCACCGTGGCCGCGACCTTCGCCGCGACGGTGTCCGGTGAGCCGACGTAAAGCGCGCCGCTCTCCACCTCTTGTTCGTACTGCCGGCGCGTGATCGGCGGCCACCCGCGCTCGGCACCGATACGATCGTGCATCCCCTTGAACGCGGGCCAGAACTCGTCGCGCGCGATCGCGTCCGACTCGGCCACATGCCCAGGTGAATGGACACCCACGGGAAGCGTCCCCTTCCCCTGCTCACCGCAGAGCTTGTGGAAGAGATCGACATACGGACGGAAGCGACTCGACCCACCACCGATGATCGCGAGCATCATCGGGAGCCCGTAGTGCGCGGCGCGCGCCACGGACTCGGGACTCCCCCCCACTCCGATCCACGTCTTGATCGGAATCGACTCCGCAGTGGGATACACCCGCTGCCCCGTGAGCGGAGCACGTGTGCGCCCCTGCCAGGTGATCGGCTGCTCCGTACGGAGCTTGGTGAAGAGATCGAGCTTCTCGTCGAAGAGGATGTGATACTGATCGAGCTCGAAGCCGAAGAGCGGGAACGACTCCGTGAACGAGCCGCGCCCGAGAATCACCTCCGCGCGTCCGTTCGAGACACCATCGAGCGTGGAGAACCGCTGATACACGCGCACCGGATCGTCGGAGCTGAGCACCGTGACCGCCGTGCCGAGTCGCAGCCGCGAGGTGCGCCCCGCGATCGCACCGAGGAGCACCTCGGGCGCGGAGATCGCGAAGTCGTTGCGGTGGTGCTCACCGACGCCGAAGAAGTCGAGTCCCGCGCGCTCGGCCGCCTCCGCCTCGGCGACGACGTCGCGGAGCACCGCCGCGTGTGACTTGGGCGTGCCGTCCGAGGCGAGGGTGATGTCGCCGAAGGTGTGGAGGCCGAATTCGGGGGTGGGGGGCATGTGTCGCTAGGGTGCTGACGCGCCCGGGGGCGCATACGATCGGCTGGCTTTATCGTGGGTGCGGCAGGACTCCTTATTATAGGCAGGCGAGCAAAGCGAAACCGGGCGTGCCTGTTCGGTTGACGCCGCCGCAGTGCCTCGGCCATCTTCGGGCTCATGCGCGCTCGCTACCGCCCGCCACGGAGAGCTGACGACCGACGGACACCTCTCGAGCGGCTGGAGGCCTTCGTGACCGAGCCAGAGGTCGCTCGCGCGCGACGCATGTTCAAACGCATCCGCGAAGAGGCCGATCGCACCGCCTCCCCCGACCCGTGGCTCTCGGCGGCCGCGACGCTGCTGGAGCGTGAGGTGATCACCGAGGACAGCTGCGTGTATCTCGTCGAGCTCTTCGTCGAGTGCCTCACACCGGGCGCGATGGAGAACGATCCGGAACTGCTCGCGGTCCAGGAGGAGATGGACGCCTACCTGCGTTCACGCGGGTTGAGCGAGGACCACGACTGGTTCGTCGATGAGTCGCCACCAGAATGGCGCGCGCTCAATACGCGTTGGGAGCGGCGCGACGACCAGATCAAGCAGGACGCACTGCGAGCGTGCGGACTCGCGTGGATCGCCGACATCTGGGAGCGCGACCCGAAGGAGTTCAGTGGTCGCGGCGCCGTGGGGTACTACGAGGTGTGGGGGGATGAGCCGTGGTGAGCGGCGAGGGCTTTCCGTGACCTCGTGCAGCGACTCCCCGTCTCCCTAGGTCAGACAGTCGATCTCACTCCCTGACTCATTTCGGCCCACGATGCCCCTCTGCACAATCGGCTACGAGAAACGATCCCTCGGCGAGTACCTCGAGCTGCTCACGTCGAGCGGCGTCGAGGTCGTGGTCGATGTTCGCGAGACCGCATGGTCGCACAAGCCGGGATTCTCAAAATCCGCCTTCGCTGCGGGCCTGACTAGCGCCGGAATCGAGTATGTGCACCTGCCGATCGCTGGAAATCCCAAATGGCTCCGCGAGGTGGCCAGCACCCACGCCGAGTGCCTTGAGTGGTACCGGTGGTACCTCCGCGAGCACCCGGAGGTAGTCCAGATGCTCAGTCACGTACTTGAGGACTTGGGCATCTCACATCGGCGCATCGCGCTGACCTGCTTCGAGCGCCACCCCTCGGATTGCCATCGGAGTATTCTCGCAGATTCGTGGGCTGAAGTATCCGCCGGCGAGGTCACGCACATCGGGCCGGAAGGGTGTCGACGCTTGGTGACCGCCTAGAGCAGACTGCGCTGAAGCTGGAGCTTCGGGTACCAGAGTCCAATGACTCCCCAGACATGCTGGTGGAGGAAGAAGTTGCCGATGAACATGCGGAAGTCGTGCCGGGTTAGATCAGAGATCTCTTCGAGCTTGCGCCGAGCCTTCTCCCATTCGCCCTGACGCCGCGCAAGCTCGAGCAATCCCCAGTCGAGTACCTGCATGTCGTGCGGTTTCACCGCGCACGTCTCACACGGTGTCGAGCACCGCCACACAATGCGCAGCTCCATTGGGAGGTACTCGAGGTTTTTGTACTCGGGCAAGAACAGGTCGACCTGAGAGGTCACGGCGAGCCACTTCGCTTCGAACTCTCCCCGCGCTGCCGCTGGCTTCGCTCGTAGGTAGACGCGCTCGACGACGCCGGGGCGAATGAGACCCACCGACGTCCCGTCCGCACGACGCGCCACATCGAGGTCGGCAAGGCCGCCGTAATGCCACGACAGATCGCGGAAGACCCACGCTCTTCGCGCGGCCCACTCGTTTTGATCGGGCTTGACCCGGTCCACGATCTCGATGGAGTCGGGGTTGACCCGGAAGCTCTCAGGGCGGTTGTCACTAGGATTACGACTCGCCTGAACCTCGATGACGTCGCCAATCCGATACTGCTGCGCGCCCTGCAGGTAGCGGAGGGGCACTGGGTAGAGCCGGATCGGACGGCCCGCGTCGCTGACGGCTGCAGTGCACACCGTCTCGGTGGAGTTCCCAGCCTTTTGTGGCCACCGCGCCGTGCTGACTGAGGTGATTCGCGCGGCAGCGGCGGCGCCACGCGTAGTCGCCGCTCAGCGCGCCGCCAAACACTCGGCACGTCGCCGCAGTAGCGATCTCGTTTGCCTACCCCTTCACGAACTCGTACTTCGAGCGGACGCTTCCGGCCGTGGGCTTCGCGGGCACTGGTTCACCCTCTCGCCGTGGCGGCAGACCACAGAAGTCTCCACCAAGGGCTGGGCGCTCAGTCAGTTCTGCTTCTGTTGGCAAATGTGATCAGCTATTTATCTCTTAAAACCCATTAGCCTTGATTTCTGTTTATAGTTCCCATAAGATAAATACATCCAATGCTGCATCTATGTATCTCTTAGAATACATAATCAAGCGTAACTCAAATGCCACGACGACAGAAACCTGTACTGGATCACATGAGACTTCCGTCGCCAGACACGGCGCGGCGCGGCCTGTGCGTCGTCAGCCCGACGGATGTAGGGGAGGTCGTGCGGCTCACCCGGGCACAGCAGCTGGGCCGACAGGATGCAGCAGCGCGGCGGCTCGGCGTTAGCGTAGCCATGCTCGGGAAGTTGGAGCGAGGCGAAGGCGGATCTCAACTCAATCTGACGCTCGCCGTGCTGGCGGATCTCGGCTTCGATGTCGTCCTCGTACCGCGCGATCCAACGCGGTCCCTACAGAAGTACCTTCGGAGCACCGACCGATGACGACGCTGGTGGTCTGGCGTGATGACCGACGCGTAGGCGTCCTCGATACCACCACAAACGGTGAAGTACGGTTCACCTATGACGCGGATGTAGTAGCGGAGGGAGATCGGCGATTCGCGGTGGGAGTACGATGCCCAGTGCGAGGGAAACCGTATGTGGGCCCTGACGCGGAAGCCGTCTTTGAGAACCTGCTGCCCGAGGGGAACCTCCGACGAACGCTGGGCCAAGCGACAAAGCATGACGTCGGAGACACCGTCGGCCTGCTAGGAGTCGTTGCCGGTGACTGCGCGGGTGCGCTCCACCTGTGGCCGAAAGGCACACAGCCGCCGACGAATGCGGCGTACGACGTCTGCGCTCCAGCGGCGATGGCTGACGCATTTGCCGGAGCAACGAGTCAACTGCGCCTAGCAGTAGGTCGTGCAGCGCTTTCGGGGGCACAACCAAAACTCGCGCTCTTGAGAATGCCGCCTCTCGGAGGAAGCGCCCCTGAGTACCGACTGCCGAGGAATGGCGCACCGACAACGGTCATTGTGAAACGAGCGGACAGCAGCTTTCCGGGGCTATTGGAAGCCGAACTCGTGGGAATGCGGCTGATGCACGCAGCCGGAGTCCCGACGGCCAGCAGTTCGCGCTGCGCAACAGCGCGCGACTGCCATGAATCGGCACGATTTGATCGCGAAGTGCGCGAAGACGGGACCGTCGGTCGACTGCACGCAGAGGACGGTTGCCAGGTTACGGGACGGCCGTCGCGCGCAAAGTACGCGCGCATGGGCGCACCGACGTTTCAAGATCTTGTGGCGGTGCTGCAGCGATGGAGCGCCGATCCGCTCGCAGACCGTGAGAGCCTATTCCGATGGGCCGTGGCGAACGCCGCGATGGGCAACTACGACGGTCACGCGAAGAATGTGAGCTTCGTGTACGTCGCACCAGATCAGGTGAGGCTCGCGCCCGCGTACGACGTCGTCGTGACGGCGGTCAACGAGCATCTCGACAGGACCTTCGCGCTGTCCTTCGGCGGAACGACGCTTCCCCAAGCCCTCGATCAGACGAGCCTAGCCGCGGCTGCGCGGGAGTTCCGCCTGTCACGCGACCGGGCCACCGAACTCGCAGCCGACGTCGTCACCCGAGTGGGAAATGCGCTCCCTCACGCTGTCGATGAGGTTCTCGCGGACGGAGGTGAGCAGCAGATGCTCGACCGCTGCGAGCGCGCGGTGCGACGGGCCGCGCGCGAGCTCTCACGACGATTGGGACTCTGAGCTGCGCTTGTAGGGGGACTAGACCGTGGAATGCGAAGTGCCGCGTGTCGGACCACTTGGAGGGTCCGCAACGCGGCGCACGGTTTGAGTAAAGAACCAATTGCCAGCAGCACTGCCGTCGGCTTACGGGGTTACACTATCAGGCCTAGCGAAGTCAACAGACGGGGATTCTTGCCGCCGGTGGCGCAGCAAACCAGCTAGGGTGTGTTCGGTTGACTGCGCTGTCTTGACGTGAGCCAAGTCGGCAGCAGTGGTCCCGGTTCTTCGGACAGCACGCTCTGTAGACCGGCGGGCTCCCTGAGCGATCTTTCGCTCACTTCCCT
>JAIETI010000042.1 GCA_019745365.1 Gemmatimonadaceae bacterium | reverse complement strand
TGCGGCGACCACGCTGGTGCGCACCGCGGGGGCGCCGCTCCTCCCCGTGCTCGTCCTCCTCCTGCTCATCCGACGGCGGGCGCGCGATGCGGCGATCGCGCTTGCCGCGGGTGCGTTGACGGTGTTGCCGTGGCAGCTCTGGTTGAGCGCGCATAGCCCGGAGGTCAGCGGCCCACTCCGCGGGAGCTACGGTCCGTACCTCCCCTGGGTCGTGGAGTTGTACGAGCGACGCGGGCTCGCGTTCGCGTGGCGGGTGGCGGGTGCCAACCTTGCGTCGCTCTGGCGCAGCATCGGCGTGGTGCTCTATCCGGGAGTCCTGCGCGATCTGCGCACGCCGCTGCTCGCGGGGCTGCTCGCGGCGCTTCTCCTCCTGATCTGGCGCGCCCGCGACCGCGCGCCGTATCTGCTCGCCTTCCTGGGCGCGTACCTCGTGATGGTGGCGTGCTGGCCCTTCACCCCTGATCGATTCCTCTGGGCCGTGTGGCCGCTGTGGATCCTGCTGATCACCTGGCTCGCCGTCGAGGGGTGGCGCGAGGCGAGCGAGCACCGCCGGTCGCTGTGGAAGCCGCTGCTGGCGAGCATCCCGCTCCTCGGGCACGTTGCGTACGGCGTGCGGGGCGCGACGAACGGCTGGCACGCGTCGGCGCAGCACGCGGCCACGGCGCAGCTCCTCCCCGTGGCGCGGTGGGTCGCGACGCACACGGCCCCGCGCGACACCGTGGCGGCGTCGGGACACGCGATGGTCGCGCTCTACACGGGGCGCGTCGTGGTCCCGGTGAACACCCTCACGCCGGACGAGCATCTCGAAGCGAAGAGTGCGACGCAGCGCGCCGCCGAATTGGAGGCACTCCTCCTCTCCGTGCGTGCGCGCACGCTCGTGCTCTCCGCCGACGCCCCCGAGTTCGGCGCGATCGCGCAGCTCGACGGACGCGATGGGCGGCTGCGGGTCGTACCGATCGATCGGCTCGAGGGTGGTGGTGCCGCGTTTCGCGTGGAGTATCAGCGGTGACGGGCGCGGTGAACGGTGCGGATCCGCGCCACGAGCGGATCGCTGCGCTCGGCGCGGCCGTGGTGGTGGCGGTCATCGCGCTGCGGGCACTCGGCGCGGACCCGGTCGGACTCTTCTGGGACGACGCGGTGTATCTCGGCAGCGCGAAGGCGCTCGCCACCGGCGCGGGGTATCGCATCACGCAACTGCCGGACGCACCGCCGGCGGTGCACTACCCGCCGCTCTTTCCCGCGCTGCTGGCCACGATGTGGCGGCTCTGGCCGCAGTTCCCCGAGAATCTCGCTCTGCTGCAGCTGCTGAACCCGATCCTGCTCGCGGGGGCAGCGGGGAGTGCGGTCCTCCTCGGTGTCCGCCGGTTCGCACTTGCACCGGTCAGCGCCGCGGTCGCGGTCGTCGTCGCGAGCAGTCTCTCGCCGATCCTCGTGATCGCGACCCACCTCTTCTCCGAGCCGCTCGCCATGGTGCTGACGATCGGCGCACTGCTCGTCGCGGAGCGTGCGGTCGGCCCCGACGCGCGGCGCTTCGACGCGGTGGCAGCGGGCACCCTGATCGCGCTCGCCCTGCTTACGCGTTCTGCCGCGCTCCCGCTTTTCATCTCGTTCATGTGCGTCGCACTGCTGCGTCGAGCGTGGCGTCCCGCGCTGATCGGAGCGGTGCTCGTGCTCGTCCCGTTGGCGGTCTGGCAGTGGTGGGTGGCGCGCCACGCGGGCGTGCTCGGTCCGGAGTTGATTGGTGCGTACGGGCCGTACGCGCAGTGGGTCGCCTCGGCGATGGCCGCGGATCAGGGATTCCTCGCCGCCACCGTCGCGAAGAACGCGGCGATCCTCGGGCGTGTCGGTGGCGTGCTCTTCGCGCCACTGATGCCACCGTTCGCGAAGAGCGTCGCGGCCGCGGCGGTCGGTGCCACGCTCCTCGCGGGGATGTGGACGGCGCGGCGGACGGCTCCGGTCACCGTACTGACCGCCCTCGGTTCGCTCGCCCTCGTGCTCGTGTGGCCCGGCGAACCCGAGCGCTTTCTGTTCGCGCTCTGGCCGGTGTTCGTGCTTCTTCTCGCGCACGCGACGATGCGCGCGATCGCCGCCGAACGCCGCGCGCATGCTGGCGCGCGTCTCCCGTGGCTCGGACGGCGTGCAGTCGTCGTCGCGACGCTCCTGCTCGGCGTGGGACATGCCATCTATGTGGGGCGCGGGCTGCTGCGTGAGAGCTATCGTGCGCCGGTCGGTCCGTTGCGTGATAAGTATCTCCCGCTCGTGCTCTGGGCTCGCGCGCAGGCCGATCTTCCACTGATCGCGAGCGATGCGGCGCCGATGCTGTCGTTGGCGCTCGACCGCCCCGTGGTCCCGACGAGTTCGTTGGGAGCGGACGAGTACCTCACCGCGAAATCGCTCCCGCGCGTGACCGCTGAGCTGACCGCCCTGCTCCGGCGATACCGCCCGGCGCTCTTGCTCCTCTCGCCCGGCGCGCAGGAGCAGGACGCGGTCGACGAACTCCCGTCGAGCATCCGCGCGCTCCCGCTCGCCACGCTGGAGAACGGGACAGCGTTGTGGCGATTGGAGTACGCGCGATGAGCGACGCCGCGCGTGCCCGCCTCGAACGGTGGGCACTCCCGATCGCGCTCGGAGTCGTGGCGCTCGCGGGGATCCTCGCGATCGCGGATGTCCCGCCGGGGATCTTTCAGGACGATGGCCACTACCTGATCCTGGCGCGGTCGCTCGCGGCTGGTGCGGGCTACTCCTATCAGAATCTCCCGGGGGCGCCAGGCGGCACGCATTTCCCGCCGGGATATCCGGCGCTGCTGGCGCTGGTCGCGGCCTTCATCGAGGCGCCGCGCACGCAGCTCGCCGTGATGCAGTTCGTGAATCCCCTCAGTCTCGTGCTCGCGGCGTGGGCGATCGCGCGCTTCGCGAAGCGCGCGGAGTTGGAGGCGACGCCGCGCGCGCTCGTCGCGCTCATCGCGTGTACGACTGCGCCGATCCTCTTCCTCACGGGGATCCTCTTCAGCGAGATCGTCTTCATCGCGGCCCTCTACGTCGTCCTCGACGCGATGGAGGGGCAGGTGCAGCGGAGCGCACGCGCGATCGCCCTGTGCGCGTTGCTCGGCGTGGCGGGAGGGGCAGTGACGCTGGTGCGCACGCTTGGCGTGGCACTGCCGATCGCGTTCATCCTGCACCTCGCGGCGCGGCGGCGGTGGGCAGACGCGGCGGCGGCGGCGGGCGGCGCGGCGCTCCTGCTCGTCCCCTGGTTGCTCTGGTCGACGATGCACGCCCCGGAGGTCGCGCCCTCCATCGCGGGCGCTTACGGCTCGTACGGCACGTGGCTCACCGACGCATGGCAAGCAGGAGGGAGCGGCTTCGTCCTCGCCACGCTCCGCGCGAATGCGCGCGATCTCTCGATCGTGCTGGTCCCCCTCGGTAGCGCGTTCGTCCCAGGGCCGATGACGTTGGTGTTGGGGCTGCTCCTCCTCGCGGTGCTCGAAGCCGCAGTGGTGCGGGTCCGCGCGCGCATGCCTGTCGCGCTCACCTTCGCCGTCGGATATCTCGGACTCGTCCTGCTCTGGCCCTTCGCGCCGGACCGTTTTCTCTGGCCGCTCTGGCCACTCGTCGTGCTCCTCGTCGCGTCCGTCACCAACGGCCGACGGTGGCGCGATCCACTCGCCATCGCCGTGATCATCCTGAGTGTGTGCTGGCTGGGGTGGCACGCGTGGGCGTGGCCGAGGCGCGCGTGGGAGGCACAGGAGCGCGAAGCCGCACCGAAGGCGCGGCTCGCCGTGGAGGTCGCGTCGTCGCTTCCGCCGGGATTGATCGCGACGGACTACGACGCGGTCGTGCATCTCGCGACGGGGCGTACCGCGATCCCGGTGCAGCCGCTCACCGCAGTCGAGCGGGTGCGTCCACGCACACCCGCCGAGCGAATGGCGCAATTGCGCGCGTCGATGGCGCACTACCATCCCGCGTGGGTCGTGGTGGTCGATCGGGAGTCCTACGATGCCGCCGACGCACTCACTCGCGGCGAGGCACCGTGGCTCGTCCGAGAGCGCGTGTGGCCCGCAGGCGCCGTCGCCTTCCGTGCCCTACGATGACGCCCGCCTACCGTTCCGACGACCGCGGCCCACATTTGAAGGGACGATGAGCACCGCACCCACGCCGAACGCGATCACCGCTGTCCCACGGATGCGCGGTCGCACGCCGATGGATCCGGCGACGCTCGTCCTGTCGGTGCTCATCCCCGTGTACAACGAGCGCCACACCGTCGAGACCATCCTCGATGCGGTGCATGCCGTGGGCGTGCGCAAGCAGGTCATCTGCGTCGACGATCGCTCGACGGATGGCACCTGGGAGATCCTGCAGCGCGCGCAGGCGGCGGGGCGGATCGATCTCCTGCTGCGACACGAGGTGAACCGTGGCAAAGGGGCGGCGATCCGGACCGCGCTCGCGGCGAGCACCGGAGACGTGGTCATCGTGCAGGACGCCGACCTCGAGTACGATCCCACCGACTGGCCGACGCTCCTCGAACCGCTCATCGATGGTCGTGCCGACGCGGTCTTCGGCTCGCGCTTCCTCGGCGGTCCACACCGCGTCCTCTACTATTGGCACTCGGTCGGGAACTTCGTGCTCACCACGCTGAGCAACATGTTCACCAACCTCAACCTCACCGACATGGAGACCTGCTACAAGGCGATCCGTGGTGAGGTCGCCCGCTCGCTCCGTCTCACGAGCGATCGGTTCGGCTTCGAACCGGAGGTGACCGCCCGGCTCGCCCAGGCAAAGGCGCGGATCTTCGAGGTGCCGATCTCCTACTCCGGTCGCACCTACGCCGAGGGGAAGAAGATCGGCTGGCGTGACGGCGTCGCCGCGTTCGGCCATATCGTCCGCTTCAACCTCTTTCCGTGAGTACGCCTGCGCGGAGCGATCGCGCCGCGCTGACGGGGGTCCTTGTGCTCGCGGTGCTGCTCGCGCTCCCCGCGTTGGGGCACGGCTTCACCTACGACGACCGCTGGATCATCGTCGAGAACCCCCGCGTGCACTCGCTCACCGAGTGGTGGCGCGTCTTCGTCGAGCCCTACTGGCCGAACCGACGCGATCCCTCACTCTACCGACCGCTCACCACGCTCGGCTTCGCGGTGCAGTGGGCGCTCGGCGGTGGCGCCCCGTGGGTCTTCCATCTCATCAGCCTTGGCGCGTACGTCGCGGCCTGCGGGGCGCTCTGGTATGCGTTGCGGGCGATCGCATCCACCGATGTCGCCCTCCTCGGGGCGCTGCTCTTCGCGGCGCACCCCGTGCACGTCGAAGCGGTCGCCAACGTGGTGGGGCAATCCGAGCTCATCGCAGCGGCCCTCGGACTGGCCGCACTCGGGCGTTGGTGGCGCGTGCGGGCGGTCGCGGCACCCAGCACGGTCCAGATCGTGGGGATCCTCGCCCTCTTCGCCGCGGCCGTGCTGGTCAAGGAACATCTCGTCGTGCTTCCGGCGATCGCGCTCGCCGCGGAGTGGGTGCTCCCCGCGTCACGCCCGCGGGAGCGGAACGACCGCGTCGTGCTGATCGGGTTTGCGGTCGTGGCGGGTGCGTTCGTCGCGCTCCGTACCGGTGTGCTCGGCAGTCTCGGCGGCGATGTGCCACACCCGGCGCTGATGCGCCGCTCGCTCGCGGAGCGGCAGTGGATCACCCTCGCGCTCTGGCCGGAGAAGCTGCGGCTCCTCCTTTGGCCGTCGCGCCTGCTGCCGGACTATTCACCCCCGGACCTCCCGGTGCGTGCCGCGGCGAGTGCGTTCCATGCCGTCGCGGCGGTGATCCCGATCAGTGTGATCGGACTGATCGCAGGGTCTCGCAGACGTGCGCCGCTCCTCGCCTTCTCGCTCATCGCCACCCTCCTTGCCCTCGCCCCGTCGAGCAATGGCGTCGTCGTCACGTCGCTCGTCGCGGAACGGGCGTTGTTCCTGCCGAGTGCATTCGTCTGCCTCGCGTTCGCGCTCGGCCTTCACGGCGTGGGGCGGCGCTGGCCGCGGTACGCGATGATCGCACGGATGGGCGCGATCGTGCTGCTCGCGCTCGGGAGCTGGCGTTCGATCCGCCGCACGGCCGACTGGCGCGACGACGCGACGCTGTTCGCACGCTATCGGGAGGACGCGCCGCGTTCCTTCCGCGCGCATGCGATGTGGAGCGGATGGCTGTACGATGCGCGACGGTTCGACGAGGCGGACGCGGAGATGCAGACCGCGATCGCACTCTACCCCGAGTATGCGGGGTCGTGGGAGCGGCTCGGCCTGCAGCGCGCGACGCGCGGCCACTGTGACGCGGCGCTCCCGCCGCTCCGCGAGGCGCTCCAGCGCGAGCGACCACGCACCTTCGCGAGTCTCGCGCGCATCGACTGTGCGCTGGCCACCGCGCGCTTCGCCGAAGCGCGCGACGAAGCGACGGCCGCGATCGCGAGTGGGATTGCCGTGGACCGCTTTGCCGCGCGGCGCGATTCCGCGCTCCGAGCCCTCGCCGTACCGCGGTAGATTGCACCTGTGACGGTGCCCTCCGCTTCGCTTGACGCAACGCCGATTCGCTGGGAGCGCTACGCGCTCCCGGGCTTGGTCGCGTTGGTGCTCGCGGCGACGCTCTCGTCCATCACGAACGGCTTCGCCTACGACGACATCTACATCATCGTCGAGAACGATCGCATCCACCGCCTGCGCGACTGGATGCAGTTCTTCCAGCAAGCGTATTGGCCCTTCGAGGATGGAGTCGGGCTGTATCGCCCGCTCATCATCCTGGGCTACGCGGTGCAGTGGCGCGTGGGCGGCGGTGCGCCGTTGCTCTTCCATCTGGTGAACGTCGCGCTCTTCCTCGGCATCACGCTGCTCGTCTATCGGCTCTTGCGGCGGCTCGCCCCGACGGGCGCCGCGTGGCTCGGTACCGCGGTCTTCGCGGTGCATCCGGTGCACGTCGAGGCGATCGCGAACGTGGTCGGGCAGGCGGAGCTGTGGGGAGCACTCTTCGTGCTGGGCGCGGTGGACCACTTCATCGCGACGCGGCAGCGCGGCGATCTACGTCCGCGCGACATCGCCGTGCTCGTCGGCGCGTTCTGGATCGGGCTCTTCACCAAAGAGCAGGTGATCGTCCTCCCCGCTGTGCTCCTCGCAGCCGAAGTGGTGTTGTTCGCCCGTCCGCGCATCCCGCGCAATGTCTGGCGGACCGTCGGATGGATGGGACTCGCCGCCCTCGCCTATCTCCTCATCCGGATCGACGTGCTCGGTGCGATCGGCGGTGACATCCCGCATCCCGTCTTCGCCGACTCAACGCCGTGGATGCGCTTGTTGATGATGCTCGACGCGGGGCCGGAGTGGGTGCGGCTGCTCGTGTGGCCGGCGCGCCTCTATGCGGACTACTCGCCCGGCCAGCTGATCGTGCACCGGACCCTCTCTCCGAGCCAAGGGGCAGGCATCGCGGCCCTGCTCGCGCTCAGCGCGCTGATCGTGATCGCGTGGCAGCGTGCGCGCGTGGCGGCGTTCGGGCTCGCGTTCGCGCTCCTCACCCTCGCCCCGGTCACGAACATCCTCGTGGCCACGGGGATCATCATCGCCGAGCGAACGCTCTTCCTTCCCACCGTGGGGTTGGCGCTGGTGGTCGCGAGTCTGACGCCCGCGGTGCGACGCTGGGCACAGCGTGGCGGCGTGTGGGTGCCGCGCGCCCTCATCGCCGTCGTGGCGGGGCTGATCTTGGCGGGGGCGTATCGGTCGAGCGATCGCAACACCACGTGGCGCGACTCGCCGACCGTGTTCGCGCGCTTGGTCAAGGACGCGCCGCTGAACTTCAAGGCGCACTACGCCTTCGGCGGGGTGATGTTCAAGGAGCAGAAGGGGCTCGACGGCGAACTGGAGTGGCGGTACGCGTTGAGCATCTTCCCGCGCAACGAGGATCTGCACGTCCTCCTCGCCCTGAAGTACAAGGAAGTGCATCGCTGCGAGTTGGCGATCCCGCATTTCGAAACGGCGTTGGCCATCGAGGATGATCAGCCGTTCGGCCGGATCGGCTATGCGGCCTGCCTGCTCGAGCTCGCGCGCTTCACCGATGCGCGGCTCGCGGCGCGCCAGGGGTTGTCGTATCCCAAGTATCGGCGGGCCTTTCGGTGGATGTTCGACCGGGCCGATTCCGCCTTGGTTGCGCTGGATTCGAGCTCTGGACCGCATCCAGGGGCCCGGCGCTGGGTTCGGCAGAAAGCCAAGTAGCTTGCAAGAGGCAGGAGTCGCCGGCGGCAAGCGCGGTGCACGTTGCACGGCCGTCTGATCCTAAGTGCATATATGGTATGTTGTTAGCATTCTAGTCAGCGTCGGTGGCAAGCGACTTGCAACGAAAGTCGGTGTACCACATTTTCCGTCGCCGACGTCGGGACGGCCCCTGCGGGCCGCTGCTCCGCACCGAAGGCAGATCACTACCCACCCCGAGGAGCAACCATGAGCAACCGCAAGGGCTTCACCCTGATCGAGCTGCTGATCGTCGTCGTCATCATCGGCATTCTTGCCGCGATCGCGATCCCGAAGTTCGCGAACACGAAGGAAAAGGCCTACGTCGCCTCGATGAAGTCCGACCTCCGCAACCTCGTCACGGCGCAGGAAGCGTACTTCTCGGACAACAACTCGACCTACGCCAGCACGACGGGTTCTGGCGGGTTGAACACGAACTACAAGGCCTCGTCGGGCGTGACGGTGACGCTGGGCACGCCGACCTCGACGGGCTGGGGCGCGACCGCCGCACACGGCTCGACGACCAAGACCTGCGCGATCAGCGTTGGCGGCACGTCGACTCAGGAAGGCGAGCCGATCTGCAACTGAGCTGAACATCGCTTGGTCGACCGCGCGGGCCGAGGAGCGATCCTCGGCCCGCGTTGCAATTGCGCCGGGTCTGTCGCGGTTCGGGTGATACCGACCCGCCCCGCGCGCGTTATCGTCGGACCGTGCGCCCCGCCTTCACCCTCGTGGAAGTCATCGTCGTGACTGTGCTGCTCGCGCTCGCCACCGCGGGGGCCGTCGGACTGCATGCGGCCGCGCAGCGCAGCGCTCGACTGGCCCGCCTCACGCGGCAACGCGACGAGGACGCGATCCGCCGCATCGCGCGCGCCGCGCAGGAGACGCACTGCCGAGGCGAGCAGGGGATGATCGCCGCGGTCTCCTGGGCGATTACCGTCACGGGCGCGGAACGCCGACTCACGTTCAGTGATCGCCCCGATACGGTCGTGCTCGCATGCACGCCCTGAGCGCACGCCGCGCACTCACCCTCATCGAGTTGGTGGTCGCGCTCGCTCTCAGCGCCGTCGTCGGTGCGACCGCCCTCGCCGCCTTCCTCCGCCTCGCGCGCGCGGCGAACGACGCCCGTCGACGCGACGAGACGCGCGGCGCGGCGGGCGACGCCGTGCGGATCCTCCGCCAGGCGATCGAACGCGCGCCGTCGGAGAGCACGCGCGTCC
>JAIETI010000017.1 GCA_019745365.1 Gemmatimonadaceae bacterium | reverse complement strand
TAGCCGTTCCAACTGACCAAGCTCGGTCGCGCGGTCCTCGCGCCGCAACAGCGCGGTGCCGAAGGTGAGGGGGAGGAGTGCCCGCAGCGCCGCCATCGGCGCGAGACGCTCGAGCGTGCCATCGCCCGCGTCGCGAACGGGATCGAGCACGAGGATCCCGCACAGCGGCACGCCCGCGGCGCTTGGGACGGGAAGGTCGAAGCGCTTCTTGTTCCACGTCGGCGTGAGCCGCGGAAGCGCATCCTCGGTCCGCAGGAGCGCCGCCTCACTCGACGGCCAGAGCCGGAGATGATCGTAGCCGCCGTGCACCTGCCAGCCCTCGCGCGCTTCCTCCAACGTCGCGACATCGTCACTCATCGCGGCAAACCCCTCCAACGTCGCCGCCGCGGCAAGCGTGGACTTCCCGGCCCCGCCGATCCCGCAGCACGCCACCGCGCCATCGGCGAGGCGCAGCACACTGCCGTGCAGCGCGAGCCGCCCGCGTCGCCGCTCGAGATAGCCCAACACCGGGCCGTACAAGTAGGTGAGCGCGTCAGCGAGCGTGAGCGGCGGAGTCCACTGCACCCAAACCGCGCGTGCATCCGGCGCGATGACGAACGCGGTCCCATCAGGATAGTGCCAGTGCTCCCACCCGCTCGCGTAGCGATCGAAGAACCGACCGACCTCACCCGCCTCGCCACGCACCCGCACGCGATCGCCGTCGAGCGCGGGGAGCGGTGCCGTGAGATGGAGCTGCACATCGACGTCGCCCGCGTCCGGGGTGAGCCCCTCGAGCGCGATGTCGGCGCCGACCACGCGCCCATGGATGCGGTAGCGATGCACGGTCTCAGTCACGGTGCGACGCGCTGCAACCAGTGCGCGAGCTGCAGCACGCGCCAGGCTTCGAACGGCGCATCAGTTCGCAACTGCGCGTCGACAGCGGCACGATCGACCCAACCATCGAGCCACGGATGCCACATCGACGGCGTAGGTGCCGAGCGCCATCGCTCGACCTGGGCGCGGGCGTAGCCGCGCAGCGGCGTCTTGGCGCGCGCGTGGATCACGGCCGGCAGCCGCGTGCGGAGGGAGGCGCGCAGCAGCTCCTTGCGATGCGTCCACGGCCACGGGGGCATGGCGAACACGGCCTCGATCACGCGACGATCGAGCAGCGGGAACCGCGTCGCGACGTTCACCCCAGTGACCGCGGGCGCACTCCGGCGTTGCAGCTCGATCCAGCGTTCGGCGCGCAGGCGATCCGCCGCCTCAGGACGGAACGGATGGGGCTGCACCGACGCCGGTGCTACGACCGCGCGCTCGCGCGCCTCGGCCCGCATGAACGCGGGCGCCGGCATGGTCTTCGTGCCGCCGCGGAGCCACACGCCGAGGTACGGACGCTCTCCCGTGGCCCACCAGGCGGCGCCCCATCCGCGAAGCGTGGCGCCCCACCCGACCGCCGCCACACTCGCGCGCCACGCGGGAGGATGGCAGAGTGCGTCGCCGTCCTCCCCGTTCAGTACTACACGCGCGCCGAGCGCGGCATGCGCGTAGCGCTGCAGCGAGAGGTCTGGCTCGTCGATGGGGAGGTCGAGATCGCACGGGGCGCCGAGATGCGCGAGCGGCACCACGCGTTCGCCGAGGGCGAGGCGTGCGAAGGGCACTCCGATCGCGGCCGCGCCGAGTGCGGCGAGACGTGCCTCGTCGTCTCTAGGTACGAGCGGCTGAAAATCCCAGCAGAGCCCACGCACACGCACCCCGGCGTGCACCGTCGCCAGGGCAATCGCCTGCGAATCGAGTCCGCCACTGAGCCAGAGAGCGTCGCCATCCCCGCACCGTTCCGCGACGGCGCGATCGAGCGCGTGCTCGAATCGTGCGAGGTCGTCCGGCGTCGCGCGCCGTGCGGCGGGCGGCACCATCGGGAGCTCCCAGGTCGGGTGCTCCGTCACGGTGGACGCGGATACTCGCGTCCACGCGCCCGGACGCGCACGCGCAATCTCCCGCCACGGGGTGCGCGTCAGCTGGTCATCGGCGCCACGCACGAGGAAGCGCAGGAGCGCGTCGTCATCGAGTGTGGTGGCCAACCCCGCCGCAGCGCGCGATCGTCGAAGCGCCTCCACCGACGGCCCCACGAGCACCCGACCGTTCAGGCGGGTCCAGTAGAGCTGCTCTGCACCGAAGGGATCGCAGACGATCTCCGTGAGACCATCCGCGGCCACCCACCACGCCGCGAACTCACCGGACTGCGCGCACAGCGCACGCGCGCCGTGCGTCGTGACGGCGGCGTGGAGAAGTCCCGCTGGAGAAAGGTCGGACGGCGCCGCGAGCGACCGTCGCAGCTCGGCTTCGTCGTCCAGCCGAGCGACGCCATGCACCGCTGGCGTCGGCACGAGGGCATCCCCCTCGCGCACGGGGTGGATCAGAAGGCCGATGTCTTGTCCTTCCCGCCGCCCATATCGTTGCCACCGATGATCCCGCCGGCCACCTGCGTCACGGCGTCGATCGAACCGAGGTCGGACACGCGCGGCGCGACGTAGGCGGCCCGCGACGCAGTGCGCGCCCCCTGTCCTTCCTGTCTTTCCTTTGGTTCCGGCATGACGGCCCCTCGATCCCTAGGCATCCCGATGCTGGCGGCGCACCGTCATGCCAATCTTGTCCCGAATGCCGACACTGTCAAACCCCTAAGCGCTGCGGGGACCCCGGCGGGACACCGCAACCGGTTGACCCGCCGCCACTTCCGCACTACGATTCAAGGCTCGACAGAACCGGGCATTTCGCTCGGTACCTCCCCGTCCGCCGGCAAGCGGAAGGGGCACCTAGACCAAAGGAGACTTGCCGCGATGACCCGCGATTACGAAGCGGTGTACATCTTCGACTCCACACTCGAAGATGGCGCCATCAACGACAAGCTGACGAAGCACCACGCCCTCTTGGGCGCCCGGGACGAGATCAAGCTCGACCACTGGGGTCGCCGTCAGCTCGCCTACAAGATCAAGAACAAGGAGACGGGCTACTACGTCGTCGCCCGTTTCCAGACGGAGCCGAAGGCGCTCCCCGAGTTCGAGCGTTCGCTCAAGCTCGACGACAGCGTGCTCCGTCACCTCATCTCGCTGCACGAGCACGAGCTCGGCGCACCGCCGATGACGGAAGAACAGCTCGCGGCGCGCCGTGCCCGCGAAGAGAACGACGACGACGAGGATTAACCCATGCGCCGTTCACGCAAGCCGAATCCGATGGCCGAAGCGGGGATCCGCTGGGTCGATTACAAGGACGAGCGTTTCCTCGCCCGCTTCATCACCGACAACGGGAAGATCCTCCCGAGCCGGTTGAGCGGCGTTGACGCGCGTCACCAGCGCCAGCTGGCCAAGGCGATCAAGAAGGCGCGCTACCTCGCGCTCCTTCCGTACACGCGCTCCCAGATGACGGCCCAGGCGGCCGCCGTGCTGGCCGCCGCGGGTGCGGCCGCCGCGCAGGCGCCGGTCGCGGACTCGCCGAAGGAGTAGCTCCACCGGTGACCGCCCCCGTCGAAGTCCCGATCGCGCGCGAGCGCGGCTGGGGACGGGTGATGGTCGCCCTCGTCGCCTTCCTGGTCCTCCCGGTCACGCCCCTCCTGCGGGTGCTGCTCCCGGTGGACCAGACGCTCCTCCTCCTCGCCCCCGCCCTCGCGGCGTGTGCGATCGCGGGGTGGTTCGTCGGCGGGCGGCCTGTGCTCGCGCTCCTCTGGACGGGGCTCGCGGCATGGGCACTCTGGCTCCCCGGAGGCGGCAACGCCTTCGCGTGGCTGGTGCGCGGGATCGCGGTGCTCGTCGCCGCGCTCTTCGCCGCCACCACCGCATGGGAGATCGGAGGACGGTTCCTGACCCGCGCGATGCTGAGCATCAGCGTCGCGCTCGCGGTCGGGGGGCTCTCGGCAGCGATCGTGCCCAGCGGCACGACCCGCATCCGCGACGCGGTATCGGAGGAGATCGGGACACGCGCGACCGCCGCGGTGCGGGGGTGGCGCGAGATGACCTCAGGACCCGAGTGGCGCGACCTGGTCGCTCGGAATCCCGACGTGGGACCCATGAGTGCGCAGGTGGAGCAGCAGTTGGCCGTACTTCCCAAGACGGCGACGCTCCTCTTCCCCGCGATGCTCGCGTTGGAGCTCTTGGCGGCGCTCGCGGTCGCCTGGAGTGTGTACCACCGAGTGGGACGCGCGCGGATCGGTCCGCCGCTCGCCGCCCTCCGGGAGTTCCGCTTCAACGATCAGTTCGTGTGGGGGTTGATCGGAGGGCTCGCCCTCTGGCTCGTGCCCGGCGTGGCCCTCGCGGGTGCGCTGGGCTCCAACCTTCTGATGGTGTTCGGAACGCTCTATGCGATCCGCGGGATGGGGGTCGCCCTCTGGGTGCTCGCACCCGGGCGGTTGATGAGCGTGCTGTTGGTGATCACGGGCGTTCTCTTCTGGAACGTCCTCGGCGTGTTGGCGCTCGGGCTCGGGCTCGGCGATACGTGGCTGGACTGGCGGAGCCGGGCCCGGTCGAAAACCTGAACGGGAGTATCCGATGGAAGTCATTCTGAGAGAAGCAGTCGAGAAGCTCGGGCACCCGGGCGACATCGTGACCGTGTCGTCGGGCTACGCCCGCAACTTCCTGCTCCCGCGCGGCGTGGCCTACGAGGCCACCCCGGGGAACAAGAAGCGCATCGCGCAGGAGAAGGAGCGCTTGGAGGCGGCGGAGAACGAGCGTCGCGCCGCGGCGCAGGCCGAGGCCGCCAAGCTCGAGCCGGTGTCGCTCACCTTCTCGGCCCGCGTCGGCGAAGAAGGGAAGCTCTTCGGGTCGGTGACTGCGGGCGACATCGCGCACCAGCTCGAAGCGCAGGGCTTCAAGATCGAGAAGCGCCAGATCGACCTGCACGAGCCCATCAAGGCGCTCGGCGTGTACAAGGTGGGCATCCGGCTGCATGCGGACGTGAAGCCCGAGATCAAGGTGTGGGTTATCAAGGGATAACCGGAAGGACAGGAACGACAGGAAGGACAGGAAAGACGGGGGGCCTGTGACGCAGTCACAGGCCCCCCCCTGCCTTTCGCGGGGGCGGCACGGGGGGCAACTTTGCGGGAACTTCCTCCGCACTTCGGGGTCGTCTTCCTTACCCCTGCCGAGATGCCGCCGAATCCGACCGCTGACACGCTCGCTCGCCGCATGGCGGCGCACGCCATCGACTTCAAGGCCGACGACGTCGTGTTGCTCGACCTCAAAGGACTCACCGAGATGACGGACTGGTTTCTCATCGCCTCGGGCACCTCCGACACGCACGTCCGGTCGATCGCGGCGCGCATCCAAGCGGCCATGGCCGCTAACGGCGTGCGGCCGGCGCGCGTCGAAGGAGAGACATCGGGGCGGTGGGTGGTGCTCGATTACGTCGATGTCGTCGTCCACGTGTTCCATCCGACGCTACGCGCGTTCTACCAACTCGAACGGCTCTGGGGCGACGCACCCGCGCACGCCGTCACGGCCTGAGGAAGCACGGATGATGCGGATCCTGACCCGATCGCTCCTGACGCTCGCGCTCGCCACCTCGAGTGCGGCCGCGCAGTACTTCGGCCAGAACCAGGTCCAGTTCACGCGCTTCGACTGGCGCGTGCTCAAGACCGAGCACTTCGACGTGCACTACTACGGCGATCTCGCGCCGATGGCGCGCATCACTGGGCGGATGGCGGAGCGTTCGTACGCGCGCCTCTCCAAGTTGATGAACTGGGAGTTCCGCGAGCGGAAGCCGATCCTGCTGTTCGCCTCGCGCGGCGACTTCGCGCAGAACAACGTCACCGGCGATCTCGGCGAAGGCACGGGCGGCGTGACGGACGCGCTCCGCCAGCGCAACATGTTCTTCGCCGGCACCGATATGGAAGGCGCGGAACGCGTGCTCACGCACGAGATGGTGCACGTCTTCCAGTACGACGTGTTCTCATCCGGGCGCGCGGGGCAAGGACTGCAGCAGCTCGCCGAACGCCAGCCGCTCTGGTTCATCGAAGGGATGGCGGAGTACTTCTCGATCGGACCGGACCACAAGGCGACCGACGCCGTGATCCGCGATGCCGCGGTGAACGGGAAGCTCCCGACGATGGTGCAGCTCACCAACCGTCCCGACCTCTTCTTCCCGTATCGGTTCGGCGAGATGGTCTGGCGCTACGTCGGCGAGCGGTGGGGAGATGAGCTGGTCGGCGAGATCATGCAGTCCACGCCGGCGCTCGGCGCGGATCGCGCCTTCAAGAAGCACACCGGCTTCACGCTGGAGGAGTTCGGCGATGAATGGAAGGAAGCGATGCAGACCCGCTTCCTCCCCGCCATCGGTGAGCTTGAGCGACCGCGCAAGATCTCGAGCGCGCTGCTGAACGCACGGAAGACGGGCGGCATCATCCCCGTGTATGTCGCGCCCGCGCTCAGCCCGGACGGCAAGAACATCGCCTACATCTCGACGGGGAACCTGCTGCGGGCGGAGGTGTTCCTCGACCTCTACCTCGCCGACGCCACCACGGGCAAGCGGCTGAAGCGATTGACCAAGAGCACGCTGAGTCCCGAGTTCGAAGAGCTGCGCTACGCCTACTCACAGAGTGCGTTCAGCCCCGACGGACGGATCCTCGCGTTCACCGCGCAGCGACAGGGCAAGGACGTGCTGTATCTACTCGACGTCCGCACGCGGAACATCGTGCGGCGTCTCGACACCGACCTGAAGGGGATGATCGGACCGTCATGGTCGCCCGACGGTCGGCGCCTGATCTTCTCGGGGAGCAAGGGAGGGATCAGCGACCTCTACATGATCGACGCCGACGGGAAGAACCTACGCCGACTCACGAACGACGTGTACGGCGACCTGATGCCGCAGTGGTCGCCGGATGGGCGCCGCGTGGCCTTCGTGTCCGAGCGTGGACCGCAGAGCGACCTCGACCGGCTCAACTTCGGCGGATGGCGGATCGCCGTGCTCGATCTGGAGTCCACCGAGATCGAGGTGCTCCCGAACCAAGCGGGGAAGAGCCTCAACCCGATGTGGTCGCCCGACGGCTCGGCGATCGCGTACATCAGCGACCGCACCGGGATCGCACAGATCTTCCTGTATGAGTTCGGCAACAAGGAGCAGTACCAGCTCACCCGGTTGGTCGGTGGTGTGCAGAGTATGACCGAGAACTCGCCGGCCATCACGTGGGCGCGTCAGGCCGATCGACTTGCGTACACCTACTTCGATGACGGCGACTACACCATCTGGAGCATCCCGAACCCGCGCGGATTGAAGCGCGAGCCGTATCGGGACCCAGTGAAGAACCCGCTTCCCATCGTCGTCGCCACGAGCGGCGACTCGGCGATGCGCGCGCAGTCGCGTGCCGCCGCGCGACTCGCCGAACTCGCGCGGACGAGTATGGGCCGCGACACCGCGCTGGTCTCGCGGCGGGACGACCCGCGTCGCCGCTCGCTCTATCGCGCCCCGACCGGCACCCGCGCCGCCGACGAGCTCCCCGCGTCCGGCCTCCCGGGGAGCCCCACCGCGATCTCCGTGGCCGCGCTCAAAGCGGACGCGGTCAGTGCGCTCCCGAACGCGGAGTCGTTCAAGGACGCCCCCTACCAATCGCAGCTCCGCCCCGAAGCGGTCGTGCGCCCACAGATCGGGTACGCGCAGGACAACTTCGGTCAGGGCGTGTTCGGCGGCTCGGGGATCGTGCTCGGCGACCTGCTCGGCAATCGTCGTCTCACGATCGCGGGGGCGGTGAACGGGCGCATCGATGAGGCCCAGGCCTTTGTCGGCTACACCTCGCTGGCGCGCCGCTTCCAGTACTCGCTCGGTGCGCAACAGCAACCGTTCTTCTTCCTGAACGGGAACTCCATCCAGGCGGATGGGAGCGGTGCCGTCATCGAGACGCAGGCGATCGGGCGCTTCATCATGCGGAGCGCCTTCGCCGCCGGGTTCTATCCGCTCAACAAGTTCACGCGCTTCGAGTACGGCGTCACCTTCAATAACATCGACCGTAGCGTGATGTACATCAGCCGCGGCGTGGACTACAACCGGGGCTTCGCCACTGGGTTCTACGTCGATTCGATCAATGGGATCGGCTCGCTCAACTACGCGGCGCCGTCGGTCGCCTATGTCTCGGACAACGCGCTCAACGGCGCGACCGGGCCGATCTACGGCCATCGCTATCGGCTCGAGCTCGAGCGGAACCAGGGCACCTTCAGCTGGACGAACTACAACGCCGATCTGCGACGCTATGACGCGCTGATCTTCTCGCTCTTCACCCTCGCGACCCGATTCCAAGCGAACATCTCCGTGGGCCCAGGGGAGAGTGCCTTCCCCAAGTGGATCGGCCGCGCGGACTTCATCCGTGGCTACGACCGTACCCAGTATCAGGGTGTCTGCTTGCAGGGTCGCTCCGGGCAGGTGTCATGCTCCTCAGAGCAGCTCCTCGGCAGCCGCACCATGTGGGCGAACACCGAGCTCCGCTTCCCGCTCGTGCGGCGCTTCGAACTCGGCGCGCTCCCGATCGCACTCCCTCCCGTGGATGCGCTCTTCTTCTACGACGCCGGCATGGCGTGGACGCAGGGGCAGTCGATCTCGCTGCGACGCCCAGCGGACTACGACTGGACGCTGCAGCGCTACCCGCTCCGCAGCTACGGCTTCGGGCTCCGCATGAACCTCTTCGGCATCGCGATCCTGCGCTGGGACTACGCCGTCCCGCGTGACGGACTCAATCGCAAGGGATACTGGTTCTGGACGCTCGGACCTTCGTTCTAGGGCCCAACGGCCTGCGTCGGACCGACGGGGAGCGCCGCGGCGCTCCCCGTCGTCGTTGAGAGGGGCGAACGAGTATTTTCAGGGATGCTCCGCCGCTGGTCCCCTGCCCTCGTGATCGTGCTCGCCCTCGCGAGCACGGCGTGCGGCCGCGATGCGGCGCGAGCCGGCACAGCGCCAGCGCCGAGCGGCACCGGACTGGGGGCGGGACCAGACGGCGTCCTGCTCCGCGTGGCGCGTGGTGGCGGCCGCGTGAGCGCCTATCGTTGGCCCCGCGACAGCGCGGTCTGGAAGTCGCCGAGCGCGCTCCCCGGACTCGCCCGTGTGCTCGCGTTCGATCCCGAGCAGGGCGCACTCTCCTTCGTGGCGCTCGATGGGCGCGTCGGGCGACTCGAACTGCGCGTGGGCACGCTCACGATGGGCGTGCGCGAGCCGTTGAGTGCGATCACCTCGGTCGATGGCGCGTCCGTCTTCGCGCTCGACTCCGCCGGGGCGCTACTCCGCCTCACCGCCGCAGCGCGCTGGCGTCTCCCGCTCCCAACCGGGACCGATCAGCTCTTCCCGCTCCCCGACGGGAGCGTGTTCGCGCTCGTGCCACACGGCCGGAATGCGACGCTCCTACGGGCACGTCCGCCGACTCCGCGACTCCGCGATAGTGTGCTCGTCCGTGCACCACAGGTGATCGTTCCCTCCCCGCTCGGCGATCGGCTCTGGCTTGCCGACGCGGACGGCGTGCGTGCGTTGCGCACCCGCGATCTCACGCTCCTCGACCCGATCCGCGTCGGCGGCGATGTGCGCCTCGCCGTGCCG
>JAIETI010000087.1 GCA_019745365.1 Gemmatimonadaceae bacterium | reverse complement strand
CCTGCTCGCAGATCGCCACACGGAATCCGTGCGCGACCAAGCGGCGCAGATACTCCGTGGCCGCCTTCACCGGGATCCCAGCGAGCGGCACCTCCGCCGCTCCACCGTTGTTGCGCGAGGTGAGCGTCAGCCCCAGCGTGCGCGCGGCGACCTCGGCGTCCTCGTAGAACATCTCGTAGAAGTCGCCCATCCGAAAGAACAGGATCGCGTTCGGGTGTCGCGCCTTGATCTCTCGATACTGCTGCATCAGCGGCGTCGCGCCGCTCCCCTTCATCGCTCGGCCTCGACGACGATCGCCTTCGAGGCTTTGCTCGAGAGCTGCTTCGCGACCTCGACCGCGCGCTCGCGCGTCGGATAGCGCCCCACCCGCACCCGCCACGGACGGTCTGCGGTCACACGGGCGTCAAGCCCGCGCTTGGTGAGCTTTTTCACGAGCGCGGTGGCGCCCTCCCGTTCGGCGAAGGCCGCGACCTGCACGCTCCAGCGGCCGCGCGCAGCGGCGGCGGGCGCCACTGGTTCACGGGTGCGCGGGGATGAATCGGCCACGGGGATCGGCGCCGGGGTCAGCACGGGGGCCATCACGCGATTCGCACACGCGCGCGCGTGGAACTCGAGCTGGTTCCGCAGCTCGACGTCGCTGGTCGCGATAATCGTACGCGCCGAATCGAAGGCGGCGCACGCCAGGTCGAGTCGACCATCCTCGATCTCCACGCGCCCGCGCCAGTACGCGGCCGCTCCACGCGACGTCCCGCTCGGATGATCGCGCACCAATCGATCGAGATGACGCCGCACCGCATCGCGATCGCCGCGCAGCAGCTCGAGCTGCGCGAGGCGCAGCAGCGCGTCCTCCGCCCGCGGCGACTGTGGATACTCGATCGAGAGCCGGAGCAGTTCGCGCGCGGTGACGGTCGCATCAGCAGCGAGGACGGCATGCCAGAACAGGGCTTCTGCGTAGGGAAGCTGTCCCTCAGCCGTCGCCTTTAACACGGAATCCGTGAGCGCCCGCCCCGCAGCGCCGTCGCCATCGTTCACCAATTGCTGCGCCCGCAGGAACACCGGCGCCGTCGGGCGCGTCGGTGTGTTCTGCGCGCCGAGCGCACTCGCTACGAGCGCTAGCACCACGAACCCCGTGCGCCGCATACTCACGCGACGCGACGACCGCGCACTGGCGCGCCGAGTGTGAGCACGATCGAGGTCAGGAGCTGCTCCTCACTCGACACGCGCGTCTCTTTGAGCGCGCGATCCGCGGCGATCAATTGCGCGAGCCCGGCATCGATCGCGGCACGGTCCCACGCACCGAGGTGGTTCACCCAGCTCGCGATCGCATCACCCCAGGAGCGCCCGGTGAGCGCCGTGCCGCTCTTCAGGAGATCGTAGTAGCTCCCGCGGAGCGCGCCGGCGCTCGTGCCGTTCGCGCGCATCGCGAGTCCCCACCCCATCGCGAGGAACTGCGTCGTCAGCGCGAGCACCACCTGGACGCCAGTCGTCTTCGGCTGTGCGAGCACCACCGGGACGAGGCGCGCGGCCCCGACGGCATCGCGGGCGGCGACGAGGTCGAGCAGATCGCCGAGTGTCTCACCGGGCCGCACGCCCACGACCGCTTCGACCGCCGCCCGGTCGATCGCGCCATCGCGCGTGAACGCCGCGAGCTTCTCCACCTCACTCGCGAGCGTGCCGGCTTCTCGCCCGGCATACGCCACGAGCAGTGCGGCGGCGTCCTCGGCCATCGCCGCATTGAAGAGCGTCTTCGCGCGGCGCACCACCCACTGCTGCGCTTCGCGCTCATTCATCGCCGCAAGCTCTACCGCGACCACGCGCTTCAGGAGCGCGGCGTCGGGGTCATCGTCGCCAGCGAGATGGAGCACGAGCACCGTGTCAGCCGCGGCCGCGGCGAGGTAGCGGTCGAGCTGCGCTCGCACCGGCTTCTTCAGGGCACCGATGTCGCGGAGCACCACCACGCGGCGGGTGGCCATCATCGGGAGCGCGTCGAGGAGGCTGCTGAGCCCGCCCGCGTCGAGCTCCCCGCCACGGCGCTGGTCGAGATTGAAATCGCGGGTGCCGACGTCGGTCGCCGCCTCGATCACCTGCCGGATCGCCTCGTCCTTCCGGAATTCGTCGGCGCCGTAGAGCAGGTACACCGGCTCGAACGCACCGCGGTCGATCGCGTCCTTGAGAAGGCGGGCTCCAGCGGTGGCCATAGCCGGATGAATATACCCGCCGCTCCTATGAAAACGGGACAGGCGGGGGTCGGCTCGCGCCGCGCCACCCGCCTGCCCGTCAACCCTCCCCCCCAGGAGGTTCCCCCACACGTGTGCCGCGTGTGGGAGAGCCGCGGGGTCCTAGTCGCGCCGCGGACCGATGATCTCGGCGAAGCTCGTGCGCGCGCGATTGAGGCGCGACTTCACGGTGCCGAGGTTGCATCGCGTCAGCTCTGCGATCTCCTCGTACGACTTCCCTTCGAGCTCGCGCATCACGAACACCTCGCGGTGATGGCGCGGGAGCTGCGCCACGGTCTGCGCGACCTCGGCCTGCAACTGGCGCTGTGCGAACGCGTCGTCCGGGCGCGCGCGCTCGTCCTCGAACTCCACCGGACGATCGTCATCCTCCCAGCTGTTCCCCAGCGACTGGAAGTACACCAGCGGGTTCCTGGCGCGGTTGCGCAGCTCGTTCTTCCCGAGGTTCGATGCGATCGTGTAGAGCCAGGTCGAGAACTTCTTCGACTGGTCGAAGCGCGCCAGATGGCGATGCACGCGCACGAACGCTTCTTGGGTGAGATCCTCGGCACGCTCGCGGTCGCCGATCGTGCGATAGAGGAAGTTCACGAGCCGCGTGTGGTAGCGCTCCACCAGCACGTCGAAGGCGAGCGGTTCACCGGCGAGATGGGCCCGAGCCACGCGCGCGTCATCCATCGCCCGAAGCGAGGTGCGCGAGGTGAACATCGGTTGTAAGGCGCGGATCGCGACAGCCATCTGAACCCTCCGGTTTGGGGACCCTTCCCCTCCGATAGTTCAGGCATTGGTTGTGCCACGCCGCAGCGCGGTATCAACAACAGGCTAACTCATTATCCTACATGTAGTTCCTGTTGTTCCTGTCTTTCCCGTACCCGCCTCGGCGTCCTCATCGGCGGGGCCACCCGTCCTCTTTTTAGGACGCGAACACCGGAGTTGGCTCGGTTCTCGAGCGGAACTCTCTTCTGTTTCGTCCCGAATCCGCTCGAACCGCCAGGCACGCGGCGGTGACCGACATTCGGGAGGTCGGGCGAACTCGACTCGCGCAGGCTACACTAGAAGCGTGGTGACTTCTCCGAGTACGTGGCGCACGCGCTTGCGCGACAACGTCAACGCCGCCATTCGAGGCTCCCACTTCGGGGGGATTATGCGCTTGGGGGGTGTGTTGCTACCCGTTGGTATCTTCTTTGCCGCTTGTGTCGACCAAACAGCGACGGCACCGAGTGCTCTTCGAGTCGCTCGACGGGACGGGTACCGGAGTGTTGGCCTAGATTCCTCACTTTATGCCCTTGCGATCGGAGGTGTCTACACGATTGCTCCACTCGGCGGATACTCCTTCCCGTCCTACGAGGCGGAGCCCCTTCGTAGCACCTACTCCTTCGGAATTCGGAATCACCCAACCGGGCTTCGCGTTCCGAAGGGTCTTCCGGTGGTTGTCGCAATGGAGGGGGTTTTCTTCGCAACACCGACAGCCGCGTTTCTCGCAGCAAAGTGTGCGGGCGAGACTCCTGACCCAGGTTGCTCGATCCCACGGTTTGGATACTCGGTACATGGCGCGATCCCCGGACCCGGTGTTTCGGTTCCATACGAGCTTGGGACGGGCCGTCTCGCCCAGTGGGCGCGACTCGCTCCTCGCTTCGGAGCCACGTTTCCCTCACGTGAGGCTTTTCGTGGCTTGGTTCCGGAGACGGTCGGCGCTTCCCTAACGGAGCTGTATTTCACTCGTCGGTCCGCTTGCTGCTATCTCCCGTCAGGTACTTCAGTCCCGTGGGTTGCTTACGAGGGCCGGTGGAGGCTCGCGGTTCTCCCGGACGACGGCGCAGGTCCGAACGAGCGCGCGAAGATTTCCGTGCTCGGACCCCTTACGGACGCCCGAAGCTCTGCTGCTTGGTTCGAGGTCGAGAGCCTTCGCAGCGTACCGATCGAAAGCGCGGAGTGGTACTTCATCACGAGGGCCAGCTCCGCGTGGACAGGCGAAGCTCTCCCTCTTCAGCCGGAACCAGCTCCGAGTACACTCGCGACGCCACGATACCCCGACTCTGTCGCAACGGCAGTCGTCTCGCTTGAGGCTTGCCGCGATCAGTTCGTGTGCGAGATCGCGGCACCCGCTGCCGGCGCCGTTGTTGTGCGCGTTTTGTTCGCCGACGGCGTCCTGCTGGCCGCCCGGAATCGAGGCATTCCGCGGGCACTGCCACGTCCGACAATTCGAATCGACTCGATTGAGACCGCAAATCCAGAGGGGTCATTTACCTCCATGGACAGCGAAAGTCGGCTTCGACTGCGCGCCACCTCAACACCCGCGAGCCTCTCGGATTCTGTCTTCTGGACCATAGAGGATTTTCCGGGTGATCGCGTGGTATCTCGCGAAATCACGAGCGTGGGCCGCGGTTCCGATGTCACCGTTCGAGTGCCGCCAACACCCGCAGACTCGTCGCGATGGGGCGCCTTTGTGCACAGAGGAGCCCTCGACCAGAAAGCCATCAGCTATCGAATCCGCGCAGGGGTGGCTGCTCGCGGAGATACGGCCTTTTCGGACTGGCGGGTGATCAGTCAGTCTGAGGTGGACGTGCTGAGGCAAGAGTACATCGACTACAGAAAGATGCAGGTTCCAAGCCGATTCGAGATCGGGCGCGACGGTCCCGCACTCCTTAACTCTCGCGGAGACTACACGGTCTAGGGTAGCAACGCGCGAACTCATTCGTGGACTGGAGGCGTTTCAAGCGCTCGCGTGGGCCCGCCTGGGGATTCGCGCTGACCTCGTCAGTGGATTCCGGAACCCGGTGCATCACCACCTCCACGCGAGGGCAACAGCGCCGGCCAGTCAGCATCTCTGGGGCAATGCTGCGGATTGGGGAATAGTCGATCCAGCGCAACGTCCGATCGGCATGTCGGCGAGCCAGTATTTCGAGGAACTCAAATCGATCACGAAGGATCCGCGGGTGCGCGGATGCTGGGAGCCTCGACGCCTCATTTTGCGTGGCTCAGCTGATCGACGAACATTGGATCATGGACATTCCGACTGGAGAGGACAATGCCCGGGCAGCGAATGGTAGACCGGCAAGAGCGCTTCAGTTCAGGACCGTGCGTTTCCGTTCGAGCCCGCGCTCGGTTGGCGCGGGCGCTAGGATTCGGCGCGTTTCTCGTGGGGCGGTGCTTAATCGCACAGGTCGACTCTGCCTCTCTCTGGTCGTCGCAGCTCACAGAAGGTTCGGATCGTCAACGCG
Organism: Gemmatimonadaceae bacterium; assembly: GCA_019745365.1. Taxonomy (GTDB): domain Bacteria; phylum Gemmatimonadota; class Gemmatimonadetes; order Gemmatimonadales; family Gemmatimonadaceae; genus JAIETI01. The sequence goes on along the minus strand of JAIETI010000087.1, from coordinate 4,416 downwards.
CGGACGCGGTCGCTCGGCTAGGCGCTATCCCCGAGGCCTTGTGGCTTCCTGTCGGCGCACCGGCGGTGCTTGCCGAGTTGAATCGTCTCAATGCCATCATTCGTGGGGAGCAAAACTCTTCGTTGGTAGACCGCGCCGAGGACCACGGAGACTACTATGCGAGCGTGGTCTCGCTCGCACTTCGTATTCGATCTCCCGAGGCCTCGCTCGCGCTTGTCCCGAGCATCGGGGTGTCGCTCGCGGTTCAGCGCCGCGTTGCAAGATTCGGAGAAGTAGTCACTCCCGCTCTGCTGGAGCTAGTTGCTCGCGACTTCGAGCGCGGCGATGCTCTACATACGCTTGCGCTTGCGATGTTCTGGGCGGATAGCACCGGGTCGCCGCTCTCACTGCGTAGCAGGGGCCTGATTCAGGAGGCCCTTACCGGAGCAGTTTTCAGTCCGACGGGCGAGGATCTGCCGGGCCTTCGTGCCGCGCTACGGGACCTTCGGAGCTCCTCTTGGCTTGAAGTCGGCGAGATACTGCGAGCGCGTGCGGTCGCGCTCGGTGCGGCAGGTCGACCAACCGTCTTCGTTCTCGACGATGAGGTGCTTCCGCCACTTCGATCTGCCCGACTCCCTCGTGCTCCGAAAGAATTGCTCGATGCAACGCTCTCAACATTTGCTGCCTTCTGCGCTGTGGCGGATCCCGGCGAACGCCTCGGACTCTGTAAGGCGACAGAGAATCAGGTTCGCGCCGCCGCGGGCCACCTAGTCGAGGGACGAACCCGTGCGGCACGAGAGCTTCTTGGGGCAGTCGTCTTGCGGCTCGAACGCGCTCGGAACTCGGGACTCATCTCTGACGTGGAACTCGCCTTGTATTCCGGTGAGCTCCGTGCAGCGCTCGACCTGCTCCGTGGCGCACCTTAGCGATCCATGTTCCGGATCTCATACCCCGTCGCCATCAGTATCCCCAACGCCGTCTTCGCATCGTTGATCTCCCCACGCTGGATCATCGCCAGCGCCTCGGAGACGGAGACCGTCACGACTTCGATGAACTCATCGGCCTCGCGCTTCGACTCGCCGCGCGTCAGGCCGATTGCCGCGAACAGGTGGATCTTCTCGTCCGTGAAGCCGGGCGTCGTGTACATCGTCGTGAGCGGTACGAAGCGCTCCGCCACGCAGCCCGTCTCTTCCTTCAGCTCACGTCGCGCACAGTCGATCGGCGCTTCGCCTGGATCGAGTCGACCGGCCGGGATCTCGTACATCACTCCGTCCGCGGCGTAGCGGTACTGACGGATCAACAGCAGTTGGGGGTCGGGGCCGGCGGGGTCGCTCAGGAAGGGCACGATCGCGCTCGCGCCGGGATGTCGGATCATCTCCAACTCCCCTTCACTCCCATCCGGGAAGCGCACCCGATCGACATCGAGCGAGATCACCCGCCCTGTGTACGCGCGCCGCCCGCCGATCCGCCCCGGCGTGGTCATGCGTCGCGCACCACGCTGACGCGCGCGTCCCGCTCGAGCAGCGGCACGATCGCCGCCGCGTCGCCCACGGCCACGCACACCATCGCCTCCGCAGTCAGATGCGTCCGCACCACGCGATGCACATCGGCCGGTCGGATCGCGCGCACACGGTCGCGATACGTATCGAAGTAGTCCGCTTCCAAGTCGAGCACCACGCTCGCGGCGAGCGCCGACGCGACAGCATCGACGGTCTCGTAACGGATAGGGAACACTCCCGCGAGATACGCCGTCGCGGCCTCGACCTCATCCGCGCTCGGTGCCGCCGCGCGCAGCGCGTCGACCTCCGCGAGCATCTCGCGGCATGCCGCGCCGGTCACGTCGGTCTGCACCGCCGTGGAGAGCGTCCACCCCGTGGCACCGCGACGCCAGTCGATCGCGCTGCGTGCGCCATACGTGAACGCGTTCCGTTCGCGCAGGTTCAGGTTGAGCCGCGACCCGAAGAGTCCGCCGAGGATCGCATTCGCAACCACGAGGGCGAGGTAATCCGGGTGCCGCCGTGGGACGCCGATCACCCCGGCGCGCAGTTCCGTCTGCGCCGCACGCGCACGGTCGACCACGACAATGCGTCGCGCCGTCGAGGTGCCCTGCGGCAGGGGCACGCGGCCCGTGGTCGTGGGTGCCTCCCATGCACCGAACGCGGCCGCCACCTGCGCTTCCACCGCCGCCGCATCGAGATCGCCGACCACCACCAACGTCGTGCGTGCGGGCGCGTAGTGCGCGGCGTGCGTCGCCGCGAGATCGAGTGCACGCACCGCGTCGAGCTGCGCCGTGGTCCCGCCGAGCGGTGCGCCGGCGCGTTCGCCAGGAAAGAGGAGCGCCTGCATCCGCTCGTCCGCGATCGTGCGCGGCTCGGCCTCGGCTTGCATCCGCGCGGCGCGATGCTCGTCGGCCAAGCGCGTCATCTCCGGCCCGGCGAAGCGCGGCGCGCGCAGCGCATCCGCCAGGAGGATCAGCGCCGCACCGAGGTGTTCACGCAACATCGTCGAACCGATGTACGCGGCATCCCAGTCCACGCCGGCATCGAACGCCGCCCCGATCCCTTCGCTGGCGGCCACGAAGGCGTCGGCGTCGCGCGTGGCCGTGCCCTCGAGCACGGCGTCGGCGATGAACGCCTGCGCGCCACACGCGGTGAGCGGGTCGGCGAGCGCCCCGCCGTCGACCACCGCGAGCACTCGTGCGAGCGCCGCCCCGGGGAGCGCCGCGAACGCGACACCCATCCCGTTCGCGAGCGTCCAGCGACGCACCGGAGGAAACGCGTACGGGCGCAGCGCACCCGACACCGGACGAACGCTCATGCGGCGCCCTCGCTCGGCACATAGCGCAGTTCGAAGCGCGCCGACGGCGTGAGCCAGCGGGCGACGAACGCCTGCGCCGCGGCGACATCGACCGCGCGCCACGCGGCCTCGCGCGTGAAGGCCCACGCGGGATCGTCGAAGTAGGTGACCGCCTGCGAGATCGCATCGGCGCGCCCCTGCGCGGTCGCCAGCGCACTGGCGCGTTCGGTCGCGAGTACTGTCGTCGCACGAGCCAGTTCGTCGCGGGTCAACGGCGTGGCGTGCATCCTGTCGAGCTCCGCATGCAGCGCGCGGCTGAGCGCATCGACATCGGTCCCGGACTGTGCCGTCGCATCGGCCACGAACAGATCCGCGCCGGCGCTGAGATCCCAGGTGAACGCACTCGTCGCACTCGCGCAGCCAGCGTCACGCTGCAGCGCGCGGTAGAGCCGACTCCCGCGGCGCGTAGCGAGCGCCGCCGCGACCACATCGGCGATCGCGTGCTCGGGGGAGGTGAGCGGCGGGATCCGCATCGCCACCAGGACGCGGGAGAGTGGGACACGGTCGGGGATCGTCACCGTTCGGGGCGCGGCCGTCGTCGCGTCGTCTCGCAGGGTGAAGTCCGGACGCGCGGGCACCGCGCCCGCGCGGCGGATCGACCCGAAATGCTCCGCCACCAGCGCGCGCGTCGCGTCGACGTCGACATCACCGACGATCGTGAGCACGGCGTTGTCCGGCGCGTACCACGTTTCGAAGAAGGCGCGCACATCATCAAGGGTCGCGGCGGAAAGATCCTCCATCGATCCGATCAACGAGTGATGGTACGGATGCGTCGGTGGATAACAGAGCGCCGGCAGCTGCTCCCACCAGGTCCCGTACGGCTGATTGTCCACGCTCCACCGTCGCTCGTTCTTCACGACGTCGCGCTGCGTGTCGAGCTTGGCCTGCGTCATGGCCGGCAGGAGCTGCCCCATGCGATCGGCCTCGAGCCAGAGCGCGAGCGCGAGCTCGTGCGACGGCACCGTCTCGAAGTAGTTGGTGCGCTCCAACCAGGTCGACCCGTTGAGCGTGCCACCCACGCGCTGGATCGCATCGAAGTGTCCGTTCGCGTCGACATGCGCGGACCCCTGGAAGAGCATGTGCTCGAACAGATGCGCGAAGCCGGTCCGCCCCGCGCGCTCCATCGCCGACCCCACGTGATACCAGAGGTTCACCGCCACGAGCGGGGCGCGCATATCCGGCGCGATCGTCACGCGCAGTCCGTTCGTGAGCCGTTCGCGAAAGAGCGGCGGTGTCATACGGTCACCCGGTCGCGCGGCGCAGGAATCTGCACCTCGTACCCTGTGGCCTGGAGCTGCGCCTGTAGCGCGGTCTGTGCCGGTGCTTCGCCATGCACCAAGCAGACGCGTAGTGTCCGTGGTGACGCGCCCCGCACCGCCGCCAACCAGCGGACGAGCTCCCCGCGGTCGCCGTGCGCCGAGAGTCCGTTGATCGTCACCACGCGCGCGCGGAGCGGCATCTCTTCCCCAAAGACCTTGATCAGCTCACGTTGCTCCACGATGCGGCGACCCAGCGTGTGTTCGGCCTGGAAGCCGACGATGAGGATCGTCGTGCGCGGATCGCTCGCGCTGTGCGCGAGGT
>JAIETI010000115.1 GCA_019745365.1 Gemmatimonadaceae bacterium | reverse complement strand
TCGCTGGGCACGCGTCTCGACCGGCGACGCTGACGAGGCCGAAGACGTCGCACAGTCGGTGCTGCTGCGGCTTCAGCGAAGCATCCGGGTGAACGCGGTGGGCGTCCGATTCAACAGCTGGTTGTTTCGTGTCACTAGGAACGTCGTGCTAGATCGCGCACGCGCGGAGAGACGTCGTCGCCTGCTCCTCGATGCTGCGAGTCGCGACGCGTCGGCGGGCCCGGAGGCGTCGGCTGAAGACCCGGAGCGCGCTCCTCCGCTCGAGCCGATCGTCAGGTCGTTCCTCGATGTCCTGACACCGCGGCAACAGGAGGTGTTTGAGTTCGTCGACTTGAATGGGCTAACCGCTGCGGAGGCCGCTGCGCGACTCGGTATCAAGGCGTCGACGGCGCGGGTGTTGCTGATGCAGGCCAGGCGGACGATGCGACTCAAGATGTTGGAGCAGCACCCGAACTTGCTCGAGGACTACTGGCGATGACCTGTGCCGACGCGCTTCACCTGCTGCTTGAGGGCGACCTCGCCGAACTCTCGCCGAGCCAAGGCTCGCCTCTTGGGCGTCATCTGGCCGCGTGTGCGCGATGTCGGCGAGCTTCCGCCGTGGTTCAGGCCGGTACCTCCGGCCTGGCCGCGCTCACCGCTGCTCCCGCACGTCCGAAACCTCGCGTCGCGCGTCGAGTGAGGCGAGGACCCGCGCCGTGGTTGCTTGCGCCCGTGCTGGTCACTGCCGCGATCGCCGCCTTCGTCGTGCCGCGTCCGTCCGATCTGATCGTCGTGCCGGACGGTGTCGCCGGGCGCCGGACAGTGCCTCAAGTGCAGAGCGCCGCAGCCTCCGCGATCGATCGGGGCTCGGGCGGTGCCCGAAGGGCGCGCGGACCAGTGCGCCGCGATGCGACGGCGCGACTGCCTCGGCCGCACCCCCTCGAATCGAGTCGTCTGCTGATGTCCACGCCACTCGATGTCGGCGGGCCGATCGTCGCGAAAGCGGTACCGCCGACGCGCATCGAGCTCGGTGCGGAAGATGCGACCGCTGCGCGGGGCGGAGTAGAGATCACCGCCGCCAGCGGCAGGGCGGTAGTGCTCCGACCAAGCAACGCGAACATCACCATCGTGTGGTTTTATTGATCCCCTTGTCGAGGAAAACACCATGACTCGCTCCCTTCTAAGAACACTCGCGTTGGTCCTGCTCGGCGTGCGCGCAGCAACCGCACAAACCGCGTCGGAATCGATCCCCGTTCGTACCTTCACCCTGCAGCGACTCGAGGTGAAGGCTGCGGCGAAGTTGCTGTCGCCGTACCTGCAGTCGGCCGCGGCCGGCGCGTTCGAGGTCGGAAGCGATGTTCGCGCCATCACGGTTCGTGGAACGCTGCGCGAGCTCCGGACCGCCGACAGTCTCCTTGCGATCTTCGATCGCGCGCCGCGACCGGTGCTGTTGCGCTTTCAGGTGATCGAGGCGACCGAGGAGGCCGGCACGGATTCGCGGATCGTCGAGGTGGACGCCTCGCTGCGTGAGTTACTCCGTTATCGGGGCTATCGCCTCATCGGGGAGGGGCTGACCAAGACTGAGGACGCCCAGCCATTCGAAGTCAGCGTTGGTGCCGAGGGTGCGTCGTTCACGCTTACGGGCTACACGGAGAGCACGGACGTCGCTGCCGGTACCATCCGCCTCAGCGTGACCTTGACGCAGCCGACACTGATGGAACGGCAGACGCTCTTCGCCACGAAACTCACGGTGCCCGTCGGGCAGACGGTGATCCTCGGGTCGGCGGCACCTCGGTTCTGGGAGCGCAAGGCGAGTGACTCGACGAGCACCGCACCCTTTCTGCAGGCTCCTCGGCCGGGTCGGCCGGTCATCCTCACCGTGCGTCCAGAACTGCCAGCAAAGCGGTAGCGCCCGGGACAGCGGCCGGACGCGCAGACAGCGATACGCAATCACACTCCCGACGGCGGCGCGGTGTGCCTCAGTCTGTGAGCGCGTCGGCGATCGCTCGGACATGGAACGTCGCGCCGTACACGCCCGGCTCCATCGATGTTTCGTGGAGGGGCGCTCGAAAGCCAGTCGCAGTCGGCAACTGGCTAGGGAGTTGTTGGAACTACGAGACACCTCCGGCGATCTTCTTGCGGGTTCGCGCCGATGCGTTCGAGTCTGCCGAATCGAACCGCACACGTCTGGTCGACCAGGATGCTGATTGCGCTGAGGTACGTATTGGCTGACTCGGATGACGTGTACGACGACGGCCACTGGGAGTACATCGGAAGTACCCAACTGTGCTATCAAGGATACGCCCAATGACGCCCCGTGCACTGCACAGCGCCTTGAGTCTTCCTGGGCCGTTGCGGGGGACGGCTTCGTGAGAGTGCTTCTCCTCGGAACCGCGTTGAATGCCTGTAGCAGCGACACGCAGTCGCCGACTCCGTCAATGTCTGAGCTGCCGAAGATCGAGTTCGCTCCGAGCGTACTGCAGCACGCGCGGTCCCTGCGCCCGACCGAGCGCGCGCGCGCGCTGCAGACAACGGTCGAACGCATACTCCTCCGAGTGTCTCCGTCAAAGCGCGTCGCGATCAAGCAGGCCCTTGAGGGAGAACAGGCGGCCATCCCGGTCTCAAGTAGCGACAGCATCTCGAACCGCCTGTTAGCGGAGTGGCATGCGCTTCGAACGGCGGAGGACGAGTACCAAAGGAAGCAACGCTCGCGCGACGAGGCGCGGCGTCACGCAAGCCAAGTGCTGCTCGTGATGGACCCCGCATTGCGCAGGGATGAACGTGCTCGCATCGTTCGCCGCGTCAAACCCGATCGAAGGGATGTGATTGTGCTGGGGGCGCGGCCCACCGCGGTTGACGTCGGAGAGGCGCTTGATCTGCTACAGTCGCTCCGCGCGGAGGATGGTGATGATCTTCCCTCTGACGCGCAAGTGTCCCTCCGAGTAGCCGCGCGAGCGCTTCGCGCACCATTGACGGGTGCGCGGCGCACACAGGCGGAGCGTCTACTCTCCCGTTTGCTGGCGAGCCCCATTACGGATGTGGAGGGGTTGGGTGCGTTCCGTCACGTCGCGGTGAAGCTGGGCAGAGTGAAGGATGGGTAGCTGCGGAGACTGATCGCGCTTACGCACGGTCGACATAAGGGGGAGTCGGACAACGACGCGTCTGGCGTCCGCAACGCGCCGCATCTTCCAAGGTGATGCTCCAGAGCCCGGGACTCATGCATGCGAACGTCAACTACCGTGCCGAGATGACGCGAAGCGCGCGGCTCTTCTCCGCCCAGTCGATGATCCGCCGGTCGGCGGTGACGAGTGGCGCAGCGACGGCCATCGCCGTAACGATGATCGCACGATCGAAAGGGTCCGTCGGTGCGCCGCTCGGCAGTTCGGCTGTTCGCAGCATCAGTTCGAGCGTGAATGGCACCAAGCGCGTTCCGGGGGATGACCGGACCGCTTCGACCCATCCTCGCACCGGCGGCGCATCACGCATCGAGCCCCGGCCGCCTTTGAGCGCGAGTTCCCACGCTGCGACATCCGACACCAACAGCGCGCCTTCGCGCTGGGCATCGCGAACGGCTTCGAGCGCATTCTCACTGATCGTGTACAGATCGGGTGCGAAGTAGCCCAGCCAGACATGTGTGTCCAACAGCACGCTCTTGCCCGCAAGCGTGTACTCCGTGAACGCGATCTCCGACACGCGACGAGCGCGCCGCGCCACTGCTAGTCCTCGGGAAAGATCGAAGCATCGAGCGCCCACACGTCTTCCGGTTCGATCGGATCACCGATGAGTGTGAGGGTGCCGCGCATCATGCCATACGTGGACGGGAGCTTGTCGAGCGGCGCGACAAGGCGTGCGACGGGTCGCCCGTGTTTGGTGATCACAATTTCGTCGCCGGTGCGCTGCACTTCGTCCATCAGCGCGAGGCAGTGCGACTTGAACTCCGTCGCGGCGATGGTTCGTGATCGCCTTGGTCCACCTCTTTCCCTTGGCACCACTCGATTCCTCTCTGACTGGTGATATGACCAGTAAAATATGGTCAGTTTTCGTCGGTGCAAGGTGCTCTTCCTGCGACATGCCGGCGGCTTCGGTTTGCGTGTGACATGATTGAAGAGGTGCGTCATCCGTGCGTCACCCGATGAGGGGCAAGCTCGGTGCGATCAATCGGGGGGACCGCTGCGCCCAACCGCGTTGCATCACGTCGATTCCGACTCTGCCGCACGGCTGGAGGCGGCAATCGAGGTGGCCATCGAGGATGCGGTTCTCTTGTGACGTCCCCGACGTGCGTGGCTGGTCCGATCGCGCTCGGATCCCGATCGCGCCACGGGCTCGGACAGTTTGAACCCGCGCCCTAAGCGACCGAGTAGCACGGCGAGCCGACGTTCATAGGCCTCTCGCCGCCGGCTCTGGTCTCTTCCCGGGTGCGACGCGGGGGGGCCGCGGTCCCGTACGAACGTTCGTCAACGGGTAGTCGGTCTTCGTTCACCGACGTTCCGCGCGCGCGGACCTGCGAGTCGGCTTGGCTCGCGTCTCGCGACGACCGCTGCGTTCCCCTGTTTCCGTCGTGCCCCCATATTCGTCTCCATCCAGACACCGTGCGCCCTCGCGGGTGCTTGCCCGTCCTCAGCCCTTCGGCCGATGCCACGCCTCCACCCACGTACCGCGCTCGCCGTCCTCGTGCTGGCCACCGCTACCCGCGGTACCGCGCAGGACGCGCCTCGGACGCACACGGTCAAGAAGGGCGACACGCTCTGGGATATCGCGAAGAGCTACCTCGGCAACCCCTTCCAGTGGCCCGAGATCTATCGGCTGAATCAGGACGTGGTCGAGAACCCGCACTGGATCTACCCTGGCGAGCTGCTTCGGCTCCCGGGCGCGGCACCGGCCGATGCGACCGCGACCACCGCCGCCGAAACCGCGACACCCGAAGGCCCCATCACCGCACCGCCCAAAGGGACGGTCTTCGATCCGCGTCGCTATGTGAAGCGCCGCGATGCGCGCAGCGCCCTGATCCTGCGACAGAAGACCACGGCCGTGCGCTCGGGCGACTATCTGCGCGCACCGTGGCTTGGTCCCCTCTCCGGCCCCTCGGGCGCCGGGGTCGTGCTCCCCACCGCAGAAGCCCAAGGCGTCGCGACGAACATCGAACTCCGGATGCTGCAGCACGGCGAGCTCTTCTTCGTGCGGCCACCCGCGAACGCAACCGTCGGCACCCGCTTGATGGCGCTCCGACGCGATGCCACGCTGCTCGGTTTCGGCCGCGTGCTCTACCCCACCGCCGTGATCCGCATGGAGTCGCTCGGCGCGAACGGTGGACCCGCGTTCGCCCGCGTGGTGCAGCAGTTCGGGAACGTCGAGCCCGGGCAAGACGTCGTCGCGCTCGATACGCTGGCCATGCCGAAGGCGACGGTGCCGGGCCGCGTCGAGTTCGGCGCCGCGACGACGCTTCGCTGGATCGATGGTGCGCCCGTCCACCCGGGGATCGCGCAGCAGATGATCTTCGCGCCCGCAGGGTCGGCGATCACGACCGGCGACCAGATCACCGTCTTCCGTGACCGAGGGGTCGATGCGCACGGCGCGGCGCTCCCGCCGGAGGCGATCGCGGTGGCCCAGGTCACGCGTGTCACTCCGCAGGGGGTGAGCGCAACAGTCCTCGAGATCTACGAACCCGGGCTGACGGTCGGGATGTCCGCGCGCGTCACCGCGAAGATGCCGTGAGTGGTACGAGCGCGCCGCGCTGCCGAGTAACTTTCTCGGTATGACACGACGCGCGCTCGTCACCGGCGGAGCGGGCTTCATCGGCTCGCACGTTGCGGATGCCCTGCTGGCCCATGGTTTCGCGGTCACCATCATCGATGATCTGAGCTCCGGTCGCCGCGAGAACCTCCCGGCGTCCGCGACCTTTCACGCGCTCGACATCCGATCCCCGGGGGCCGCCGCAGTCGTCCGCGACGGCGCCTTTGACATCCTCTGCCATTGCGCGGCCCAGATCGACGTGCGCCGCTCCGTGAACGATCCGGTGCACGACGCGGCGATCAACGTGCTCGGCACGCTGAATCTCCTTGAGGCCGTGCGTGCCGCAGCGCATCGCCCACGCGTGATCTTCTCCTCGACGGGCGGCGCGCTCTATGGCGATTTCGTCACGCCGCCGAACGATGAGATCTTCCCCAAGGACCCCGAGTCTCCATACGGGATCGCAAAGCTCTCGGCGGAGTACTATCTCGCGTACTACGCGCGGCTGCACGGTGTCGAGACGACGGTGCTCCGCTACGCCAACGTGTACGGCCCCCGACAAGACCCGCACGGTGAGGCCGGGGTCGTGGCAATCTTCTGCAACCGCATCCTCGATGGGCGGGCGTTGACCGTGTTCGGCGATGGGGAACAGACGCGCGACTATGTGTACGTCGGTGACGTGGCCGCGGCGAACGTCGCGGCGGCGCTCGCGACCCTTCCTCCCGCGGGGCGCCTCGACGATCGCGCCTGCAACATCGGCACGGGCGTGAGCACCTCGGTCGTCACGCTCGCGGCCACGCTGCAGGCAGCCGCGGGCACCGCGCTCCCCGTCGAACACGCGCCCGCGCGTCCCGGCGAGCAACTCCGCTCCGTGGTCCGGATCGAGAAGGCCGCCGCGATGCTCGGCTGGCGCCCCGCGATGCCGCTCGCTGCCGGGCTTGCCGAGACCTTCCGCTGGTTCCGCGACCGCCGTCTGGCCACCTGATCCCGCTCCCGATGCTCCTGCTTCAGAGTTCTGCTGCAATCCCATCGACCCCCGTCGAGCTCATCCTCGCCAGCTCGATGGTCACGAAGGTTGTGCTCGCGATGCTCGTCGTCCTCTCGCTTCTCTCGTGGGGGATCATGCTGGCGAAGTGGCTCGAGTTCCGGCGGATGCGGACAGCCGCGCTCGCCTTCACGCGCGAGTTCGCTCGAGCGACCTCGCTCGAACAGGCGGTCGCGGCGGCGAAGAAGGCACCGTCGAGTCCGTACAACCGTGTCTTCGCGCGCGCGGTGAACTACCTGCGCGAGGTCACGCAACGCGCGACTGCAGAGGCGGCCGCGACGGGGGCGGCGAAGCCCACGCTCACCGCGTCGCAGGTGGAAGCACTCCGACTCCTGCTCGACGCCGAGACGACGAGCGAACGTGACGCGCTCAGTCGCTTCATCCCGTCGCTCGCGGTGATCGGGTCGGTGAGCCCGCTCATGGGACTCCTCGGCACCGTCCTCGGTGTGATCAGTGCCTTCATCGGAATCGCGACCAAGGGCTCGGGGAACCTCGCCGCAGTCGCCCCCGGCGTCGCCGAAGCGCTCATCGCCACGGCGACCGCACTCGCGGTCGCGATCCCGGCGGTCTTCGGCTACAACATCTTCGCCGCGCGCCTCAATCGCTTCGACGGCGAACTCGAGGGTTTCGGCTCGGAGATCATCGCGTTGATGGCGCGCGAAGGGCGCATCTAGGTGCGTCGACGCACGCGCGGCGAACGCCAGCCGTTGAACGCGGAGATCAACGTCGTCTCGTTGATCGACGTGATGATGCTGCTGATGGTGATCTTCATGATCACCGCCCCGATCATGCAGGGCGGGGTAGACGTGACGCTCCCGCGCGCGGAGGCAAAGCCGCTGGAGCCGAAGTCCGGGCTCGTCGTGTCGATGGCGCGCGATGGCCGCGTGTACGTCGATGACGTGGGGATGAGCGCGAGTGAGTTCCGCGCGAGTGTGAAGGCGCTCGCGGGACGGGCGGGACGCGATGGGGTCTATCTGCGCGCGGACGAGGGAGTCCCCTACGGCAAGGTGGTCGAGCTGCTCGCGGCGATCCGCGCGGCGGGAATCCAGAACGTCGGCCTCGTGGCGGAACCGGAGCGCGTCGCGCCGTGATCGCGCGCCGACGCGAGGCGTCGCTCGCAGGCCCCGTTGGACTCTCGGTGCTGCTCCATGTCGCCGCGGCGGCCGCCTTTCTGCTCGCGCGTGCACCGACGGCGCCGCCGCTCCCGCCGATGTATCGCGTGGAGCTGGTCGCGGCACCACCAGGCCCGCGCGCGATCGGCGTCGTGAGCGATGCCCCCGCGCCGGCGGAACCGGCCAAGGCCCCTCCACGCGCCGAGAAGCGCATCGCCGAGCCGGCGGTCGCCATCAAGAAGGCGGCACCGGTGAAGGGCGCCAAGAAGGCCACGCCGATTACCACACCCACGAGCAAGCGCGTCCCCGATGCGGCCGCTCCGCGCGCCGGCGGTGGCCCGACGGGTGGGCGTGGCGCCGACGTTGCCACCGTGCGTACCGAGGGGACCGAGTTCCCCTTCCCGGGGTACCTCCAGAACATCGTCCGCCAGATCGCCCTCAACTTCCGCCCGAGCAATCCGAACGCTCCGCTGCGAGCCGAGGTGTTCTTCTTGATCCGACGTGATGGGACACTCGCGGGACCGCCGCGCTTCGTGGTGCGGAGCGGGAACTACTCATTCGACCTCGAGTGCCTCGGCGCGATCGAAGCGACGGTGCAGGCACGGGCGTTCGGTGCGCTGCCGGCGGGCTTCGCCGATGACGTGCTCCCGGTGACCTTCGCGTTCGATCCGCGGGTGCTCCGATGAGGCGGCGATGCGCAATGGTGCTGGCGCTCCTCGGCGGCGTGCCGATGGTGGCGCAGGCGCAGGATACGATCCCGACTGGCGTGCGCATCGGCCTGACGTACGCAGCGGGGACGCGCCCCGGCGTGTTCGTGGCGGGCGTCGCCGGTGCGAACGGCGATTCGGTCCGCGCGATCCTGCAACGCGACCTGGATTTCGGTGACCGACTCACGGTCATCGCCGCTGCGACTGGTGAAGCGCCGACCGGTGCGCTCAACTATCCGCTTTATGCACGCCTGGGAGCGGCCGCCGTCGTCCAGGCGAGCGTGACTCCCGCCGGGGCCCTCCACGTGGTCTTGCACGACGTGGCGGCACAGCGTGTCCTCAATGTCGCGGACTATCCGCTCCCTGCCGCGCTCTCCCCAGAGTGGCGACTGACGCTTCACGGCGCATCCGATGAGATCGAGCGGTGGATCACGGGACAGCGGGGCACCGCCCAGACGCGCATCCTGTTCGTGCGCGAGCAGCGTCTCTGGAGTGTCGATAGCGACGGCGCGAACGCGCAGCCGCTCGCGGGCGTGGGGAGCGCACTCTCGCCCGCTTGGCACCCCTCGGGCCGATACATCGCGTACGTGGCCCTCGCCGATGATGGAACCCACGTGGTCTTTCGCGACCTGCGAGCCGGGAGCGCCAAGCGCGTCTCGACCCGGCTCGGCTCCAACTCGAGCCCGGCCTTCTCACCCGATGGCGCGACGCTCGTGTTCGCGAGCGGGGACGACGGCACCGACCTCTTCGCGTCGCAGCCGTTCGAGGGCGAGGGACCGCGGCGCGTCACCGTCGGGCGGGGGACGACGAACACGCAGCCGAGCTTCAGTCCCGATGGCCGTCGCATCGCGTTCACCTCGGGGCGACTCGGCCACCCCGAGCTATATATTACTGATGCCGACGGTACGAACGCGGATCTGCTCACCACGACCGGGTTCGGCGACCAACTCTATCGTTCCAACCCGGACTGGTCGCCGGATGGCCGCGTGGTGGCGTTCCAGTCGCAGATCGACGGTGTCTTCCAAGTCATGACCATCTCCCTGCGGGACCGGAGCGTGCGTCAGCTCACGAGCGATGGCCGGAACGAGGATCCTTCGTGGGCTCCCGACGGACGGCATCTGGTCTTCACGTCGCAGCGGTCCGGAGCGAAGCAGCTCTGGGTGCTCGATGTGGAGTCTGGTCGCACGCGGCAACTGACGCGCGGTGCGGCGGCTCGCATGGGCGCGTGGTCGCCGCGGCTCGATCCTTCCGCTCGTTAACCCCCCCCCCCACCACACACACACATATATACACAAATAAGTTCTGAATGTATATATTCATATATATATATGTATATATGAATATATACATTTATATATATGTATATATATATA
>JAIETI010000070.1 GCA_019745365.1 Gemmatimonadaceae bacterium | reverse complement strand
GGATCGCCCATCGCGACTTCGTCACCATCCTTCACCCGCTGCTGCGTGCGCCACATGTCGTAGAGCGACTTCGCCGGTACGTCCGGATGCGGGATCGAGCGGGCGACATCGCGTAGCAACCCACGCAACGACGGCGATCCGCCGCCACCAAGGTTCGGCCCACCGCCGGCACCGTCCTGATTGAAGTACGCCACGCCGCCCCGCATCAGTCGGAGCGAATCCTCCTCGACGTACTCCGTCGAGCCGATGAGCCCCCACTCTTCCGCATCCCACGTCGCGAACATCAGCGTGCGCTTCGGCTTCCACCCGCTCTTCATCTGCTCCGCCACCGCACGCGCTGACTCGAGCACACTCACGATCCCGCCGACGTTGTCCCCGGCACCCGGTCCCCACGCATCGCGATGCCCCCCGATGATCACGATCTCATCCGGGAACTCCGACCCGCGCACCACTCCGAAGGTGTTCCAGACGGTCTTGAAGGGCGTCGTCGCGGTATCGGTCACCACCCGCACCCGCGCCACACTCGGACCCGGCCCCACGTGATAGCGGAAATCGAGTCCGCCCTGCCATCCACGCGGGATCGCGGTGCCGCGCACGGTGCGCAGCAGCTTCGACGCGTTTCCATAACCGATCGGCACCACCGGGATACGCGGCACCGGCATCTGCGCGAGCGGCACGCGCGGCGCGCCCGCGCGACTCGGGTACCCCGGCGTGCTCGGATCGCCCGCGCCGTTCATCACACTCCCGCGCTGGATTCCGTTCGCGGGGCGCCACGGTCCCTCAGGGTACACATCGCCCTGCACATAGCCGTCATCCGCCGGATCGCTGTAGATCAGCAGCGCCACCGCGCCATGCTTCTCCGCCTCGCGCGCCTTGATCCCCCGGAAGCTCCTCCCATACCGCGCCACCGCGATCTTCCCACGCACACTCACACCGAGTGAGTCGAGCGTCCGATAGTCCTCCACCAGCCCATAGTTCACATACACCACCTCGGCGCGCACATCACCACTCCCACTGTAGCCGTTGATCGGGAGCGGCTCGTTGGTGCGCCCACTCGTCGCGTCGGCCGCGAGCGCCCCTTCGCGGAGGTCGAGCGCCTCACCGTTCGCCCACACCTCGATCGCCGTCGGATGCGGCATCCAGATGTCGTAGGCGCGCACCTCGGTCGCGAGCCCCATCGCCTTCATCTGCGCGATCACATAGTCGCGTGTCACCGCCTGCGCGGGCGTGCCGGCGATGTGCGTCTCCGCCGAGAGCACGCGCGAGAGCTCGCGCGCCCTGGCCGGATCAGGACGCGCCACCGCAGTGCGCTCGGCAGCGCGATAGGCGGCGGCATCGGCCGCAGAGAAGCCAGTCAACTGCTGCGCGGAGAGCACGGTGCTCGCCGCGCAAAGGATCGCGATCACACGGGACATATCGACTCGCTCGTAGAGGAAGTTCCGTTCAACCCATTCACGCATTCGCGGCACGCACCAGCGCCAACAACTCCGCACCATACGCCTCGGCTTTGCGTTCACCGATCCCCGCCACGCCACGCAACCCTCGCGCGGACTCCGGACGCAGCTGTGCCACCGCCTTCAACGTCGCATCGTGGAAGATCACGTACGCAGGCACCCCGTGCGAGGCGGCCGTGGTGCGCCGCCACTCGCGCAGCGCGTCATAGAGTGCCGCATCACCGGGCGCGACATCCGCCGCCCCGCGCGCGCGTCCGCCCTTGGTGCGCTTCGCCTTCTCCGCCTTCCGATACGCCCGCAGCGTGATCCGCTGCCTGCCCTGCAGCACCGGGCGACTCGCCGCGGTCAGCCGGAGGGCGCTGTAGCGGTCATGGTCGACGATGATCAACCCTAACGCGATCGCCTGCCGGATGATCGCGCGCCACTCGGGCGCCGAACGCTCCGTGCCGATCCCGAAGGTCGAGAGCTGCCCATGCTGCCACTGCTGCACCTTCTCCGTCGCCTCGCCGCGGAGCAC
This sequence comes from Gemmatimonadaceae bacterium, assembly GCA_019745365.1. GTDB lineage: Bacteria > Gemmatimonadota > Gemmatimonadetes > Gemmatimonadales > Gemmatimonadaceae > JAIETI01. Next base: position 8,474 of record JAIETI010000070.1, on the reverse strand, counting down.
GTCGATCACATGCATCGCCCCGAACCGTTGCTGCACCCGATAGATGCAACTCAGGAGCTGCTGCATCGGGATCGTCCCGTCCACCGTCTCCGGGGGCGTCAGACAGCTGTCGCAGTTCCCGCAGGGCGATCCGGTCTCGTCGAAGTACGCGAGGAGTCGCTGCCGTCGGCACTCCGAGGTCTCGCAGAAGCCGAGCATCGCGTCGAGCTTGGTGCGCTGCACCTGCTTGTACGATTCGTCGGCCTCCGACTCATCGATCATGCGGCGGAGCTGCACCACGTCCTGCAGCCCGTACACCATCCACGCGTTCGCGGGCGCACCATCGCGACCGGCCCGCCCGGTCTCCTGATAGTACCCCTCCATCGACTTCGGCAGATCGAGATGCGCGACAAAGCGCACATCAGGCTTGTCGATTCCCATCCCGAAGGCGATGGTCGCCACCATCACCACCCCTTCCTCGCGCTGAAAGCGTCGCTGCTGTGCGGCACGCAGCGGTGCGGCCATCCCCGCGTGATACGGGAGGGCATCGATCCCCTTCGAAACGAGGAACGCGGCCGTCTCCTCGACCTTCTTCCGCGAGAGGCAGTACACGATCCCTGCGTCGCCGTCATGCTCCTCGCGGATGAACTGCAGGAGCTGCGCGCGCCCGTTCTCCCGCTCCACCACCCGGTACCGGATGTTGGGACGGTCCACACTCGTCGCGAACACCCGCGCCGACTCCAACTGCAGCCGCGTGACGATCTCGGCGCGCGTCTGGCGATCGGCCGTCGCCGTGAGCGCGATGCGCGGCACCTCCGGATAGCGATCGTGCAGCACCGAGAGCTGGATGTACTCAGGACGGAAATCGTGCCCCCACTGCGACACACAGTGCGCTTCATCGATGGCGAAAAGCGCGAGCGGGCTGTCATCCAGGAGTGAGAGACACCGCTCGGTGAGCAACCGCTCCGGGGCCACATACACGAGATCCAGCTCCCCCGCGCGCACACGCCGTTCGGTCGCCGCAGCCTCGGCCGCACTCAGCGTCGAGTTCAGGTACGCCGCGCGCACCCCGAGCTCCTCGAGCGCCGCCACCTGATCCTGCATCAGCGCGATGAGCGGCGAGACCACGACTGCCGCGCCCTCGCGCATCAGCGCCGGAACCTGATAGCAGAGCGACTTCCCTGCTCCGGTCGGCATCAACACCAACGCATCGCCCCCGTCGGCGACATGCGCAATCACCTCCGCCTGCTCACCACGGAACGCGGCGTAGCCGAAGACGGAGCTGAGGATCGCGAGTGCGTCGTCCGCCCCGACGCGGGGCCCGGCGGTCAGCGTTCTACTTCGCGCCCTTCTTGGGCGCGGCCAGGAAGCCGTGCGCGATGCGTCCGAGCACCCCGTCGAACTCCTGCGTGGTCTTGTAGCGCTCGTAGCGCCCATCACCCGCCGCGACGCGCGCCTTCTGCCGCATCGCATCCATCTCGCCCGCGTGGAACGGCTTCAACGACGCCGCGAGCTTCACGTTCTTCCGCAACACCGCCGCCGAGTCCATCCCGCTGATCACGGTGCCCACCGGGAGCGAGCAGGCATAGCGGAGCGCGTCCTCCGGCTTCACGCTCTTCACGCCGAGCATCGCCCCCGACGCACATGGCCGCGTCCCGATCACCCCGCCACCGCGCTTGATGACCTCTGGGAGCACCTGCTTCTCGAACGAGCGGAACGAAGCATCGAGCGGATTCAGCGGCATCTGCACCGCGTCCCACGCAAAGCCGCGCGCCAAGAGCTTGAGGTGGATATGCGGTGACTTGTGCCCACCGAAGCCGATCCACCGCACCTTCCCCTGCTCGCGCGCCTCCTGCATCGCGTCGAGCCCGCCATGATCATAGATCCAGTCCGGATCGTTGTCGTAGATCACCTCTTGGAACGACCAGAGATCGAGGCGGTCGGTCCCGAGTCGCACGAGCGTCTCCTCCAGCTGCGCCATCGCGGTCTTATAGTCGCGCAGATGGGCACTGCAGCCGCCCATCAGCGTCACCTTCTCGCGGTACCCGTCCGCGAGCGCCTGACCGAGCCAGCGCTCGGTGCGCCCCTCGCCGTACTCCCACGCATGCTCGATCGCGGTGACGCCCTTGTCGATCGCCTCGCGCACCAGGCGGATCGCCTCCTTCTGCCCGAGTTCGTGCAAGCGCCGCGTGCCGAGCGCAAGCACGGAGAGCGTGGCACCGGTGCGGCCGAGTGGGCGACGCTCGATCGGCGGGAGATCAGCGGTCGAAGGCGGGATCGGAGTGAACGGCGGTCGCGTCATGGGGCGTCGTCGAGGGCCGCGAGCGCGTCGCGGGCGGCGGCCGCGAGCGCGGCCTCGGGATCGGCGCTCGCCGCCACATTCGGCACGAGCGCACTGAACTGCCGATGCATCTCATCTTCCAGATTTGTTTCGCTCACCGGTGCACCCAAGAGCGCGAGCTGGCGACCGGCAAGGGCTGCGAGCGCGTCGCGCGTCTCCGGCGCAAGCGTCGCCAACGCGACCGGCCGACGCCGCACCGGCGGATCCTTGCGACGAGGGATCGCTTCGCTGAGCGCGGTGAGCGATGCTGGCGTCACGACGAACGACCCCGGCGTGTGCTCCCTCACCTGCGCCACGACGCCTTTCCGCTTCAGCGCGGCGAGCGTGCGCTCCACCGCGGGGCGCACCACCGCCACGCCATCCTCACTCCCCGCACCACGTCCGGTGATGATCAGCAGTTCGGCCGTGCCGGTGAGCTGCTGCTGCCGCACCCACGACTCCACGCGCGCCTGCGCCTCGGCCGCGGTCGGCAACGAGCTCCGCACATCGAGCGTGCGCGCCGCGCCGAACGCGGCCGCGTCAAAGGCACGAAGGAGCGCGTCGCTCACTTCTTCAGCGCACTCGTGATCGGCACACCGTCGAGCTTCTCCGTCGGCTTCACGCCGAGGATCGCGGCCAACGTCGGTGCCATGTCCACCGTGCGCACGGTCTCACTGTGCGCGCCGGGCTGCACCCCCCATCCGAAAAAGAGGATCGGGACGCGGGCATCGTTGTCCCAGGGCGAGCCGTGGGTCGCGATCCGCACCGGCTTCCAGTAGGAGAACTCGGTGAGCGTCACCGCCAGCCGCACGTTTCCGTCAGGCGCGAACATGTTGAGCCATCGGCGCGCGATCTTGTCCTTCGCTGGATCCGCCTTCGCGAGATCGACGAAGAGATCCGCGCGCGCCACACCTGGCACCGCCTTCACCAGCGCCGCCAACTCCAACGCGGCCGCATCCACATCGACCTTTGCCGCCTTGAACAGTGCCGGCATAGTGAAGAGCACCCCTTCGTCGAACACATGCGCGCTATCCGGTACCCCGCGCGCCAGCATCTTCGCGCTCCACTCGGCATACGCGGGCGCGAGATCGACCCGCGTCGTGCCGGGGTTCGGGATGTTCGTCGAGGGTGCATCGGGGAGCGGCGTCACCCCGTGGTCCGCCGTCAACGCGATCACGATTCCCTCGCGTCCGCGAAGCTTGAAGAGGGAGTCGAGGAACGCACCGAGGTAGCGATCCAAGCGCACCACCTGATCGTGCAACTCTCGCGAGTCGGGGCCGAACCGATGCCCCACCGCATCCGTGGTCGAGAGCGACACCGCGAGCAGGTCGGTCCGCCCCGTCTTCGCTCCCAACTCACGCGCGCGCACACCATCGAGCGCGAACGCGAGCGTCAGCGAGTCCATCATCGGAAAGCCCGCGAAGCTGCGCGCCGCGGCGGCAGAATCCGCTGAAATCGCGTGCGGGAAGACGATGTCCTGCCCCTGGCTCTCGAGCGTCACCGAGTCGGGCTCAGGGTACGCCGTCGCCGGAAGCAGAAGATTCCACTGCTGCCCCGCGTACTGCTGTGCACTCTTCTTCGCGTTGAAGGCGGTCACCCACCCCGGCAGCGCATCGGCATAGTAGCTCGATGTCGTGAACGTCCCGTTCGATGCCCACCAGTACACCTCGCTCTTGCTCTTCCCGATCGGGAGGATCGCGCCACGATCCTTGCGCGATACCGAGAGCACGCGCGTGTTCTTGTCCGCCGCGCGCATCCAATCGGTGAGCGTCGTCCCCTGAAAGCGGAACGGCGACGCGCCGATATCCCCCACCCCGATCAGCGGCGCCTCACGCGTGTTCACGCCCAGCGAGTTCATCGTGATCCCGGTATGCACCGGAAAGCGACCACTCATCGTGCTCGCATGCCCCGGCGCCGTCTCCGTGATCGCATGATCCTGGAACCCGTTCGCGTAGAACGCACCCTGATCGTGGAGCAGCTTGAGCCCGCCCGTGAGCTGCGGCGCAAAGCGCGCGAAGTAGTCCGCGCGCAGCTGATCCACCGTCAGGAAGAGCACCAACGTCGGCTTCGCGGGCGCGGCGCCCTGATGTTGCGCCGGCAGTGACCGGCACCCGAGCGAGAGCGCAGCGATCAGCGGCACGAACGAACGCGAGAGAACAGGCACGGACAGCTCCAAGTCCGGAGAGTGAGCAGCAGTCGCGCGCCCTCAGGCGCGGGGAGTCAACGATGCCAACGGGTACGCCCCCTCGCCAGAGGGGAACACCCCCCGGTTGCGACTCACCGCCCCGCCCCGCAACTTCGGGCGTCCTCCCCCTCCCCCGCACCCGACGGTATGGCTGATTCGCGGCGCCCGACACTCTGGTCGAACATCCTCCTCCGGACGACGGTCTACTACCTCCTCGTCATCGCGGTGGGCCTCTTGGTCCGCGACCGCGGGGTCGGCGGGCTCGGGGCCATCACCGGGAGCGACATCGCCGGCGCGTTCGGCGCGGTCTCCAAGCGCGAAGCGCTCCAGTCCACCGGGACCACAGGCCCCGCCGTCCTCCCCACCTTCATCGCGATGCTCTCGGCAGGGCTCCTCGCCCTCCCGATCGCCTGGGTCTACACCCTCACGCGACGCAAGAAGGGGTATCAGCAGGCGGTCGTGCAGACGCTGGTCATGCTCCCGGTCGTCGTCGCCGGCGTCGTCGTCCTCGTCAAGCACTCGCTCGCCCTCGCCTTCTCACTCGGCGGGATCGTCGCCGCCGTCCGCTTCCGCACCTCCCTCGACGACTCCAAGGACGCGGTCCACGTCTTCATCGCCACCGGCATCGGCCTCGCCGCCGGTGTCGATCCCGACATCGCCTTCATCCTTTCGCTCGGCTTCAACCTGATGATGGCGCTCCTCTGGTACACCGACTTCGGTGACAGCCCGGCGCTCCTCGAAGGGCGGAAGGCGCGCGAGCGCCTTGAGCGCGCGGTCGCCGCCGGACGCACCGGCACCTTTGTCGCGCGCCTCGACGACGAAGTCCTCAAGTCGCTCGCCCCAGAGCAGCTCGATGCCATCGCCGACCGCGCCTGGCGTCGCCGCAAACGGAACGATCCGGAGCTCAACGACGAGCCCACCGCCCCTCGCCCCGTGTACGCAGTGCTCCTCCGCGTCCGCACTGAGAACGTCGAGACGACCCGCACCCTCCTCGAACCCCTGTTCGGCGAGCTCTTCGTTCGATGGAAGTACGTCGGCGCCGTAAAGCAGGACGATGGCTCACGCTTCGCCGAGTGGGGCGTGGACTACGCCTCGACGGTGACCTCCGGGGTCGTCGTCGACGCCCTCAAGGCCGTCCCCGAGGGCGGCGTTCTCAAGGTAGAGCTGCGATGACCCGTCGCTACGGATGGTCGCTGATCGTCTCACTCGCACTCGTGACATCGAACGCGAGCGCCCAACGCGTCTTCAAAGGGCACGCGCCCGTCGAGATCACCATCGTCACCGATCTCAAGACCCTCCTCCGCATCCGCGACTCGACCCAGCTCCGTCCCTACGCCGCCGCGGTCACCGTCCCTGATAGCAGCGGCACCCGCACGCTGAGCGGTGTGCTCCGCGCCCGCGGCCACTATCGCCGTCAATCGCGGAACTGCGACTTCCCTCCCATCCGCCTCGAGTTCGCCAAAGGCGAGGTGACCGGGAGCTTTTTCCAAGGCAATCGCAAGACGAAGATCACCACAAACTGCCGCCCCGGAAATCCGGAGTACGAGCAGTACGTGCTCCATGAGTACGGCGTCTGGCGGATGTACGAGGAGCTCACCGACTGGTCGTTCCAGGTGCGCCTCGCACGCATCACCTACAAGGACGTCAAGAACGCGACGCCACCGATCACCTCATGGGCCTTCCTCGTCGAGGACGAAGACGAGGTCGCGGAGCGCAACAACGCTCGCGTCCGCGAAGCCAAGGGCGCGCGCTTTGAAGAGCTCGAGCAGAACCACCTCGGCCTCGTCTCCCTCTTCGAGTATCTCGTCGGCAACACTGATTGGTCGATCGGCGGGCTGCACAACATCCGCATCCTCCTCGACTCCGCCTCGATGCGGTACGTCCCCGTCGCCTATGACTGGGACTTCTCCGGCGTGGTCCGCACCCGCTACGCGACGGTCGATCCGCGGCTCCCGATCCGCAACGTGACCGATCGGCTCTACCGCGGCGACTGCCGCCCCACTGACCAGTGGACGTGGGCGTTCGATCGTTTCAAGAAGCGACGCGCGGCGATGGATGCTGTCTGGGACTCGATCCCCGCACTCGACCCGGCGCGCGTAAAGCGCACCAAGGACTATCTCGCCGAGTTCTGGCCGATGCTCGAGAAGCCCGACGAGACGCGCCGCGTCTTCGCCCGCTCCTGCGAGAAGCTCGGCAACTAGCTCAGCTAGCCGAGCGCGCGCTCGATCAGGGCGAGCCCACGCGCGAGGTCGTCGCGCATGGTGACGAGCGGCGGGAGGATGCGGAGGGTGTGCTCGCCCGCGCTCACCAAGAGGAGCCCAAGGTCGAGCGCGCGACCGATCACCTCTTTGGCAGGGTCGGTCACGTCGACGCCCCACATGTACCCCACCCCACGCACGCTGCGCACCTTCGGATGCCGCTCGGCCAGCGCACGGAGCTGTGCGCCGAACCACGCCCCATTCTCCGTCACCGAGGCGAGGAGCGTCGGATCACTCAAGCGCTCGAGCACATGGAGCGCCACGCTCGCGAGAGAGGGCCCGCCACCGAACGTGGTCCCATGCTCCCCCGGCTGTAGCGCATCCGCCACCTCGGCACGCATCAGGATCGCCCCCATCGGGAGCCCACCCGCCATCGGCTTTGCGACCGTGAGGATGTCGGGGATCACCCCGCTCTGCTCATACGCGAAGAAGCTCCCCGTGCGCCCATAACCGCATTGGATCTCGTCGAAGATGAGGAGGATGTTCCGCTCCGTGGTGAGCGCGCGGAGCTCGCGGAGGAATCCCGCGTCGAGCACACGCACCCCGCCCTCCCCCTGCACCGGCTCGACGATCACCGCTGCGGTCGTCTCGCTCTGTATCGCCGCGCGGATCTCGGTCAGGTCGCGCTCGAGGATCGAGATCCCGCCGGCGAGCGGACGGAACGGCAGGCGATACGCCGGCCGATCGGTCGCGGCCACCGTGCCGAAGAGCCGCCCATGGAACGCGCCGCGCAGCGAGAAGATCTCATGCTTCGCGGTGCCGCCTTGGCCGCGCGCCCACCGCCGCGCGAACTTGAACGCCCCCTCATTCGCTTCGCCGCCGGAGTTGCAGAAGAACACCCGATCCGCGAACGACTTCGCGACGAGCGCCTCGGCCAACGCCTCACCTGGCGCGGTGCGATAGAGGTTCGAGACGTGCACCATCCCGCTCTCGATCGCCCCCTGCATCGCCGCGGCGAGGCCCGCGTCGCCATAGCCGAGTGCGTTGACGGCGATGCCGGCGACGAAATCGAGATAGCGCTTGCCGTCGGCGTCGATCAGCTCGACCCCTTCCCCGCGCACGAACTCCATCGGCGCACGCTTGTACGTCGCCGCGAGGGCAGACGTGATCGAAGGGCTCATCGTCGTCATCGGAGTTGGGGTTCAGGGGTCAGGACGTCGCGCGTGATGCGCGTCCCCGCGGCGAGGTCGGTGATCGCATCGAGGGCGCCGACGCGCACGCGCGTCACGCCTGCGGTCGCGGCACGCAACGCAGCTTCGAGCTTCGCGAGCATCCCACCGGTCGCGACGCCACTCGCCGCGAGCGCCGCGATCGCGGTCGCATCGAGCGCAGGGAGCACGGCGCCGTCGCGCAGCACACCGGGAACATCGGCCACCAGCAGCAGTTCGCTCGCACCGAGCGCCTCGGCGATCGCCGCAGCCGCATCGTCGCCATTCACATTGAGTGCTCCGCGCGGTGTGTCGTCGGCATCGGTTGCGAGCGGGGAGACCACCGGCGTCCACCCCGCCGCGATGAGATCGCGCAGCAGCGTGGCATCCGCGACGAGCGCCTCACCCACACGCCCGAGTGGCGCACCGGGCGCGACGGTGCCTCGCAGCAGCGCGCCATCCTCACCGCTGATCCCCACCGCGCGCACGCCCGCGGCGGTGAAGGTACCCACGAGTCGCTTGTTCGTCACTCCTGAGAGCACCATCCGCACGAGTTCGAGGTCAGCCTCGCTCGTGACGCGACG
>JAIETI010000100.1 GCA_019745365.1 Gemmatimonadaceae bacterium | reverse complement strand
TCCACACGACGAGCCAGCGGTTCACGGTGAGGGAGGTAAGCGGCGACAAGGGCTACCTGGACGAGGACAACCTGACGGCGGTCGCGGCGGTCGGCGTCGCCGCCGGCGCGGCGTCACGGGACTGCGCCGCGAGTGGGGCGACGGCGACGAGCGAGAGCAGGAGCGAGCGACAGGCGCGGTCGAACATCGAACACCTCGTACGGAAAAGGAGTGGCCGCCGCGCGGTGCGTCCCCGCTGGCGTCGGCATACCTTACCGAGGATACCTCCTCGGCGTTCCCGCTGTCCACTTTCTCGCGAGATCCGTGATGCAGGCACACTCCGATTCTTCCGCTCCCGCTGGTGAACGCGGCCTCGCTCGCGCGATCGGGGTGTGGGGGCTCTCCGCGGCGATCTTCAACACGACCGTCGGCGGCGGGATCTTTCGCCTGCCGGGTTCGGTCACCGAGCTGATCGGGCCGGCGGCGCCCCTCGTGTACGTGGTGTGCGCGATCTGCATGGGGCTGATCGTGCTCTGCTTTGCCGAAGCGGGGAGTCGCGTCTCGATGACCGGCGGCCCGTACGCGTACGTCGAGCTCGTGTTCGGCCCCTATGCCGGCTTCATGAGCGGTGTGCTCCTCTGGCTGCTCGGCACTACCGCGGTGGCGAGTGTCTCGAGCGCGTACGCGGGCTTCGTCGGCACCTTGATCCCGGCGCTCGGGACGCCGATCGCACGCGCGCTGGTGCTCGCGGTGACCTTCGCGTTCTTGGCGGGCGTGAACATCCGCGGCGTGCGGCAGGGGGCGCGTCTCATCTCCGTGGTCGCGGTGGCGAAGCTCGTGCCGCTCCTCGTGCTCGTCGCGGTGGGCGCGCTCGCGGTGGCCCCGGCGAATCTCGCCGTCGAGGCGCTCCCCGCGGCCAGTTCATTCGCGCGCACGGCGATCGTCCTCATCTTCGCCTTCACCGGCGTGGAGAGCGCGCTCGTCCCGGGTGGCGAGATGAAGGACCCGTCGAAGACGGTCCCGCGCGCGATCGCGATCGCGATGATCGGTGTCACGGGGCTCTACCTCGCGGTGCATCTCGTCGCGCAGGGCGTGCTCGGTCCCGAGGGTCTCGCGGCCGCGAAGGCCGCGCCGCTCGCCGCGGTCGCGGAACGACTGATGGGCGCCCCCGGACGCATCCTGCTCCTGATCGGGGCCGCGATCTCGACCTTCGGGTATGTGTCCGGGATGACGCTCGCCGTGCCGCGCGCACTCTTCGCGTTCGCGCGCGATGGCTTCCTCCCCGCGCCGGTCATGCGGATCCATCCGACCTTCCAGACCCCGTGGATCGCGATCGTGCTGCAGTCGGTGGTGGTCTGCGCCCTCGCGATCGGCAACGAGTTCGAGGCGCTCGCCGTGCTCGCGAACCTCTCGGCGCTCCTCCTCTACTTCGCCTGCGCCGTCGCGGGATGGGAGTTGCGGAGGCGCGGCATCCAGAACGCGGGGACGACGCCGATGACGCTTCCCGGCGGCCCGGCGATTCATATCCTCACCTGTGTCGTGATCACGTGGCTGCTCACCAGCATCACGGCGAGCGAATGGCGGGCGGTGGCGGTGGTGCTCGCGGTCGCGACCGTGCTCTTCTTCTTCCGGCGCCGTGTCGCGCCCGTTGCCGCCTGAACCGATGACCGACCCGCTGCTCGCCTTCCGTGAGGAGTTCCCGATCCTCGCGCGTTCCACCTATCTGGTCTCCAACTCGCTCGGTGCGATGCCGCGCGCGGTGCCGGAGCGGCTGCAAGAGTACGCCGCGCAGTGGGGGGAACGCGGGGTCCGCGCGTGGGCCGAGGGGTGGTGGGACCAGCCCGTGCGACTCGGCGACGAGATCGCACCGTTGATCGGGGCGGGGCCTGGCGAGGTCGCGATGACCCCGACCGTCTCGCTCGCGCATGCGGCGGTCGTGAGCGCGCTCCCGTTCACGGCGCCGCGCGACACGATCGTGATGACCGCGCTCGACTTCCCGTCGGTGCGCTACACCGTCGAAGGGCTCGCGGCACGCCTCGGCGCGCGCGTCGTCGTGGTGCCCTCCGAGGACGGCCTCTCGATCAGCGCCGATGCCCTCTGTGCCGCGATCGACGAGCGCACCGCGCTCGTTGCGATCTCGCACGTCCTCTTCCGCTCGGCGAGTATCGTCGATGTGCGGCGTGTGGTCGCGCACGCGAAGGCGGCGGGCGCGTGGACCATGCTCGATGCCTACCACGCGGTCGGTGTGATCCCGGTGGATGTGCGCGCGATCGGCTGCGACTTCTACGCTGGTGGTGTCCTCAAGTGGCTCTGTGGCGGGCCCGGCGGCTGCTTCCTCTGGGCGAATCCCGCGACGACCGCTGCGCTCACCCCCGCGATCACCGGCTGGCAGGCGCACGCGACGCCGTTCGCGTTCGATATGAACATGGCGTGGGCCAGTGGGAGCTGGCGCTGGCTGGGCGGGACGCCGGTGATCCCAGCGCTCTACGCGAACGTGGAGGGACCGCGGCTGATCGCCCGCGCGGGGCTCTCGGCGATCCGCGCCAAGAGTGAGCGGCAGACTGCGCGCCTCATCGCGATCGCCGACGCGCGCGGGTGGAAGGTGAGCGCCCCCCGCGAGGCGGCGGCCCGCGGCGGCACGGTGGCCTTCGATGTCCCCGAGGGTGCTGCGGTCGCGAAGGCCCTCCTCGCCCGCGATGTCGTCATCGACTACCGCCCGGGCGCCGGCATCCGCGTCGCGCCGCACTTCTATACGACGGATGCGGAGGTCGAGCGCGTCGGTGAGGAGATTGATGATATCCTTCGCACCGAGGCGTGGAAGCCCTTCGCGGCACAGCGCAGCGTCGTCACCTAGGGAGGGCTGGTCGCCGCGCTCGCGTGGCGCTACCTTCGCTCCGTCCCGTCAACCGGATCCCCACTCGATGCCTGTCGCCCCGAAGAAGCTCCGCAAGCAGTACGTGAACCAGAACTATCCCAACGTCGTCCTGAAGTTCGAGGACGGCCATGAGATCGTCCTCAAGCGCGGCGTCGGCAAGGCGTTCGATTGCTACGCGGGCGAGACGATCAAGATCCTCGCTGTCGTCGACCCGGACTCGGAGTCGCGCGACCTCCTCGAAGCGCGCAAGTCCGACCTCTTCGACGACGCGTGATGCGCCGGAGCGCGCTCGTCCTCGCGGCGTCGCTCGCGAGTGCGAGCGCGCTCCACTCGCAGGACGCGCGCCCCGTGCCAGCGCCCGTGCGTGCCGATACGGCGCGCCTCCATCGACAGCTCGACTCGATCGCCGACGCCCACCACGGCGTCGTCAGTTACGCCGTGCGCAATCTCGATACCGGTGAGCGCCTGGCGCGGCGCGGCGATGAACCGTTCCCCACGGCCTCGCTGATCAAGGTCCCGATCCTCGTCACGCTCTTCGATCTCGTCGAGAAGAAGCGCATCGCCCTCGACGATCGGATCATCCTCACCGGCATCGACAAGGTGCCCGGCGCGGGGAACCTCCAGTTCATGCACGACGGGATCGAGCTCACGGTGCGCGATGCCGCGTGGCTGATGATCACCATCAGCGACAACACCGCGACCAACCTCCTCCTCGACAAGGTCGCGATTCGTCGCGTGTGGGAGGCGATGGAGGCCCGCGGGCTCCCGCGGACGAAGGTGCACGCGAAGAGCTTCCAGCGTTTCACGAGCGTGGCGATGGACAGTTCAGTGAAGTACGGCCTTGGCGTGAGCACCGCGAACGAGATGGCCCAGCTCTTCACGCTCCTCGCGAACGGCAAGGCGGTCAGTTCCGCCGCTGATTCGACGATGCTCGACTTCCTCGACCACAACACCGACGGCGAGCTGTTGCAGCGGTGGGCCGGTGGCGTGCCCGCAGCGCACAAGACCGGCGCCGTCGATGCCGCCCGCACGGAGTGCAGCTATTGGCGGCTTCCCGCGCGGATCGTCGCCTGCGTCTTCACCCGCGAGAATGTGGATCAGCGCTGGGTGCTCGACAGCGAACCGCAGCTGACGATGGCGGCGCTCGGCCGTGCGATCGTCGAGGCGTGGCGTCCCGCCAAGCCGTAAGCGCTAGCGCAGGATCCCGAGCAGCCCGCGCACCGCGCCGACGAGTTCGGTTGGCGCGAAGGGCTTCTGGATGAACGCCTCATTCGCGGTGAGCGCGCCGCCGACCTTCACGACCTCGGCGGACGTGTACCCGGAGATGTAGAGCACGCGCAGTCCCTGGCGGAGCGTGCGGAGTCGGCGCGCGAGCTCGCGACCGGTGATGTCGGGCATCACCAGGTCCGTGACGAGGAGCTGGATCGTGTCCGGGAACTGATCGGCGATGATCAGCGCCTCGGCGCCACCCGCGGCGTCGAGCACATGGTAGCCGTGCTGGCGCAGCGCCCGATGGATCCCGGCGCGCAGCGCGCCATCATCCTCGACGAGGAGGATCGTGTCGCGCTCCTTGGCACGTTCGGCGATCACGCGCGCGGGCTCCGACACCTCGACGATCGGGATGTACACGCGCACGGTGGTCCCGATCCCGGCCTCGCTCGCCACGGTCGCGCTCCCGCCAGCCTGCCGCGCGAGCGAGTACACCGTCGCGAGCCCCAGGCCGCTGCGCCCTTCCTCTTTCGTGGTGAAGAACGGTTCGAAGCAGCGGACGCGGACCTCGGGCGTCATCCCCATCCCGGTGTCGCTCACAGCCAGCATCGCGTAGTCGCCCATCGCGACCCCGATGTCCGCGGCGGTATCGGCGCGGTCGAGCGTGAGGCGGGCCGTCTCGAGCGTGAGGAGGCCGCCGCGCGGCATGGCTTCGACGGCGTTCTGGACCAGCATGGCGAGGATCTGCGAGAGATGTCCGCCATCGGCCATCACCAAGGCGGGTTCCGGCTGCGTGAAGACCTCGACGGTCACCTCGCGCGGCACCGTCTCCCGCACCGACTCCATCTTCTCGCGTACCGCGCGGCCGAGATCGAAGCGCTCCACTCGTCGCGTGGTCCGTCGGCCGAGCGTCATCAGCTGCTTCGTGAGATCCGTCGCCCGTTTCGCGGCTTCGACGACCGCCTCCGCGTCCGCGCGCTGCGGCGCGTCCGGAGGGAGTTCTTCGAGGAGGAACTGCGCGCTCGTGAGCATCGTCGCGAGCAGGTTGTTGAACTCGTGCGCGATCCCGCCAGCGAGGCGTCCCGCCGCGTCGAGCGCTTGGGAGCGTGAGAACCGCTCTTCGATCCCGCTGCGGCCACTCACGTCCTGCACGAGCTTCAGCGCGCCGCGGATGCTCCCGTCGCCGCTGCGGAGTGGCGCGATCGAGACGGCGACGTCGATCTGCGCCCCGTCCTTGCGACGCCGACGCGTGTGGAAGCCTTGGAACGAGCGGCCCTCGCGCATCGCCTGTGTGAGCCACTCGCGCTCCTCGGGCGCGTCCGCGGGGATCGTCGGGAGTGATTGACCGAGGAGTTCGCGCTCCGTCCACCCAAAGATCCGTTCGGCGGCGCCGTTCCACGCCGTGACGCGGAACTCGGTGTCGACGCTGATGATCGCGAGGGGCGCGCCTTCGACCACGGCCCGCATCCACGAATCCTGCTCCCGCACCCGCGCTTCCATCGAGGCGCGCACGCGCCCATCGCGCGCATGCACGATCACGTGAGGTTCGCCGGGCTGCGCGAGGGGATCCCGCCACCCCTTCACTTCGCAGGGGATCCACCCCCCCGCCTGATCGCGGAAGCGAAGGTCGACGAACCACGCCTCCGTGCGTCCGGCAAGTTCGTCGGCGAGCGCGGCGCCGGCGGTCGCGTGATCATCCGGATGGACGAACTCGAAGGCATTCCGTCCGATCAAGTCGCTCGCGGCGAACCCCATCACCCGCGAGAGCGAGGGTGTCGCGTGCACGATCGTCCCGGCGCCGTCGATGATCACGATGAAATCCGTGGTCAGTTCGACGAGCTGCTGGAACACGCGCTCCGACGAGAACGAACTCATCCGAGAATTGTAGTGGAAACGGCGTGGGCGCGCCGTATTGTGCATCGCCGCGCTGCCCCCTAACGTGGTGCCGTGAGCGCGCATCTTCCCGGCACTGTGGTGCTTCGCGGTACGGCCCTGGCCGCGCAGCGCGACGGCACCCCGCTCGTCGCGCTGGAGAGTTCGGTGCTCGCGCAGGGGTTGCCGATCCCGGAGAACGCGGAGGCGGACCGTCGGATGCGTGCCGCCGTGCGCGCCGGTGGCGCCGAGCCCGCGATGGCGGCCGTCGTCCGCGGCGTCCCCCTGCTCGGCCTCGAGGGGGCGGATCTTCAGCGCTTTCTGGCACGCGACGGCGTGGGGAAGGTCAGCACGCGCGACATCGCCTGGGCCGTCACGGAGGGGAAAGACGGCGCGACCACCGTCGCCGCGACACTCGCCTGCTGCCGCGCCGTCGGCGTGCGCGTGTTCGCAACCGGAGGGATCGGCGGCGTGCACCGCGAGGCGCCATTCGACGAGTCGGCGGACCTCGTGGAACTCTCCCGCAGCTCGGTCATCACCGTCTGCGCCGGCGCGAAGTCGATCCTCGATCTTCCGGCCACCCTCGAACGACTCGAGACGCTCGGCGTCCCCGTCATCGGTTTTGAGACGGAGGAGTTCCCCGGTTTCTTCACGGAGCGCACCGGGCTGACGCTCACGCAACACACCCGCGATCCGGCCGCGATCGCACGCGCGTTCCTCGCACACCGGGCGCTCGGCGCACGCAGTGGGATGCTGGTCGTGCAGCCCCCGCCGGCCGCCGCCGCACTCGATCGCACCTTGGTCGATGCCGCCGTCTCCACCGCGTTGCACGAGGCGCGACCCGCCGGGATCCGCGGTCCGCGCATCACCCCGTTCCTCCTCGCGGCGGTGGAGCGCGCCACCGCCGGCCGCTCGCTTGCCACCAATCTCGCGCTCCTCGAAGCGAACGCGGCGCTCGCCGCCCGCATCGCCGTCGCTCTGCACGCGATCGACCCGGCCCACCCTCTTGGAGCCGTGCCCCCCGCCTTGTAGTTTGCCCCGAGTCTCGTCCCCTGCTGGAGGTCAGTCGAACGATGCCGCAGCCGTTCCTGAGTTCCGAAGAGTTCGACGAACGTGCGCACCAGTTCTATAACGAAGGGCGCTATGACGAGGCACTCGCGATGCTCCGCGAAGGGCTCGCGCTCTATCCGAATGCGGTCGAGCTGCACATCGGGGTGGGCTACGCCCGGCTCGCGCGCGATGAGTTTGCGTGGGCGCGCCAGAGCTTTGAAGAAGCGCTGATCCTCGATCCCGAGCACGAGGACGCGCTCGCCGGGCTCGGCGAGACGCTGCTCAAGTTCGGGCTCCAGGCGCAGGCCGTGAAGGCGTTCTACCGCACGCTCGAGCTCGGCTACCAAGACGACATCGATCTCATGCTGCAGTGCGGGCGCGCGCTCTTCCGCGACGGCCTCCTCGACGACGCCCAGACCTTCATCGATGTCGTGATCCAGCAGCTCCCCGAGCACGCCGAGGCGGTCGCGCTGCTCGGGTACATCCAGCATCGGCGGGGCGAGGATGAGGCGGCGGTGAAATCGCTCCGCCGGGCGCTCCGGCTCGACGAGGAGTTCTCCGAAGCGCGGATCTACCTCGGGAACCTCCTCTACGATCGGAGTGAGTACGAGGCTGCGCTGTATCATCTCGATCGCACGGTGCCCGAGGACCATTGGGACGAGCTCGCCATCTGGCGGTTGATCGAACTGAAGAAGTCGGTGCATCGGGTGGAGGACGCCGACCCGCAGCTCCGGCCGTGGGTCGATCGCATCGGTGAGCTCCAGGGCGAGAGTGATGCGCTCGACGAACTGCTCGGCGACATCGAGCAGCGCGCGAACGACGACGCGGAACGCGAGGCGCAGCAGCAGTTGGAGCTCTTCGCACATCTCCTCGGGTCGCTCGCGGGTGCCCCGAGTGCGCAGGAGCACTCGGTGGTGACCAACGACGGGCGTCGGTATGAGGGGACGTGGGAGGAGGTCGTGCTCCAGTTGCAGCGCCACAGCACCGCGACGCCCACGAGAACGATGCACGAGTTCATGCAGCAGGAGGCCCGGCGCGGGTTCGCGCTCACGGGGATCCTCATCCCGACCGGCGACGCGGAGAGCTTCATCCGCGGGAGTGCCGACGCGGGGCTGCTCCGGTTGCTCGATTAGCCCCGCCCGCGTGCGACCGCGGAGTGCCGCGCGATGATCGCGTTGCGCGGTGTGGGGAAGACCTACGCGCCGTTGCTCGGGGCCCCCGTGCGCGCCGTCACCGACGTCTCGCTCGAGATCGTCGCGGGCGAGGTCATGGGGATCGCCGGTCCGAACGGGGCGGGGAAGAGCACCCTGATCGCGATGCTCCTCGGCCTCCTGGCACCCACCGACGGTGCGATCACGATCGATGGGAGCTCGCCGCGCGCCTTCGTCGAGCGGGAGGGGGTCGCGTACCTCCCCGAGCTCATGACCTTCCCGCTCGGATGGACGGTGCAGCAGACGCTCGAGCGCCTCGCGATCCTCGCCGGTATCCCCGCAGCGCAGCGCGCGCGGGCGGTCACGGCGGCGATCGCGGAACTCGAGATCGGCGAGCACGCGGCCAAGAAGCTGAAGGAGCTCTCGAAGGGGAATCTGCAGCGCGTCGGACTCGCGCAGACGCTGCTCAGTCCGGACGCGCGCGTGATGATCTTCGACGAGCCCACCCACGGGCTCGACCCGGTGTGGACGCAGCGCTTCCGCGATCTGGTCGTCCGATTGCGCGGGTCCGGACGCGCCATCTTGATCGCCTCGCACGACCTCGACGAGCTCGAGCGGCTGTGCGATCGGGTCGCCATCATCGATCGGGGGCGCATCCAGCGTGTGGTCACCTTCGCGACGCATGAAGGAGCGGTCGTCGAGCGGTGGCGCATCCGGGTGGTCGAGGGCGTGGAAGCGTTCCGCGCGCGCTGCCCTGAGGCCGAGCCCGGCACAGGGGGCGGCGAGTGGATCATCGCGGCGCCAGACGCGCGAGCCCTCTCGCAGCTCCTCGCGGGGGCGCTCGCCGCGGGCGTGATCATCTCCGAGGTCGCGCCGGCGCAGTCCGTCTTGGCGAGCGCGTTCCACGCGTCGGTGCGGCGCTGATGTCCGTGCGCGGCTCGCTCCGGAGCTATCTCCCTTGGCTCGCGCGCGACTGGGCGCTCGAGAAGGCGCCGCTCCCGACGCTCGTGGGGCTGGCCTTCGGGTATCTCACCGTGGCGAGCGTCATGAGTTTCGCCGGGAACGATCCGGCGCGACTCGCGTCGATGGCACCGCGTTTCTTCAGTCAGGTGATGGATGCGGTGATTTGGTTCGCGGCGGTCGCCTCCGCGACCGGCGTGGCCGCGACCGATCGCGAGCGCGGGACGGTGCGATTCCTCTTCAGCAAACCGATCGATCCGGCGTCGTACTACCTCGCGCAGTGGTGCGTCGCGGGCGCGGGGACGCTCCTGCTCGCCGGGCTCGGGGCCGCCTTGCTGCGTGCGGCCGGGATCCACGGCTCGCTCTTGGGCACGCTGGGGGCGATGGCGAGCGCGTGGCTCCTGCTCGGTGGCGTGGGCTTTCTCGTCAACCAGCTGATCAACCGCGATGGCGTGCTGTACGTCGCGCTGATCGTGATCTCGTTCGTTTCGCGCTCCGAAGCAGCTTCCGCCGTGCTCCCCAGGTGGGTCACGAAGGGTGGTGTCGCGCTGCTCCCCCTGAATGAACTGGACCGTGTGCGTCAGGCGCTGTATCAGAGTGACGCCCCCCTCACGCACGATCTGGTGCACGTGCTCGCGTACGGCGCGGTGGCGTTCGTCGCCGGGCTCCTCGTGCTGCAACGTCGCGCGCTCGCGCGGTGACGACGCGCCTCGCTGAGGTGCGCGAGCACCGACTGCCGAACGGACTGCGCGTGCTCATCCGACGCGACGCCGCGGCGCCGGTCGTCGCAATCGTCACCTGGGTGAACGCCGGCTACTTCGACGAGGCCGATGACATCGTCGGCATCGCGCATGTGCTCGAGCACATGTACTTCAAAGGCACGCCGACGCGCGGCGTGGGGGAGATCGCCCGCGAGACCAAGGCCGCCGGCGGCTATCTGAACGCAGCCACGATCTACGACCACACCTACTACTACACAGTCCTCCCGGCCGCCGGCTTCGCCGCCGGGCTCGCCGTGCAAGCGGACGCGTATGCCCGCTCGGCGATCGATGCGGACGAGCTGCGCCGCGAGATCGAGGTCATCATCGAGGAAGCCAAACGCAAGCAGGACTCCGCCGGCGCCGTGGCGAGCGAGACCCTGTTCGAGATGCTGCACAACGTGCACCGCATGCGCCGCTGGCGCATCGGCCGCGAACCCGGACTGCGCGCGCTCACGCGCGACGACGTGCACCGCTTCTATCGCACCTACTATCAGCCGTCGAACACCGTGCTCAGCATCGTCGGCGATGTCGATCCGGACGACGCGCTCGCGGCGGTGACACGCGAGTACGGCGGGCTGGCGGATCGACCGTTCGATCGCGATCGCGGTCCGCACGAGACGGGGCCGATCGCGCGCCGCCGATACCGCGA
>JAIETI010000154.1 GCA_019745365.1 Gemmatimonadaceae bacterium | reverse complement strand
AGCGGCGACAGAGTTGGAGCGCGCTCGTGCGGAAGAGGATGCCGCCCGCGAACGCCGCCAACAGCTCGACGCCGAACGCCAGGCGGCTGAACAGCGGCGCTTCGCGCTTCCAGGGGCCCCGGTCGCGATCGGCTCGCTCCGGCAGGCGGCGTTCGTCTCGCAACAAATGAGCGTGCGGGTGATAGCGGCAGACGAACTCCTCGCGAGCGCGGCACGAGAGGTGCAAGGGAAAGAGACGGATTTCCGCACCGCCTATCGCGATCGTCGCGTCCTCGACCGGCTCCGGGACCGAAGATTCGACGAATGGCGGCTCGCGGAACAGCTGGATGAACGGGTGCGGATGGATGAGATCGCCCGCGACCGCCACAAGGACGCGCTGAACCCTGCTCACTCGGATGATTGACCGATGCTTCGACTCTTGATCCCCTTCCTCCTCGCCTTCGTGCTCGCCCTCGGCGGGGCGAGCGGTGTCGCGATCTCCAAGGCGAAGGCGGCCCATGCGGCGGATTCGACGCAGCGCGACTCCACGCACGGCGACTCGGCGACCACCAAACCCGCCGCGCACGCGACCACCACGCCGCACGACAGCGCCGCCACGCACCCGACGGACAGTACCGTGGCGCCGAGACCGGCCGCGCCCGCGAAAGCGGAACACGCCGCGACCGAGAAGCCGACCACGTCGGCCTCGCATGCGGACGCGACGCCTGTCTCCACAGCACCGTCCAAGGCCGTCGTTGCGGCCGCCCCCACGACGAAAGCCGCGGCGGCGCCGAGCGCTGCCCTGTTGCCGCGCGTGGCCCGTCTTGCCAAGCTCTTCGGATCGATGCCCGCCAAGGATGCCGCGAAGGTGCTTGACCAGATGGATGACGCGGATATCGAAGTGATCTTGGCGAGCATGAGTGACAAGAAGGCCGCGGAGATCATCGCGGCGTTTCCCGCGGAGCGGGCGGCGGCGATCAGCAAAGCAATGCTTGCAGGGAAGGGACCGTGATCGCGCCCGCTGTGAACCACTCGCTCGGCGCACTCTTCGGTACGTCGTCCTCGCTGCCGGCGACCCCGGTCGGCGCAATCGCCCTCGGTGACGCGACCGCACTCGCGACTGGGGCGCCAAGCGGCTTCGCCGCCTTGCTCGCATCGGTCGGCGAGGTGGCACTTGTGGACGCGGGGCGTCCCGAGGTGCCAGAGATGTCGGTGATCGATGGTGATGCCAGCGATGAGATCGCCGAGGATGTGATTGCGGAACTCGACCCCTCCGCGGATGCCGCGCTGGACGCGATCCGCGCTTTGGTCGCGCGGGTCGCTGTGCCGACCGTCGAGCAACAGACCGACGCCCCGACGGACCGCGCGACGCCGCACCCCGCGCCGACCTCGGTGCGTGAGGGCGAGGCCGAGGTCGCCGCTGACCGTGCGATCGGAGAGACGGGCGCGTCGGCGTCGACCAGCGCGGCCGCGATCGAAGCCGCGCGGGTGGCCGCGTCGCCGCTCGTGCCGATCCGGTCGCTTGACGCACTCGATCCCGAGTTCCGCGCTCGCTTGGAGCGGGTGATCGGTCGGATGCATGACGAGTTCGGACATCGGGTGAGTGTGGTCGAGAGCTGGAGGAGCCAGGATCGGCAAGAGCAGCTCTTCGCACAGGGACGCACGCGACCCGGCGAGATCGTGACCTGGACACAGCACTCGCGCCACACCAAAGGCGCGGCTGCAGATGTCTACATCGATGGGATGCCGGCAACCGGGCGGGGAGCCGAACGACTCGCCGCCATCGCCGCGGAGGAAGGGCTGCGGACGCTGGGGCCGATGGACGCGGGCCACGTAGAGCTCCTCCGCGTCGAGCGCGCGGGACCGACGCTCAGCCGCGCACGTGCGGGGATCGCCGCCGCGAACGACGCGACGCTGAGCGCGCGCGTGCGCACCGTGACGGAGGCGATGCCAGGGCAGGTCGCCGCCGTCGCACCGCCGGCCGCCGTCGCTGCGGTCGCGACCGTGGCATCCGTCGCATCCGTCGCGACGCCGCGCGTGGCGGCACAGGTGACCGCCGAGACGAGCCGCGCGACACTTGCATCGAACACGCCGGACGCGTCACCGATGTCGTTGGCGGTCGGCCCCGCGGGCACCGTCAGCGCGCATGTCCCGCGCGACGCGCACGCTGGGGATCGGCGATCGAGCGGAGGCGGCGCTCGCGAGCGCCGCGCGGACGAGCGCACGACGGACACCCGCCTCGCATCGACCGACTGGACCGCAATGCTCGCACCCGCGAGTTCGCGCGGGAGCATCGCCCCCGAGATGGGGTCCCTCGCCCCCGTGGCCGGTGCGGCGATGGATGCACGCATCGATTCGATCGATGCCATGCGAAGCAGCGCGCAGCCCGATGCGCTCGCCTCGATCGTCCTCAAGCTCGACACACCAGAGGGGACGGTGGATCGCGTGCGGATCGATCTGCGCGGCGCCACCGTCGGGACGACCGTCGAGGTCGCGGATGGAGCGCGGGCCCTCGATCTCGCGTCGCGCACGCAGGAGCTGACCACGGCACTCGCCGCGCGCGGTTTGGAAGCGGAGAGCGTCCGCGTACGTGCCTCCGGCGCCGGCGAAGGACTGCACGGTGCGTGGATGGAATCACCGACGAGTGGAACACGCGGCATCGCGACCGCCTCGGGCAGCAGCGCGAGCCACGAGCGCGGCCGCGACAGCGGGCACAGCGGCGGGCGCGCGCCACACGATGATGAGCGTCCGCGTTCGCGGCGCCAACCGGGAGGAAACCCGAAATGACCACACCCATCGCCTCATCGAACTCCACCGGCGGTGCGATCAGTCGCGCCGCCACGCAGCCCGGGGGCGCGCTCGGCAAGGATCAATTCCTGAAGATGCTCGTCGCACAGATGACCAATCAGGACCCGCTCAACCCGATGGACGGGCAACAGATGGCGGCGCAGCTCGCGCAGTTCTCGAGCGTGGAGCAACTCATCGCACTGAACGACAAGTTCGATGCGCAAGCGACCTCGAACAACGGCGTGATCGGCGCGCTCAATAGCTCGGCGGCGGTGAGCCTCATCGGCAAGCATGTCACGTATCAGGGCGATGTCATCACCGTCGGTGGTGCGGATGCCCCCGCGATCCAAGCGGACATTCCTGCCGGGGGCGCGAATGTGCGCATCCGCGTGCTCGATGCGACCGGAAAAGAAGTCGCTAACAAGCCGATCGGTGCCGTGGGTGGCGGCCGGCGCATGATCGATATCTCGGGCGCCACGAAGGGGCTCGCCGACGGTGACTACACCGTCCGGATCGAGGACGTCTCGAGCGGGGCGAATGCGACCGCCTTCACGACCTACACGCGCGCGCGCGTCGATGGCGTGCGCTTTGGCACGAACGGTGCAGTACTCACGGCAGGGCGTCGCACGATCCCGATGGGAACCGTCGCTTCCGTCGACGCCGACAGCTGACCACTACCAGGAGTCTCTCGCTATGCTGCGTTCGCTCTTCGCCGGCGTGTCCGGCCTCCGCAACCACCAGGTGCGGATGGACGTCATCGGCAACAACGTCGCCAACGTCAACACCGTCGCGTTCAAGTCGGGACGCGTGACCTTCAAGGAAGGGTTCGCGCAGCTGCTGCAGGGTGGGAGCCGTCCGCCGGGCGATCAGGGTGGTATCAACCCGATCCAGGTCGGACTCGGGATGCAGATCGGCTCGGTCGACACGATCTACTCGCAGGGCAACCTCGAAACGACGGGATTGAACACCGACGTCGCGATCCAAGGCGACTCGCTCTTCGTCGTGCGCAAGGGGAACCAGAGCTTCTACACGCGCTCAGGGAACTTCCAGATCGATGCCGACGGCAAGCTCGTGGCGCCGACCAACGGCTTCATCGTGCAAGGCCGCGTCGCGGTGAACGGCGTCTTCCAAGACGGGATCCAGGACATCCAACTCCCCTTCGGTCAGAAGACGGCCGCGAAGGCGAGTACGACCTTCAAGCTCACGGGCAACATCAACGCTGCCGTGCCGGACTATGACACGACCGATCCCGATGGTGCCGGGCCGCTCGCTGCCGGTTTCAACGCCGGGACGCGCGCGGTCGCGGCGAACTCCGACTCGTGGTCCGAGACGTCGATCACGGTCTTCGACTCGCTCGGTACGAAATACGACGTAAAGGTGCAGCTCTGGAAGACCGGCGCGAACGCATGGAGCTGGCAGGTCGATCCCGCGAATCTCGCGGCGGCGGGCGTACCCGCGGGCTCGATCTCGGGCAGCGGCTCGCTCACCTTCCAGGCGGACGGCACGCTCGACCCCGCCACGGTGAACGGCACGATCGCCTTCGATCCGCCCGGCGCGAGCTCGATGAGCATCTCCGTGGATTTCGGGTCAGGGGTCAACGGCCTCACGCAGTACTCGTCGACCACGAACGCGGTCGCGCGCGACCAGAACGGTTACACCTCGGGTACGCTGCAGAACTTCACGATCGATCGCACGGGCACCATCAGCGGGTCGTTCACGAACGGTGTCAATGTCCCGCTGGCGCAGATCGTCCTCTCGGACTTCAACAACCCGGCCGGTCTCCTCCGCATCGGCGACAACATGTATCAGGAATCGGGCAACTCGGGCGGCGCGGTCTACGGCTACGCCCTTGAAGGGAGTCAGTCCACGCTCACCAGCGGCGCGCTCGAGATGTCGAACGTCGATCTCGCGCAGGAGTTCACGAACATGATCGTCGCGCAGCGCGGCTTCCAAGCCAACGGGCGCGTGATCACCACGAGCGACGATCTCCTCCAGGAGCTCGTGAGCCTCAAGCGGTAACCCACGCCGCCTTCGCTCGGCACTTCGTGCCGGGTGACGATACGCCGCCCTCGCGATCGCTCGCGCGGGCGGCGTAAGTCGTTTGCTGGCATCGCATTCGTTCATCGCGCGGCGCTGGCACGCGGTCTGCCTAGATATGGGGCGGTAGCAATGCTCACGTCTCCCCGGGAGGCCCGCCGATGGCCGACGAACTCCAGATCGAAGTCGAAGGTGCGGATGCGGCTGCGGCCGCACCGAAGAAGCGTCCGATGGTCCTCATCGGCATGATCGTCGCCGGCCTCGCCGTCGGAGGCGGCGCGGGTGGATTCGTGGCAGGGCCGATGTTGGCGCAGAAGATGGGCGCCGCACCTGCCGCCGATACCGCCGCGGCCCACGAAGAGGAGGCGCCCGCAGATGGCGCCGAGGCCCCGGTGCATCAACTCGACAACCTCGTGCTGAATCCGGCGGGATCGGGTGGCACACGCTTCCTCCTCGTGTCCGTCGCCCTCCGTGCGCCGGATGCGCTCGTGATCGAGGAGATGAAGTCGCACGACGCCGAGATGCGCGACGTGGTGCTCCGGGTCTTCGGCACCAAGCCGGTCGAAGAGCTCTCCGACATCACCAAGCGCGAACAGTTCAAGAGCGAGATCCGCACGGCGCTCGAACCGCTCTTCAAGAAGAAGAACGCCGTCCGCGAAGTGTTCTTCCCACAGTTCGTCATCCAGTAGGCGCGCCATGGCCATGGAGACGCTCTCCCAGAATGAGATCGACGCGCTCCTCGGTGGTGCGGCCGCGGTCGCGGCCCCACCGGCGCGTTCGCTCGACAACGACGTCCAGATCTACGACTTCCGGCGCCCGCATCGTGTGTCGAAGGAGCGCCTCCGCGCCCTCGAGGCGATGTACGAGCGGCTCTGCAAGTCGCTCGAAGCGTGGCTGATCGGACGCGTGCGCGGTCAGGTCGAACTCCGCCTCCAGAGCGTCGAGCAGTTCAGCTTCGGTGAGTTCGTGCTCGCGCTCCCCACGCCCTGCGCCTCGTTCGGGTTCGAGATCATGAACACCGGTGGCCAGAAAGGGGTCATCGACGTCGGCAACGAGTTCTCCTACTTCCTCGTCGATCGCTTCTTCGGCGGTGGCGGGAACGCGCAGACGATGCAGCGCGCCCTCTCGCCGATCGAGCGCCTCGTCGTCCGCATCCTCGTCGATCGCTGCGCCACGCTGCTCACCGAGATCTGGCAGGACCACGTCGACCTCGACCTCGACATCCAGTCGTTCGAGTCGTTCCCCGACATGGTCCAGGCGTGCAGCCGCGAGGATCCCGTGCTCGTCGCGAACATCGAGGTCAACGCCGGCACGACGAACTCGCTCCTCCTGCTCTGCCTCCCGTTCTCCGTGCTCGACAAGTTCTTCTCGAGTGGCGAGCAGCAGCGCGTGAAGGAGATGACCGGTTCCGAGCGCGAGCGGAAGCTCACGCGCGAGCTCACGGAGCAATCCCTCCGCGCCACCGGGATGGAACTCACGGCCCGCCTGCCGGCCTTCCGGATCCCACTCCGTCAACTGCTCGGCCTCCCCGTCGGCAGCGTGCTCGGGACCGGGATCAGCACCGACACCCCGCTCGAACTCTCCGTCGGCGGACAGCCACGCTATCGCGGCGCGGTCGGCCGGGTCGGTGGCAAGCTCGCCGTCCGCCTCACGGATGTCCCGGCCGTCCCGACCATCACGCCCACCGCTTCCTGACCCTCATCGCCACGCACATGTCTGACGATCAGTTCGCTTCGACCGACCACCCGTCGACCGCCGAGTTCGCCGAACTCGCGGCGACCACGACGGGACAGAACGAAGTCCCCCTCTCGATGCTCCTCGACCTCACCATCCCGGTGACGATCGAACTCGGGCGCACGAAGATGACCGTACAGGAGATCCTCCGACTCGGCCGAGGCTCTGTCGTGCAGCTCGAGCGGCTCGCCGGCGAGCCGATCGACATCTTCGTTGGAGACCGTCGCTTCGCGGAAGGCGAAGTCGTGGTGCTCGGCGAGCACTTCGGCATCCGTATCACACGCATCGTCTCGCAGCTCACCGGCGCTGAGGCCGCGGCCGCGTGACCCTGCTCTCGGCGCTCGGCGTGGTGGGGATGCTCGGGCTCGTGCTCGCGCTCCTCGTCGTGACGTTGCGCCTGTTGAAGCGCTATGCGCCGTCGCTCTCAGGCGGCAAGCTCCCCCTCGAAGTGATCCAGCGGCTCCCGCTCTCACCGCGGCAGTCGATCGCGATCGTCCGCATCGGACCGAAGCTGATGGCCGTGAGTGTCGGCAAAGGTGGCGTACGCCCGGTGCTCGAACTCCCGGCGGAGCTCCTCACGCAGCCGACCGGCGCGATGCTGCCGACACCGACGCTCAACACGCCCGCGACGGCGACGACTGCGACGGTGCTGCCATCGGATTTCCGACGCGCGTTGCGCACCGCACTCCGCAGCGCGACCACGCTCGCGCTCCTTATCGTGGCGACCCCGTCGCTGCGCGCGCAGGCGCCCGCCGCTCCGGCTGCATCGACGCCGGCCGCAGCAAGTGCGCCCGCTCCCAGCACGGTCAATACGCGGACCGCGCCACGCACGGTCGCCGCGCCGAGTGCACCGACCGCGGCGACGCCGACCAAGCCGGTCGCAGATTCCGCCGCACGCGTCGCGGCGCTCGACTCCGCGGCCAGAGCCGCGAAGCCACGAGCCGGCGCGAAGGGGACGGTACCGCTCGTCCGCCCCGGCGCCGACACGATGCTGAGCAAGCTCGCACCACGCCTCGATCTCCGCGTCGGCGATACCGGCGGCGGACTCCGCTTGAGCGGGACGGTCGGCGTGGTCGTGATGATGGGACTGCTCACGCTTCTCCCGACGCTTGTCCTGATGATGACGGGATTCACGCGCATCCTCATCGTGCTGCAGTTCCTCCGGCAGGCGATCGGGACGCAGAGTGCGCCGCCGGGACAGGTGATCGCGGGTCTTGCGCTGCTGATCACGGGCTTCGTGATGGCGCCGACGCTCACTGAGGTCAACCGCACCGCGCTCGAGCCCTGGCTCGACGGTCGCATGGAGCAGGCGGAGATGATTTCCGTCGGTGTCGTGCCCTTCAAGCAGTTCATGGCGCGCCAGACGCGCGACAAGGACATCGCCGCCTTCCTCGAGCTCTCGAACACCGTGCGCCCGCCCCGCGCGGAAGACGCACCGCTCACGGTGCTGATGGCCGCATTCGTCACGAGCGAGCTGCGCACCGCGTTCCAGATCGGCTTCGCCCTCTTCCTCCCGTTCATCGTCATCGACGTCGTGGTCGCCTCGGTGCTGATGTCGATGGGGATGATGATGCTCCCACCCGCGATGATCTCTCTTCCGTTCAAGCTCCTCCTCTTCGTGTTGGTCGACGGGTGGACGCTGATCGTGCAGGGACTCGTGCAATCCTTCCGCTGAGCTCCCGGTGAACGACGCCCTCGTAGTGGACCTCGCCCGGAACGCGATCATGCTCGCGATCGCACTCGCCGCGCCGATGCTCCTCGCCGCCCTCGGTGTGGGACTCGCCGTCAGCGTCGCGCAGGCGGTCACGCAGATCCAGGAACAGACGCTGGCGTTCGTCCCCAAGCTGGTCGCGGTCTTCGGCGTCTTCCTCGTCGGGCTCCCGTGGATGATCCAGATGACGGTGAAGTACACGACCGAGCTCTTCCGTTCGCTCCCGATGATCGCCGGCTGAGATGGCGCTCGACCTCTTCGCCCCTGGCACCACCACCGCCCTCGTGCTCGTCGCGTGCCGGGTCGGTGGACTCCTGCTCGTGGCGCCGACGCTCTCCGCCGTGGTCATCCCGAAGCAGGTGCGCGCGGGGATTCTGGTGCTTCTCACGATCGTCCTCACGCCGACGGCGTTGGCGACGTATCACGGCGCGTCACTCAGCATCGCGTCGTTCGTCAGCGAGACGTTCATCGGGTTCGCGCTCGGGCTCGGGGCGGCCATCCTCGTCGCGGCGGCCGAAGCGGCCGGCGATGCGATGGCGGTCCAGATCGGCCTGAACGGGGCGGCGATCCTCGATCCCGCCGGCGATCAACCCGCGCCGATCCTCGGCGCCTTCACGCGGATGTTCGCGGTCGCGGTCCTCCTCACCTTCGATCTGCATGGGGTGATGATCCGCGCGCTCGCGCAGAGTTTCACCTTGATCCCGGCGGGCACGCCTGGGCATCTCGCCGAGGGCGCCAAGGCGATGGTCATCTCGGCCGGCGCGCTCTTCGCGCTCGGGATCCGCTTCGCGGCCCCGGTCATCGCGGCGATCCTCGTCGTCAACGTCGCGCTCGCGACGCTCGGCCGTGCCGCGCCGCAGCTCAACGTGCTCTCGCTCTCGTTCCCGATCCAGATCGCGATCGGTCTCGCGGCGTTCCTGACCGCGCTCCCCGCGATCGCGACGTTCTTGTCCGGCTGGACCTCGGTCTATGCCGGGATCGTCGGCGGTCCACTCACGACCTACGCGCGGCCGTAAGCGATGAGTGCTGACTCCGACGCCGAACGCTCTGAAGCGCCCACTGCGAGAAAACGGCAGGAGGCGCGCGACGAAGGACGGATCCCGCGCTCGCCCGAACTCGGCACGGCGGCGCTCTTCCTGGGCACCGCGTTCACGGTCCGCTCGCTCGGCCCGATGGTCGGGACGACGGTCATGACGCTCTTCGGCGGCGGGCTGTCGCGCATCGGCGATGCCGGACTCGATCCGAACGTCGCCCTCGAGCTCTTCAAGGAGACGAGCACGCGGACGGTCGGCACGGTGAGCACCCTCGGCGCCGGGATCAGTGCGCTCGCGATCGTCGTCGCGGCGGTGCAGGCGCGCGGCGTGCTCTCCACCAAGCCGCTCGCGCCGGCGTGGGAGCGCGTGAGCCCGATGGCGAACGCGAAGAAGATGTTCGGGCCGCAGGCGCTTGCGGAGCTCCTCAAGTCGCTGCTGAAGGCATCGATCATCGGCTGGGCCGTGCAGAAGTCGCTTGGGACCTCGTGGGATGCCGTGAGTGGTTTGGCGGCGCGTGGGCCGCTCGCCCTGCTCTCCACGGTCCACAGCATCGTCGGCGATCTCCTCTGGAATGCGGGCCTCGCCTATCTCGCGCTCGGCGCGGCGGATTACCTCTGGCAACTCTGGCAGCATGAGAAGGGGCTGCGGATGACGAAGGAGGAGGTGCGCCTCGAGAATCGGTCGCAGGACGGCGACCCGCAGCTCAAGGCGCGGCTCCGCTCGATGGCGCGCTCGAACACGCGCCGTCAGATGTTCAAGGACGTGCCGACGGCCGATGTCGTGCTCGTCAACCCGACCCACATCGCCATCGCGCTGAAGTACGACCCGATGGTCGCGTCGGCCCCGATTGTGCTCGCCATGGGGCAGCGCAAGATCGCCGAGCGCATCAAGGCGCTCGCCTACGAACACGGCGTGCCCGTGATCGAGAACAAACCGCTCGCGCGGGCCCTGCTCGCGAGCGCCCATGTGGGGATGATGATCCCTGCGGACCTCTACGCCGCGGTCGCGGAAGTGCTCGCCTTCGTCATCCGACGTCGCGCACTCGGTGCCACCCGCTGGCAGGAACGGATCGCATGACGGAATCCTCGACCGCGAACAATCGCGTCGCCGAGATGGGCGTGGCCGTCGCGGTCGTGTTCATCCTCGCGCTCCTGATCGTTCCGCTCCCGCCCTTCTTGCTCGACCTGCTGCTCTCGCTGAGCATCGGCGTCTCGCTGATCGTCCTGCTCGCCGCGCTGAACACGAAGGACCCGTTGGAGTTCTCGTCGTTCCCCGCATTGTTGCTCCTCCTCACGCTCTACCGCCTCGCGCTGAACGTCAGCAGCACGCGCCTCATCCTGAC
>JAIETI010000105.1 GCA_019745365.1 Gemmatimonadaceae bacterium | reverse complement strand
GCCGACGCGCTCGCGTGCTGACCTGATCCGCGACCTCCACGAAGCCGAAGCGCACTGACCTTCATCGTATCCTCCTCATCGGTTCTGGCCCCATCGTCATCGGGCAGGCCGCCGAGTTCGACTACTCCGGGACCCAGGCGGCGAAGGCGCTCCGCGAGGAAGGCTATGAGGTGATCCTCGTCAACTCGAACCCGGCGACGATCATGACCGACCCGGAAGTCGCGGATCGGACCTACATCGAGCCGGTGACCCCCGAGTATGTCGAACGGATCATCGAGCGGGAGCGCCCCGACGCGCTCCTCCCCACGATGGGCGGGCAGACCGCCCTGAACGTCGCGATGGCGCTGCACGAGAACGGCGTGCTCGAGAAGTACGGCGTCGAGCTGATCGGCGCGAATGCGCGTGCCATCTCGATCGCGGAAGACCGAAAGCTCTTCGGCGAAGCGATGACGCGCATCGGGCTCAAGTGCCCCGAAGGGCGCATCGCCACGACGATGGAAGAGGCCTGGGAGATCGCCGAATTCACCGGGTTCCCGGCGATCATCCGCCCTGCGTTCACACTTGGCGGCTCCGGGGGCGGCGTCGCCTACAATCGCGAAGAATTCGAGCGGATCGTCCGTCGCGGCCTCGATGAGTCGCCGATCACCCAGGTCCTCCTCGAACGATCGCTCCTCGGCTGGAAGGAGTACGAGCTCGAGGTGATGCGCGACCATCAGGACAACGTCGTCATCATCTGTTCAATCGAGAATCTCGATCCGATGGGGGTGCATACCGGCGACTCGATCACCGTCGCACCGGCGATGACGCTGACCGACCGCGAGTACCAGCTCATGCGCGACGCGGCGATCAAGATCATCCGTGAGATCGGCGTCGATGCGGGCGGGTGCAACGTGCAGTTCGCGGTGAACCCCGCCAACGGCGATCTCATCGTGATCGAGATGAACCCGCGCGTCTCGCGTTCGTCGGCCCTCGCTTCGAAGGCGACGGGCTTCGCGATCGCGCGCATCGGGACGAAGCTTGCGGTGGGGTACACGCTCGACGAGATCCCGAACGACATCACCAAGACGACCCCGGCCTCGTTCGAGCCGGTGCTCGACTATGTGGTGGTCAAGGTGCCGCGCTTCGCGTTCGAGAAGTTCCCCGGCGCGGACAACACGCTCACGACGCAGATGAAGTCGGTGGGCGAGTCGATGGCGATCGGGCGCACCTTCAAAGAAGCGTTCCAGAAGGGGCTGCGCGCGCTTGAGACCGGGCGTCACGGCTGGGAGGTCGCCGCGCGCGCGGCGGACGACGGGCTCCCCGATGATTCGGTGGACTCGCTGCGAGCCGCACTCGGTACGCCGACGCCGGAGCGCATCTATCAGGTGAAGCGCGCGATGCGTGCGGGGATCGATGATGCGGAGATCCATCGCCGCGCCTTCTACGATCCCTGGTTCCTCGCGCAGTTCCGCGAGCTCTTGGCGGCGGAAGACGCCTTCTGCGCGCGCCCGGAGA
This sequence comes from Gemmatimonadaceae bacterium, assembly GCA_019745365.1. GTDB lineage: Bacteria > Gemmatimonadota > Gemmatimonadetes > Gemmatimonadales > Gemmatimonadaceae > JAIETI01. The sequence goes on along the minus strand of JAIETI010000105.1, from coordinate 9,201 downwards.
TCACCGCACCGGCGATGCGTCGCATGAAGCGTATGGGCTTCGCCGATCGGCAGCTCGCTGCGCTCCGTGGCGTGGACGAGGCCGCGATGCGCGCCACGCGCCACGCGCTCGGGGTGCGCCCGTCGTACAAGATGGTCGATACGTGCGCCGGCGAGTTTCCCTCGAACACGCCGTACCTCTACTCCTGCTACGACGAGGAGTCCGAGGCGCCGCGCACCGGGAAGCGGTCGGTGATCATCCTCGGCAGTGGGCCGAATCGGATCGGACAGGGTGTCGAGTTCGACTACTGCTGCGTCCGCGCCGCGATGGCGCTCCGCGCACAGGGCTTCGAGACGATCATGGTCAATTCGAATCCCGAGACCGTCTCAACCGACTACGATACCTCCGACAAGCTCTACTTCGAGCCGCTCACGCTCGAGCATGTGCTCGAGATCGTCGATCGCGAGCAGCCGATGGGGGTGATCGTGCAGCTCGGTGGCCAGACCCCGCTCAAGCTCGTGAAGGGGCTCGAGGCGGCGGGGGTCCCGATCCTTGGGACCTCGCCGGATGCGATCGACATCGCCGAGGATCGCCGACGCTTCGAGGCGATCGCGCGCGAGCTTGGCGTGGCGCAGCCCCCGAATGGGACGGCCACGAGTGTCGAGGCGGCGATCGAGGCCGCGGACCGCATCGGGTATCCCGTGTTGGTGCGGCCAAGCTACGTGCTCGGTGGGCGCGCGATGCAGATCGTCTACGATGAAGCCTCGCTGCGCGACTATTTCCAACGCGCGGTACGCGTCTCCGAGGATCGACCGGTCCTTGTGGACGCGTTCCTCGAGGATGCATTCGAAGCGGACGTGGATGCGATCAGCGACGGCGAGACGGTCGTGATCGGTGGGATCATGCAGCACATCGAGGAGGCGGGGATCCACTCCGGTGACTCGGCGTGTGTGCTGCCGCCGTATCTCATCGCGCCGGAGCATCTCGACACGATGCGCCGACACACCGTGGCGTTCGCCAAGGCGCTCGGCGTCGTCGGCTTGATCAACGTGCAGTACGCGGTGAAGGATGACGTCGTGTATGTCATCGAGGTGAATCCCCGCGGGAGCCGCACCGTGCCCTTCGTCTCGAAGACGATCGGTGTGTCGCTCGCCTCGCTCGCGGCGCGGGTGATGACGGGAGAGAAGCTGGCGGACATCGGCTTCACGCAGGAGATCATCGCGCCCTATGTGAGTGTGAAGGAAGCGGTGTTCCCCTTCACGAAGTTCCGCGAGTTCGATCCGATCCTTGGTCCGGAGATGCGATCGACGGGTGAGGTCATGGGGATCTCCGACAGCTTCGGGATGGCGTTCGCCAAGGCGGAGCTAGCCGCTGGGAACGGGCTCCCACTTCGCGGTGGGGTGTTCATCACCGTAAACGATCGAGACAAGCCGACCGTGCTGCCGTTGGCGCGCCGCTTCCACGAGATGGGGTTCACGCTCATGGCGACGGAAGGGACTGCGCGTTTTCTCGCCGAGCGCGGCGTTCCGTCCGAGACGGTGGCGAAGGTGAGCGTCGGCCGCCCGAACGGCGTGGACAAGATGTTGAACGGCGAGGTGCAGCTCCTCGTCAACACCCCGCTCGGGAAGCGCGCGCAGAAGGACGACTATTCGTTGCGTCAGGCGGCGATCGCGCAGCGCATCGCCTATACGACGACGCTCTCGGCAGCGAGTGCGGCATGTGATGCGATCGTCGCATTGACGACGCGCACGCCGACGGTCTGCTCGTTGCAGGAGTGGCAGGAGACGATCCCCGCATGAGCGAGGTGATGATCCATCCGTCAGCGTTCGTGGACGCCGGAGCGCAGGTCGGTGCGGGGACGAAGGTGTGGCACTTCTGCCACGTCATGCCCGGCGCGGTGATCGGGACGCACTGCTCGCTCGGACAGAACGTCGTGGTGATGAACGGCGTGCGCCTCGGCACCAATGTGAAGGTGCAGAACAACGTCTCGATCTACGAAGGGGTGGAGATCGAGGACGACGTGTTTTGTGGCCCGTCGATGGTCTTCACGAACGTGATCAACCCGCGGAGTGCGGTCTCACGCAAACATGAGTACCGCCGCACGCTGGTACGGCGCGGCGCGTCGATCGGGGCGAACGCGACGATCGTGTGCGGCGTGGTGATCGGGCAGTTCGCCTTCATCGGGGCGGGGGCGGTGGTCACGAAGGATGTCCCGGACCACGCGCTGATGATCGGGGTGCCGGCCAAGCGTACCGGCTGGGTCTGTGAATGTGGAGTGAAGCTGGTGGATGAAGCGATGCAGCTGAGCTGCCCCGAATGCGGCAAGGCCTATGCGCGGCGGGGCGAGAAGGTGACCCTCATCGCGGAGGGCGGACGCTGATGCACGCACCGATCCGGATCTCCCTCGTCGGCTGCGGTCGCATCGCGAAGAACCATTTCGAGGCGATCGAGCGGATCGGGGGGCTTGAGCTGGTCGCGGTCTGCGACACCGTGGCCGAGCGCGCGCGCGCCGCTGGGGAGCAATGGCAGGTGCCGCACTTCACCTCGTATGACGCGATGCTCGAATCCGTGCCATGTGATGCGGTGACGATCGCGACGCCCTCCGGATTGCATCCCGCGCAGGGAATCCGTGCGGCCCGCGCGGGGAAGCATGTCATCAGCGAGAAGCCGATGGCGATCTCGCTGGCCGGCGCCGACGAACTGCTGCAGGCGTGCGACGACGCCGGGGTGCAGCTGTTCGTGGTGAAGCAGAATCGCCTCAATCCAGCCGTCCAGCTGCTCAAGCGCGCGATCGATAAGGGGCGGTTCGGGCGCATCTTCACCGCGAATGCGACGGTACGGTGGACGCGTCCGCAGGAGTACTACGATCAGGCGCCCTGGCGCGGGACGTGGGAGTTCGATGGCGGCGCCTTCCTGAATCAGGCGTCGCACTACGTCGATCTGATCCAGTGGCTTGTCGGCCCCGTTGAGAGCGTGATCGCCAAGACCGCGACGATGGCGCGTCGGATCGAGGCGGAGGACACGGGCGCGGCGGTGTTGCGCTTCCGCTCCGGAGCGATCGGCGTCATCGAGGTCAGCATGCTCGTCTATCCCAAGAACCTCGAAGGGTCGATCACCATCCTCGGGGAAAAGGGATCGGTGAAGGTCGGTGGGACCGCAGTCAATGCGATCGAGCATTGGGTCTTCGCCGATTATGACGACGACGACAAGACCGTCGTGGCGGCGAGCACGAATCCACCGAGCGTGTATGGCTTCGGGCATGAGCCGTACTACCGGAACGTGCTTGCCGCACTCCGTGGCGAGGCGTCGGCAGATACGGATGGCCGGCAGGGGCGGAAATCCCTCGAGTTGGTGATGGGGATCTACGAGTCGGCCAAGACCGGGCGCGAGGTGCCGCTCCCCCTCCGGAACCGGGTGTAGTCGGTTCGGAACCGGATCGGGACAAACGGGTAGGGTAGGGTCACTTCCGCCGCGCTCGCCGAAAGGCGAAATTGCAAGGCTGACAACGACTTAACCCCGGAGCCGCAGGTGTCGGTCCCTCTTCTCGATCTCAAGGCGCAGCACGCGACCATCAAGGATGACGTGGTGCGCGCCGTGATGCAGGTCGTCGACGATCAGGCGTTCATCCTTGGTGACCCGGTCGCCAAGCTGGAATGCGAGGTCGCCGGCCTTTCCAAGACCAGGTACGCGGTCGGCTGCGCGAACGGCACCGATGCGCTCTTGCTCGCCTATCGCGCCCTCGGGGCTGGCGTCGGCAGCGAGATCGTCACGTCGCCTTTCACCTTCTTCGCTACCGCCGGCGCGATCCACAACGTCGGCGCGAAGGCGGTCTTCGTCGACATCGATCCCAAGACCTTCAACATCCGCCCCGACCTCGCCGCGCAGGCGGTCACGCCGCAGACGAAGGCGATCGTTCCGGTCGATCTGTTCGGACAGATCGCGCCGATCGAGGAGGTGCAGCGCCTCGCGCCCGGAGTGCCGGTCATCGAGGACGCCGCGCAGTCCATCGGTGCGCGCCGCAAGGTGAACGGCGAGTGGCGGATCGCGGGTGAGCTCGCGACGATCGGGACGTTCTCGTTCTTCCCGTCCAAGAACCTCGGTGGCTACGGGGACGGCGGGATGATGGTGACGCAGGACGAGGCGATCTTCAACGAGCTCATGCGGCTGCGGACGCACGGGAGCACGAAGACCTACTTCCACGAGATCGTCGGCTACAACTCGCGGCTCGACGCGCTGCAGGCCGCGGTCCTCCGCGCCAAGCTGCCGCACCTCGCGGGGTGGAGCGCCAAGCGCCGCGAGAACGCGGCGTTCTATACGCAGGCCTTCGCCGACATCGCCGAGATCACCCCGCCGTACATCGATCCCGCGAACGAGTCGATCTTCAACCAGTACACCCTCCGCGTCACCAAGCGCGACGAACTCAAGGCGCATCTCGGCGCCAAGGGGATCGGGAACTCGGTGTACTATCCGCTCCCGCTCCATCTCCAGCCCTGCTTCGCCTACCTCGGGTACAAGGCGGGGGCGTGTCCTGAGGCCGAGCGCGCCTCGAAGGAAGTGATCTCGCTCCCGGTGTTCCCGGAGCTGACGGCGGTGCAGCGGGACGAGGTGGCGGCGGCGGTGCGGTCGTTCTTCCGCGCGTGACCGCCACCGTGCCGACGCTGCAGGAACGACTTCTCGCGCGCATCGCGGATCGGAGCGCGACGACCGCGGTCGTCGGCCTCGGCTATGTGGGGCTCCCGCTCGCCATGGAGCTGTGCGACGCCGGGTTCCGCGTCGTCGGTTTCGACGTCAGCGAGCGTGTCGTTGGACTGCTGTCGCGCGGCGAGTCGCACATCCAGGATGTGCCGGCGGCGCTCGTCGCGAAGCACATCGGGAGTGGGCGCTTTCAGCCCACGACCGACGAGCGCCGCCTCGCCGAGGCGGACGCGATCTCGATCGCGGTGCCGACGCCGCTCGCCAAGACGCGCGACCCGGACATGTCGTATGTGATCAGCGCGGCGGAGGCGATCGGGCGGCAGGCGCACCCCGGGATGCTGGTCGTGCTCGAGAGCACCACCTACCCGGGCACCACGCGCGACGTGCTGCAGCCGCGGCTCGAGGCGAAGGGGCTTGTGATCGGTGAGGATGTGTTCCTCGCGTTCAGTCCCGAGCGGGTCGATCCGGGCAACCCGAAGTGGAACACCAAGAACACGCCAAAGGTGCTGGGCGGGATGACACCGGCGTGCACGGCGGTGGCGAGCGCGCTGTATGCGACGTGCATCGATCGTGTCGTGCCGGTCTCGAGTCCCGAGGCCGCCGAGCTGGTGAAGTTGCTGGAGAACACCTTCCGGTCGGTGAACATCGGGATGGTGAACGAGATGGCGATCGTCTGCGACAAGCTCGGCGTCGATGTGTGGGAGGTGATCGACGCGGCCGCGACGAAGCCGTTCGGGTTCATGAAGTTCACGCCGGGCCCTGGCATCGGCGGCCACTGCATCCCGCTCGATCCGCACTACCTCGCGTGGAAGATGCGGACGCTGAACTACAAGACGCGCTTCATCGACCTCGCCAGCGAGATCAACTCCGCGATGCCGCAGTTCGTCGTGGATAAGGTCATGCGAGCGCTGAACGACGATCGGAAGGCGGTCAACGGGAGCCGGATCCTAGTGCTCGGCGTCGCCTATAAGCGCGATATCGATGACATGCGGGAAAGTCCGGCCCTCGATATCCTCCGCCTGCTTGAAGCGAGCGGGGCGACGGTGGAATGGCACGACCCGCACGTGGCGCGCTTCACCGAAGAGGGGCACGAGTCGGTGGGCGTCGCGCTGACGGAGGAGCGCCTCGCGGCCGCAGACGCGGTCGTGATCGTCACCGACCACTCGAACGTGGACTATCAGCGCGTCGTGGACCACGCCGGTCTGGTCGTGGATTCGCGCGACGCGCTTCGGCGGGTCCGCCCGTCGCGGGCGCGCGTCGTGACGCTGACCGCCGACCTCTCGGTCGGCACGATGACTCCGGTCGGGAGCTGAGCGATGCGTGTGACGGTGGTGGGCACGGGGTACGTTGGCCTGGTCGCGGGCGCATGTTTCGCCGAGACCGGGGTCGCGGTGATCTGCGCCGACGTCGATGCGAAGAAGGTCGAGGGACTGAAGCAAAACGTCCTGCCGATCTACGAGCCCGGACTCGATCAGATGGTCGAGCGGAATCAAGCCGCTGGTCGGCTCGCGTTCACGACCGACGTCCCGGCCGCGATCGACGACGCCGACGTCGTCTTCATCGCGGTCGGCACGCCGCCCGATGAGGACGGCTCCGCTGACCTCAAGTATGTCCTCGCGGTCGCGACCACGATCGGTCAGTTCATGACCAAAGAATGCGTCGTCGTCACCAAGAGCACGGTGCCCGTGGGGACGGCGGCGAAGGTGCACGCCGCGGTCGCGGCGCACGCGAAGTTCCCCTTCCACGTCTGCTCCAACCCCGAGTTCCTGAAGGAAGGCGCCGCGCTCGACGACTTCTTGAAGCCGGACCGCGTCGTCCTCGGCGTGGAGAGCGATTTCGCACGCGGGGTGATGGCGGAGCTCTACGCGCCGTTCGTGCGCACGGGGAAGCCGATCATCTTCATGGACATCCCGTCCGCGGAGATGACGAAGTACGCGGCGAACGCCATGCTCGCGACGCGCATCTCGTTCATGAATGAGATCGCGAATCTCTGCGAGCGTGCCGGCGCGAATGTCGATCTGGTCCGCAAGGGGATCGGCTCCGACTCGCGGATTGGGTCGAGCTTCCTCTTTCCCGGGCCGGGCTACGGCGGCAGCTGTTTTCCGAAGGATGTGAAGGCGCTGCTCAAGACCTCGCACGAACTCGGCGCGCCCATGCAGGTACTCGACGCGGTGGAGCGCGCGAACGATCGGCAGAAGCACCGACTCTTCGAGAAGCTGCACGCGGTGCTCGGCGACCGCCTCCGCGGTGCACGCATCGCGATTTGGGGATTGGCGTTCAAGCCGCAGACGGACGACATGCGCGAGGCCCCGTCGCTCACGCTGATCGCGCAGCTGCGCGAGGCGGGCGCGACGGTCGTGGCCCACGACCCCGAAGCACGGCGCGAAGCGGAGCGGCGGCTCGGTGATACGATTGCGTACGCGGAGACGGCCTACGCCGCCGCCGAGGGCGCGGATGCGCTCGTCGTCGTCACGGACTGGAACGAGTACCGCTTCCCGGACTTCGCGCGCCTCAAGGCATCGCTCGCGCAGCCGATCCTGATCGACGGGCGCAACCTGTACGATCCGGCCAAGCTGCAGGCGATGGGCTTCACCTATCGTTCGATCGGGCGCGGCGCGGCGTGAGAGTCCTGATCACGGGAGCCGCTGGCTTCCTCGCCTCTCACCTCTGTGATCGATTCCTGGCCGATGGCCATGAGGTCGTCGGGCTCGACAACTTCATCACCGGGCACCCGGACAACATCGCGCACCTGATGGGGAACGACCGCTTCTCGTTCCTGAAGCACAACATCAGCGAGTACACGTATGTCGCCGACCCGCTCGACGGGGTGCTCCACTTCGCCTCCCCGGCAAGCCCCGTCGATTATCTCGAACTTCCGATCCAGACGCTCAAGGTCGGCTCGCTCGGCACGCACAACGCGCTCGGAATCGCGAAGGCGAAGGGCGCGCGCTTCTTCCTCGCCTCCACGAGTGAGGTGTACGGCGACCCGCTCATCCATCCGCAGGTGGAGTCGTACTGGGGGAACGTGAACCCGGTGGGCCCGCGCGGGGTGTACGACGAAGCCAAACGCTTCGCCGAAGCGATCACGATGGCGTACCACCGCGCCCATGGTGTGGACACGCGCATCGTGCGGATCTTCAACACCTACGGCCCGCGCATGCGTCCGCACGACGGGCGCGTGGTCTCGAACCTCATCGTGCAGGCGCTCAATGGCGTCCCCCTCACGATCTACGGGGATGGAAGTCAGACCCGCTCCTTCTGCTACGTCGCCGACGAGGTGGAGGGGATCTATCGCCTCTTCCAGTCGGCCGAGGTGATGCCGGTGAACATCGGGAACCCGAATGAGTTCACGGTGCGTCAGCTTGCGGAGTTGGTCGTTGAACTCACCGGGACCACCGCGCCGATCACCACCCTCCCGCTCCCGACGGACGATCCGAAGGTCCGCCGTCCCGACATCACGCGCGCCCGCACTCTGCTGGGATGGGAGCCGACCATCCAGCTCCGCGAAGGGTTGGCGCGCACTATCGAGTACTTCCGCGGGCTCCAGGGCTCGGCGCGCCTCCAACCACGCACGTGATCGCACTCCCGTCTCGCTCGGCTCGTCAGTCGCTCCTCCTCACGCTCGCGCTCCTCGCGAGCGTGAGCGCCTGCCGCGGTGCGTTCCAGCCCCGCAAGTACGCGACGTCGGCCGCGCTCTTCACCGCGTCGCTCGATCGCCTCAACAAGAACAAGTACGACGACGCGGTCGCGGGGTTCGAGAAACTGACGCTCGATCTCGGCGCGCGCGATTCGTTGCTACCGCTCTCGCAGTGGTATCTCGGTCAGGCCCACGTGAAGCGCGACGAGAACCTCCTCGCGGCGCAGAGCTTCACCAAGCTCGCGGAGACCTTCCCTGACGATTCGCTCGGCGACGACGCGCTGCTCGCCGCGGGTGACGCCTATCTGCGGATGTGGCGCCGTCCGTCGCTCGATCCGGCGTATGGGCAGACCGCGCAGATCCAGTATCGCCTCCTCCTCTCCGTCTATCCTGAGTCGCCGCTGCGGGAGCGTGCCGAGCTCGCGAACCAACGGGTCGATGAGTTGCTCGCCACGAAGGACTACGAGACCGGGATGCACTACTTCCGGCGTCGCGCCTTCGATTCGGGGCTGATCTACTTCAAGGACGTGGTCCGCCTCTTTCCGAACACCGACCATGCGCGGATGGCGCTGTTGCGGATGGTCGACACGTACCGGCACCCGCTGCTGAACTACAAGGAAGACGCCGCGGAGACCTGCCAGACGCTGCGGACCAGCTATCCGACGGACGCGGAAGTGCAGCGCGTCTGCCCGGATCCCGCCGCCGTGAAGGACTCGACGGCCACCGTGCCCGCGAAGCCGCCGGTCCTCCGGTAGCGATGCGCGTCGGGCTGTTCGGCGGCACCTTCGATCCGCCGCATATCGGGCACCTCCTCGCGGCGACCGATGCCTGCGAGCAACTCGCCCTCGATCGACTCGTCTGGGTCCCGGCGGCGCAGCAGCCCCTCAAGG
>JAIETI010000111.1 GCA_019745365.1 Gemmatimonadaceae bacterium | reverse complement strand
CAGATCGAGATCAAGACGTGGGGACGCACCTCGGGTGGCGCGGGCTCGAGCATCTGGAAGTCCACCGACGGCGGCACCACCTGGAAGCGGCTCACGGGGAACGGACTCCCCACCAAGCCGGTCGGGAAGATCGGCCTCGCGCTCAGCAAGGCGAACTCCGACCGCGTGTACGCCCTCATTGAGACCGGCGACGGGGTGCCCGCCGTGAACGTGCCCGAGACCGATCGCGGCCGTCTGTGGCGGTCGGACGACGCCGGCGCGAGCTGGCAGATGGTCAACACCGATCGTCAGGTCGCGGGGCGCACGGCGTACTACAATCGCATGGCGGCCACGCCCGACAACGCCGACGAGGCGTACTTCGCGACCGCCTCGTGGGCCAAGACGCTCGATGGCGGCCGCACGATCATCGACCCGTCGTTCAATCAGACCCCCGGCGGCGATCACCACGACATCTGGTTCGATCAGACGAACGGAAATCGCATGGCGGTCAGCCACGACGGTGGTATCTCGATCTCGACGAACCGCGGCCAATCCTGGAATCGCGTGGAGCTCCCGATCGCGCAGATGTATCACGTCACGGTCGACGATCGCGTTCCCTACTACGTCTACGGCAATCGACAGGACGGACCCTCGGCGCGCGGGCCGAGTAATTCTCGGTTCGCGAGCTTCTTCGGCGGCGGGATCCCTCGGCAGAGCTGGGAGACGGTGGGCGGTGGTGAGAGCGGCTGGGCGACGCCAGATCCGGTCGACACCAATCTCGTCTGGTCGAGCGCGTCGGGCTTCGGGAGCGTCGGTGGGATCGTGTCGCGCCACGATCTGCGCAACAAGCAGACCGAGTATGTCGAGGTGTGGCCCGAAGCGACGATCGGATCGGCTGCGGACGAAGTCCGGTATCGCTTCGTCTGGACCTTCCCGCTCACCATCTCGCCGCACGATCACAATCGCGTGTACGTGGGGAGCCAGCATGTGCATCAGACCACCGATGGTGGACGCACCTGGAAGGAGATCTCTCCTGATCTCACGCGCAACGACAAGTCGCGTCAGAAGCGCTCGGGTGGGCTCACGCCGGACAACATCGGCGTGGAGTACGCCGGCGTGGTGTTCGCGATTGCGGAGTCGCGACTCGAACCGGGCGTGATTTGGGCGGGCACCAACGATGGCAAGGTGCAGCTCACGCGCGATGGCGGCGCGACGTGGACCGATCTGACGAAGAACATCACCGGCCTTCTCGACTGGGGGACGATCTCCAACATCGAACCCTCGAAGTACGACAAGGGAACAGCCTATCTCTCGGTCGATGGGCACCAGGTCGATAACCGCGACCCGTGGATCTACCGCACCACCGACTACGGAAAGAGCTGGCAGTTGATCGTGAACGGGATCGCGAAGTCGCCGCTCTCGTACGTGCATGTCGTGCGCGAGGATCCCGTGCGCCGCGGCCTGCTCTACGCGGGGACGGAGAACGGGCTGTACGTGTCGTTCGACGACGGAGCGAACTGGCAGCCGTTGCAGAACAATCTTCCGCACGCGCCGGTCTATTGGATCACGGTGCAGGAGCGTTTCAACGACCTCGTGATCGCCACCTACGGGCGCGGCTTCTGGATCCTCGACGACATCTCGCCGCTCCGCACGATGAACGCGACGATCGCGGCGAAGCCACTACATCTCTTCACGCCCCGCGAGGCATGGCGCTTCCGCGATCTCGATGCGCCGTATTTCGACTTCGAGGATCTCGTGATGGGGACGAACCCGTCCTACGGCGCGTCGCTCCACTACTGGCTCGCGAGCGAGACGAAGGACTCGGTGGGGATCGATCTGATCGATGCGTCCGGCAAGGTGGTGCGCACGATGAAGGGCACCGGCGCCGCCGGGATGAATCGCGTGTGGTGGGATCTTCAGACCAACGCGAGTGCGCCGGCCAAGCTGCGCGTCGCGTTGAAGACGCAGCCCGAGGTGAACCCCGGCCCCGAGGGACGCTTCGCTCCCGCGGTGGGACGCCTCTCCATGCTCGTCCCGCCGGGGCGCTACACCGTACGTATCACCGTCGGCGGCAACTCCGAGTCGCAGCCGCTCGAAGTCCGCAAAGATCCCTCCTCGCACGGCACCCTCGCGGACATCACCGCGCAGCACACCCTTGCGACGAATATCCTCGGCGACTTCGAGTCCACCGTCGCGATGATCAACGAGATCGAGCAGGTGCGCGGGCAGATCGCCGCGCTCAAGATCGCGCTGAGTGGTGACGCGAAGTCCGCCGATCTCGTGAAGGGCGCCGACTCGCTCGACGCGAAGTACCTCGCGCTCGAAGAGACGCTCTTCCAGACGAAGGTGACCGGGCGAGGACAGGACCAGATCCGCTGGCCGTTTCAGCTGGCCGAGAAGCTCGGCTACCTGAACGGTGTCCTCACCAGTTCAGACGCGGCGCCGAACGCGAGTCACCGGGAGGTGGCCGGTGTGCTCAAGAAGCGGATGCAGGACGCCAAGGCCGCGCTCGACAAGCTCACCGCGGACGATCTCGCCGCGTTCAAGAAGCGCCTGCGTGATCGGAACGCTCCAACGCTGATCATGTGACCACGCCCATGGAACTCGCCACGCTCGGCGGCGGATGCTTCTGGTGCCTGGAGGCGGCGTTCGTCCGCCTCCGGGGGGTGCACGCGGTGAAGAGCGGCTACGCGGGCGGACACGTGCCCAATCCGACGTACGAGCAGGTGTGCACCAAGCGCACGGGGCACATCGAGGTCGTCCAGGTGAGCTTCGACCCCGCCGAGGTCAGCTACGAGACGTTGCTCGAGCTGTTCTTCGGTATTCACGATCCCACGCAGGCCGATGGGCAGGGGGGCGACATCGGCCCGCAGTATCTCTCCGCGATCTTCACGCACGACGCGCATCAGGACGCAACCGCGCGGCGGGTGCTCACGCAGCTTACCGAGGGGCGTGTGTTCGACGCGCCACTCGTGACGCAACTGCGCGCGCTCGAGACCTTCTGGCCCGCGGAGCGCTACCATGACCGCTATTTCGACCGGAACCCGATGCAGCCCTACTGTGCGGCCGTCATCGCGCCGAAGGTGGCCAAGCTGCGCGCGAAGCACGCGGACAAACTGCGCGCCGAGTAGGCGCGCTCAGCACGGGCGGTCGAGCACCTCGCGTACGAGCTCGGTCAGCGCGCTCGGCAGATAGGGCTTGGCGAGGAGCGCGTCGGCCTGCGCCAACACGGACTGACGTTCGACGTCGGCCTCGACGTATCCCGAGCTGATGATCACCCGGGGCATCGTCCCGCCGCGCGACCGGAGAGCGCCGACCACCTCAGCCCCGTTGCCATCCGGAAGCGTGAAATCGGTCAGGAGGAGAGCGATGCTCGGGTCGTGGACCATCGCCTTCGCCTCCGCGACGCTCCGTGCCCCTGAGACCCTGTACCCCGCGCGCTGCAGCACGCGGAGGATCAGCGCGCGGATATCGTCGGCGTCCTCGACGACCAGCACGTGCTCGTTCGCGCTCGCTGCGGGTGTGAGCGCCGGTGCGGTGCGCGGCGCTTCGATCGCGGCCGAGGCGAAGGGGAAGCGGATGGTGAAGACGGCGCCCCCATCGGGGGCGTTCGCGGCGGTGATCGCTCCGTCATAGGCCACGGCGATCTCAGCGCAGATCGAGAGTCCGAGCCCCGTCCCGCGCCCGTGCTCCTTCGTGGTGAAGAACGGATCGAAGATGCGCGCGAGCACCGTCGGATCGATCCCGCTCCCCGAGTCACGCACGGTCAGGAGGAGCCCTGCCGCGTCGCGCGTGCCGCGGACCACGAGGCGCCCGCCGGTGCTCATCGCATCGCGCGCGTTGACGAACAGGTTGATGAGGATCTGTTCGAACTGCGAGGGATCGATGCGGATCGGCACCGGTTCCTGCTCAAGCTCGAACGCGACCGTGATCTGCTCACCCAGCAACCGATGCGCCAACGCGTGCAGTCCGCGCACCGTCGCAAGCGCGTCGATGACGCGCGGCGCCACGGGTTGATTGCGCGCGAGCGCGAGCAACTGGCGCGTGACCGCGGTCGCACGTGCAGCGGTGTCTTCGATGGCGCGGAGCGCGCGGTGCACCGGATCGTGTTCGGGGAGCGAGGCGCGGGCGATCTCCGCCTCGCCGAGGATCGCGACGAGGAGGTTGTTGAAGTCATGGGCGACACCGCCGGCGAGGCGCCCGGTCGCTTCGAGTCGTTGGCTGTGCGCGAGTTTCTCTTCGAGTTTGCGGCGCTCCGTGACGTCCTGCGCCGCACCGACGACGCGCATGCGCCCCGGCACGTGGCGATCATGCACCCCGCGGGCGACGATGTGGAGCCACCGCTCTTGGCCATCCGCTCGGCGAAAGCGAAAGCTGTGCTCGCGCGTCCCACCCGCGAAGATGTCGGCCACAAAGCTCTGGTGGTCGGCGAGATCATCTGGGTGGACGATCTTCGCCGCGCCGCCGCGAGCTTCGTACTCGCGCGGCGTGCACCCCATGATGCGCTCGAACGCGCCCGCAGCCTGCATCGGGGTCCGCGACCCGTCGGGCTCGCGGTCGAACCAGAAGACATAGTCGCTCGCCGCTTCGGAGAGGATGCGCAAGCGCTCGTCGTGCGCGGCCAGCTCGGCGGCGCGCGCGAGTTCGGCGGTGATGTCGGTGATCGAGAAGACGAGCGTGGTGACGCGCCCCTCGGCATCCGTGATCGGCGCGCCGTTGATGGAGAGGCACACGCGACGACCGTCCTTCCACTCGATCGCGTGCCGCACATCGTACACCGGCTCGCCGGTGGTGAGGACCCGGACGAACGGTTGGTTCTCATCGGGCCACGGCCCGCCGTCGAGCGCGGTGGAGTGCCAGGAGGGCGCGTCGTACCGGCGTCCCACGATGTCCGAGCGCGTGAGCCCGAGGATCCGTTCGGCCTGCGCGTTGGCGAAGACGATCTCGCCGCTTGGTTCGATCGCGACGATGGCGGCCACGCTCGTCTGGAGCAGTGCGCTGCTGAAGTCACGTTCCTCCCGCAGCGAACGACGGTCCTTGATGCGATCGAGTTCGATGGCCGCGCGTTGACCGGCGAGCCGCGCGAAGCGCAGCACCATGTCCGGATCGGCGATCGGCGAGCGCGAGAGCAGCACAAGCAGTCCGGCCACGCGTCCGTCGTGCGACCGCAGTGGTACGCCGATGTATCCCTGAACGCCGAGCCGCTCGAGCCCGACGTCTTCGGGAAATTGCTGGGCGACGTTGCTCGGATAAACGCACGCCACACCCTCGACGACGCCACGGCAGGGGGTGCCTTCAAGCGAGTAGGTGGAGAGGCCGCCGAAAGCGCCGTCACCCGCCAAGACCTTCACTTGGACACGGTCGTACTCGCCGCTGAACTCACCCACAAAGCCCGCGTCCGCGCCGGCCACTCGCACGGTCTCGCGCAGGAGCCCGTGGAGATACTCATCCCCAGTGGTCTCGCCCGACGCGATGTAGTCGATCAGTTGGTTGGGCATCGCGACTGGCTCCGTATTCGGGGCGTGTGTGGGAGATACGCTGACTGCGAGAATCGCGCCAGACTAGCCGTTGGACAGAAGACGCTCATGAAGGCAGGATTGGGGGTGCCCGGAATCACAGGAACCACAGGAACTACAGGAACCACAGGAACTACAGGAACGACGGGAACCACTCTCCGGGGGGAGGAGCGTCGGTTGCTCCTCGGCGCCGCGTTCCTCATGGCGACCTCGGCGATCGGGCCGGGATTCCTGACGCAAACCGCGGTCTTCACCGAGCGGCTGGGGGCGAGTTTCGGGTTCGCGATCCTGGTGTCGATCCTCTTCGACCTCGCGGCACAGCTCACCATCTGGCGGGTGCTGGTCGCCTCGGGCGAGCGGGCGGACGTTCTTGCCGACCGGGTGCTCCCGGGGCTCGGCAAAGTCCTCTCGCTCCTCGTGGTCGCGGGGGGACTCGCCTTCAACGTCGGCAACGTCGCGGGGGCCGGACTTGGGCTCCGACTCCTGACTGGGATACCGCTCGACGCGGCAGTGATCCTGAGTGCGTCGATCGCGGTGCTCCTCTTCGTGGTGAAAGAGGCCGGGCGCGCGATGGATCGGTTCGCACTCGTGCTCGGCGTGGTGATGGTCGTGGTCACTTGGGGCGTTGCCATCAGCGCGGCTCCGCCCTGGGGCGAGGCCGCAGTACGATCGATCGCTCCTGTCGCGCTCGATGCCGTTGCGATCGTCACGATCGTCGGTGGCACCGTGGGTGGGTACATCACCTTCGCAGGTGCCCACCGCCTGTTGGACGCCGGCGTGCGAGGTCCGAGCGCGCTCCCGCTCGCGACGCGCGCGGCGGGAACAGCGATCGGCATCGCGTCGGTGATGCGCGTCGCGCTCTTCCTCGCCGCGCTCGCGGTCGTGTCGCGCGGCGTGGCGCTCGGCACCACGAACCCCGCGGCCGCCGTGTTCGATGCGGCGACGGGCCCGCTCGGATCGCGTGCCTTCGGACTGGTCATGTGGGCCGCCGCGGTCACCTCGATCGTCGGATCGGCCTACACGAGCGTGAGTTTTCTCCGGCGCGCACCGGCGATCGAGCGCCAGTGGCCGCGCGTGGTGATCGCGTTCATCGCGCTCTCGACCGTGATCTTCCTGATGGTCGGTCGCCCGGTGCGCGTGCTGGTGCTCGTGGGGCTCCTCAACGGCCTCGTCCTTCCGCTCTCCATCGGCGCCGTGCTCCTCGCGGCGCGTCGACACGCGCTCGTCCCAGCCGGAACGCTCCCGCGCTGGCTCACCGCGATCGCAGCCGCCGTCGGCGTGGCGATGACCGCGCTCGGTGCGAGTGCGATCGCGACCTCGCTGCGTGAAGCGCTACAATAAGGGAACCAACCTGTATTCCAAAGTGGAGCGCTGATGCTCGACGCCCTGCGTGTGATCCTCGTCCGCGACCTGAACGGTGTGATCGCCGAACTCGAGGCCTACCCCGACGACGCGAGCGTGTGGCAGCTCCCCGCGGGCGCGCCGAATAGCGCGGGGACGCTCGCGCTCCACCTCGAGGGGAATCTCCGGCACTTCATCGGGGCGGTGCTCGGCGGAACTGGCTTCGTGCGCGATTGCGAGGCGGAGTTCGCGCTGCGCGACCTCCCGCGTGCGGAACTCGCGGCGCGATTGAGCACCGCTCGTGGCGAGGTGGAGAGCACCCTTCGTGCGCTCGCTCCTGAGCGGCTGAACGAGCGGTATCCCTTGGCGGTCGGCGGCATGCAGCCACCCACCGACGCGTTCCTCATCCACCTGGCCGCGCACCTCACCTACCACCTCGGGCAGATCGACTACCATCGTCGATTGACCACGTCGAGCCACGCCTCGGTCGGCACGCTCGGCCCGGCCGCACTCGCACCGTAGCCCCGATGAAGCGTCGACACTTCCTCGTCACCGCGAGTGCGATCGCCGGTTCGGCGCTGTTCCCGCGCCGAGCGCAGGCGGCGCGGCTCGATCGGATCGGGGTGCAGCTGTACACCGTGCGCTCGCTGATGGCAGCGGACATGGACCGCACGCTGGCTCTCGTCGCGGAGATCGGCTATCGCGATGTGGAGTTCGCGGGGCTGTTCGGCCGAAAGCCCTCGGACGTTCGTCGACGACTCGATGCGCTTGGACTACGCGCCCCCTCCACGCACGTCGGCCTTGAAGCGCTCGAAGGGGACGCGCTCGCCCGCACCATCGACGAGGCGCACGCGCTCGGCCACGAGACGGTTATCCTCCCCTGGCTCCCGCCGGCGACGCTGCGCTCGGTCGAGGGGATTGACTCGTACCTCCCGCGCTTCGCCGCGATCGGTGAGCGGTGCCGCGCGGCGGGGCTTCGTTTCGCGTATCACAATCACGGCGCAGAGGTGCGACCAGTCGATGGGGTACGGCCGCTGGATCGGTGGCTCGGGCGCACGGACCCCACCGTCGTCGCGTTCCAACTGGATGTGTACTGGACCGTGCTCGGCGGCGCCGACCCACTCGACTACTTCGCGCGTTTCCCCCGTCGTTTCGTCTCGCTGCACGTGAAAGATTCCGGTGGTCCACCAGGGCATGAGATGCGCGATGTCGGCGCGGGGCGGATCGACTGGGGCGCGATCCTACGTCGGCGGGAACGCGCGGGTGTGCGGCACGTCTTCGTCGAGCACGACGAGCCCGCAGACCCGGTGCGATCGATCCGCGCCTCGTATCAGGCACTCGCCGCGCTCGACATCTAGCCGCGCAGGTGGCATCTTCGCGCTCTATGCGCGAACCTCGACGACTCCAATACGACGTGGTCATCGTGGGCTCCGGCGCCGGCGGAGGGATGGCCGCGTACGAGCTCACCAAAGCGGGCGCCACCGTCTGCGTGCTCGAAGCCGGTGGGTGGTGGGACAACACCAAGGACTCCGCGATGCTCAAGATGCCGTACGACACGCCGCGGCGCGGCGCGTCAACGAGTGAGCGTCCGTTCGGCGAGTTCGACGCCTGCATCGGCGGGTGGCAGGTCCCCGGTGAGCCCTACACGAAGGCGGAGGGGACGAAGTTCGATTGGTGGCGCGCCCGTATGCTCGGCGGCCGCACGAACCACTGGGGGCGCATCTCGCTCCGCTTCGGTCCGGACGACTTCAAGCGCGCGTCGATCGACGGCCTCGGCGACGATTGGCCGATCAGCTACGACGAGCTCGCGCCGTACTACGACAAGGTCGATGACCTGATCGGGATCTTCGGGAGCGTCGAGAACCTCCCGAACCACCCCGACGGCCGCTTTCATCCGCCGCCGAAGCCGCGCTGCTATGAGTTGGTCGTGAAGCAGGCCGCTGACCGCCTTGGCGTGTGGTGCATCCCGATGCGGATGTCGGTGATCACCAAGCCGCTGAACGGTCGCGCGCCCTGCCACTACTGCGGACAGTGCAATCGCGGCTGCATGACGAACTCGAATTTCTCATCGCCGAACGTGCTCCTCTTTCCGGCGCAGAAGACGGGGCGGCTCACGATCGTCACGGATGCGATGGCGCGCGAGGTCACCGTCGGGCCCGATGGGCTGGCGACCGGCGTGAGCTACATCAACAAGCGCACCGGCGCCGACGAGCATGTGAAAGGGCGCGTGGTGGTCCTCGCCGCGAGCGCGTGTGAGTCGGCGCGCATCCTCCTCAACTCCAAGTCGTCGCAACATCCGCAGGGACTTGCGAATGCGAGCGGCGTGGTCGGGAAGTATCTCACCGACACCACGGGGACCGACGTCGGCGGGTTCATCCCCAAGCTGGCCGACAAGGTGCCGCACAACTGCGACGGCGCGAACGACGCGCACGTGTACATGCCGTGGTGGCTCGACAACAAGAAGCTCGACTTCCCGCGCGGCTATCACATCGAGGTGTGGGGCGGCTTCGACATGCCGTCGTACGGCTTCATGGGCGGCATCCACAACTACCCTGCCTTCCATGGCTACGGCGCGGGCTTGAAGGACGACTACCGTCGCTACTGGGGGACGACGATCGGCTTCTCTGGACGCGGCGAGCAGATCCCCAACGCCGATTGCTACTGCGAGCTCGACCCCGAGGTGAAGGACCGCTTCGGCATCCCGGTGCTCAAGTTCCACTGGAACTGGAGCGACCATGAGTATCGTCAGGTGAAGCACATGCAGGAGACCTTCCGCTCGCTCGTGGCCGAGATGGGCGGCGAGGTGTGGAGCCCGATGCCGACGGCCGAGCAAGGGTACGGGATCTCCAACGGCGGCTCGATCATCCACGAACTCGGCACCGTGCGCATGGGGAGCGACGCCTCGCGCTCCGCGCTCAACGCCAACTGCCAGGCGTGGGATTGTAAGAATCTCTTCCTCGCCGACGGCGGCCCCTTCGTGAGTCAGGCGGACAAGAACCCGACGTGGACCATCCTCGCGCTCGCGATGCGCACGAGCGCCTACATCACGAGCGAGCGCAAGGCGGGGCGGCTATGAGCGAACTTCCGATCCTCGCACACGACGATGCCGACCCCGAGCGTCGCGCGACGGTGAAGCTGATGGCGGGACTACCGCTCGCGGCACTTGGCCTCGAGTTCGAGCGCGCCGAGGAGTTCGCCGAGCATGCACATCAGGCGGTGCAGCGCGCGGCCGCGACCAAGGTGCCCTTCACCCCGCGCTTCTTCACGAGCGACGAGTGGCGGATGGTGCGATCGCTCGCGGACTATGTGATCCCGCGCGACAGGCGTAGCGGTAGTGCCACGGACGCGGCCGTGCCGGAGTTCATGGACTTCATCATGATGGAGTACCCGACGAGCCAGCGGTGGATGCGCGATGGGCTGGGTTGGGTGAATGGCGCGTGCCGCGCGCGGTTCGGCGCAGGGTGGATCAGTGCGACCGATGCGCAGCGCCGTGCGTTGCTCGATGTGATCGCCTTTCCGAAGACCGCGCCTGCCGCGATGAAGCCCGGCGCTGATTTCTTCACGCGCTTCCGCGACCTGACCTCGAGCGGCTTCTGGACGAGCCGGATCGGGGTACGCGACATCGGCTATCGCGGGAATCAGCCGATGGCGAGCTGGCCCGGGTGCCCCCCCGAGCAGCTGAAGCGCTACGGCGTGAGCTATGCGCAGTCGATGCACGTCCCTGGTCGTGAACCGTAGGCACCCTCACTCGAACCGTAGATCGATGACACGCAGACTCGCCCTCCTCTTCCTCATCGCTGCAGCGGCGCAAGCCCAGTCCGTCCCCCCGGTGGAGCAGCAGATCGCCGCCGCCGTGCTCCCGCTCCCAGCTGAGA